>CAYHCX010000001.1:0-6344 GCA_964355095.1 uncultured Acidobacterium sp.
TAAGGTGCCTAAGGTGCCTAAGGTGCCTAGGGTGCCTAGGGTGCCTAGGGTGCCTCAGGTGCCAAGGGGTTGGTGCCTTCGGTAGTGCCCAGGAGTGAACGCAGGTGCATGCATCTGCACAGCATTCGTCTGTGTCCTGTCTGTTTCATCGGCCCCTGGCCGGGAAGCGTTAGCGGCGTTCGGCGAGATGCAGTGACATCAACCCGAACAGTAGCGGGATGACACGGACGTTGAAGCCCCGTGATGTCAGCAGCGCGGCCACACCTTCGGCGCCGGGGTAGCGACGGATCGAAGCCGGGATGTAGCGATACGTGTCGGGGTCGCGGTGCAGGAGCCAGCCGAGCGCGGACCCGACCACCGTGAGGTACGACAGGTAGGCGATGCGGACCACGGCCGCCCGCGGACGATTGAAATCGAGCGACAGCAGCCGCCCGCCTGGACGCAACACGCGCGCGATTTCGTCGATCGCGGTGTTGAGGTCCGGCACGTTGCGCAAGCCGTAGCCCGTGGTGACCAGGTCGAAGGTCTGCGACGTGAACGGCAGGCTGGTCATGTCGCCGGCCAGCAACGTCGCCGCCCCGGATCTCCGCGCCGCCAGTTCGAGCATGCGTGGCGTGATGTCGAGCCCGGTCACCCGCGCGCCCTTGGCCGCCACCGCGAACGCGATGTCGCCGGTGCCACAGGCCAGGTCGAGCGCGCGCTCGCCGGGCTTGACCCGGGCCAGGCGCACGAGCCGCCGCTTCCACCGCGCGTCCTGTCCGTACGACAGCACCGCGGTGATCAAGTCGTAGCGATCGGCAATGGTCGCGAACAGGGCGCGCGCGTGAGCGCGCTTGCGTTCGGGCGAGTCGAACGCCGTTGGCAGCGACATTCAGAAACCAAGGAACATGCGGGCGATCGCGGCGGTCAGCAAGGTCACCGCAAACGCCAGGACCAGCGGCATCAGGGCGCCAATGGTCGTCCACTTGGCGCTGAGCGTTTCCTTGTAGATCGTGATGATGGTCGTCGCGCAGGGGTTATGCAGCAGCGAGAACAGCATGAGATTCACTGCGGTCAGCATCGTCCAGCCGTGCTCGTCAACCAGCAGCACGCGCAGGCCGTCCAGTGAATCGAGCTCGGTCATCATGCCCTGGGACATGTAGACCATCAACATCGTCGGCACCACGATCTCGTTCGCCGGAATGGCGATGATGTAGGCCAGCAGGATGACGCCGTCGAGGCCGATGGCCCAACCGAGCGGATCGAGAAACACGGCAGTCCGGGTGGCGAGGCTGATGCCGCCTGGTGAGATGTTGGCCAGCAGCCAGATCACCGCGCCGGCCGGGGCGGCGGTGACAATGGCGCGCCACAGGACGAACAGGGTGCGGTCGATCAGCGACGTGTAGAGGATGCGCGCCACGGCCGGCCGGCGGTAGGGCGGCAGTTCAAGGGTGAACGCCGAGGCCTCGCCCCGCAGCACCGTCCGCGACAGCGCCCACGACACGACCAGCGTGAACGCCACCCCGACCAGGACGATGGCCACCACCGACCCGGCGGCCACCAGCGACGCCACCGCCGGCGGAAAGGCCGCCGCCACGAACACCGTGGCGAGCATGATCAACGTCGGGAAGCGGCCGTTGCAGGGCACGAAGTTGTTGGTCAGGATCGCGACCAGCCGCTCGCGCGGCGAGTCGATCACCCGCGTGGCAATGACGCCGGCGGCGTTGCAGCCGAAGCCCATCGCCATCGACAGTGCCTGCTTGCCGTGCGCGCCCGCCCGCTTGAACAGGTAGTCGAGGTTGAAGGCGACGCGCGGCAAATAGCCGAGGTCCTCGAGAATGGTGAAGAGCGGGAAGAAGATCGCCATCGGCGGCAGCATCACGCTGATCACCCACGCCAGGCCGCGATAGACGCCGTGCCACACGAAACCGGTGATCCACCACGGCACGCCGAGCCGCGTGAACCAGCCCGCCGCCAGGTCCTCGAACCAGAAGAACCCCTGGGCCAGCATCTGCGACGGGACATTCGCGCCGACGATGGTCAGCCAGAAGATCACCGCGAGCACCACCAGCATGAGCGGCAGCCCGAGCCATCGCGACGTGACGATGCGGTCGATGCGCTGATCGAGTTCCAGCGGCCGCGACCCGGAATCCTGCACGGCCCGCCGCGTGATGCGCTCGACCTCACCGTACAGCGACGTCACGACCTCCTCGCGGAAGCCCGCCTCCAGCGAGCGGCGCAGCGCCGCGGCTTCGCGGATGATGTCGCCGGTGGTGGCGGCCAGGCGCTCGCTCACTGCGCTCCCTGCAGCGCAATCTTGCGGCTGAAGCGAGCGTCAGGCGCCTGCTGGCGGACCACCAGTTCGGCGAGCCGGCCGCTGGCCAGCGCTTCTTCGACCGGCACGTCGCCATCGAGCAGGCGAATGGCGATCCATCGCGCGTTTGGCACGCCCGGCGCCGCCGCTTCGATCATCGGCACCAGCGTGCTGACCGCGCGCTCGAACTCCGGCGTCCCCTTGGAACGCAGCGGCTGCGTCACCGTCTCCCCCGACGCGACCGCGGCCACCTCCCCGAGCAGCGCCATCATGTTCTCGCCGGTGCGCGCCACGATCGGAACCGCCGGCACCCCCAGGTCGCGCGCGAGGCTGCGCGTGTCAACGCTGACGCCGCGACGTTTCGCTTCGTCCATCAGGTTCACCGCCACCACCACGCGATCGGTGATCTCCAGCACCTGGAGGACCAGGTAGAGGTTGCGCTCGAGCGCGCTCGCGTCCACGACCACCACGGTGCAGTCCGGACGTCCGAACAGCAGATAGTTTCTTGCCACTTCCTCATCGTCTGAGGCCGACAGCAGCGAGTAAGTGCCCGGCAGGTCCACGAGCTTGTAGCGCACGCCGCCGAACTGGAAGCCGCCTTCGGCGCGCGTCACCGTCTTGCCGGGCCAGTTGCCGGTGTGCTGGCGCAGGCCGGTCAGCGAGTTGAACAGCGTGGACTTGCCGGTGTTGGGATTGCCGGCGAGGGCGACGACCCGATCGTAAGCCCCGACGGCGGCGCCCAGTTGGGCCATCTCCGCGTGCACCGGACAGGTCTCGCAGTTGTGTTCGACGCTCATGATGGGGTCTCAGTTCTTCGTCAGGCCAGCCGCTTGACGAGCACGTGATCCGATTGCTCGCGCCGGAGCGCGATGGTGGTGCCGCGCAGCCGATACGCGCGGGGGTCTCCCGCAAAGGTGGCCAGGTCGCTGCGGATGCGCGCCCCCGGCGTGAAGCCCAGGTCGAGCAGGCGCCGGCGGGCGAAGCCGCGGAACGCCGGATCGAGCGCCACCACTTCCGCCGACGCGCCGGAGGGGAGGCCGGTGAGGGGAATCACCCCTTCCGGCCACGCCGTCGATACCGGTTCGGTCGCCGTCACCGCGACGACGTGAACGTTAGCGGCCACCATCGGCGCCAGGCGATACTCGTTCTCGCCGTCGCTGAGCACCACCCGGGTCGGCGACCGGTCGATGATGCGCACGATCTGGCCGAGACGAAGCCCCTCGGCCGACAGCTGCGCGAAGGCCAGCGGCGGCTCGTCCTCGAGGTGCACGATGCGGCCCGGCGTGGACGGCGGCCACGCGGCGAGCGGAGTGCCCGGTGACTCCGGGACCAATCCGTCGCCGGTGGGAATCGGATCGCCGTGAGGATCCAGTTCGGGATGGCCCATCGCCGCCGACAGCCGATCGAGTTGTTCCTTGCTGAGACCGTGTTCGGCGCGCTCGGCCTGCTCGTGCACGCGATCGATCGGGACGCCCAGTTCGTCGGCGAGATACAGCTCCCACAAGCGGTGGGCGCGCAAGACGTGAAGGGCGACGCGCTCGCCGTCGGGCGTCAGCTGGAACTGCGTGCCTTCCGAGCGCACCAGGCCCTCACGCTCGAGACGCTGCGTCAGCGCCATCAACTGGCGATCGCCCATGCGCAGCACGCCCTGCAATGAAGCGAACGACGAGGTGTTGCCCTCGGTGGCCTGCCGCAGCAGGTGCTTGAGTGCGTTCTCCGTGCGCTCGCGCGCCAGCGCCAGCCGATGCTTTCGGACCCGCGCCGCCACCCCGTAAACAGGCGCAAACACCACCAGCCCAATCACGATCAGCAGCAGGAAGTACATCATTGATTTTGATTACTCAAAATTAAATCACGTCAGCGTGCGAAAAGTCAACTCGCCGATGCGGAGAAGTTTGGTAACATGCTGAAAAATCGATGCTTCCGTCGAGCACCGTCGAAAACTATCTCAAGGCGATCTACGTCGGTGAGACCCACCTGGCGGCGGGCCAGAAGCTCATGCCGATGGGCCAGCTGGCCGCCTCGCTCGGCATCGCGCCCGGCACCGCCACCACAATGGTCAAGACCCTGGCCGAGTCCGGACTCGTGACCTACGAGCCGTACAACGGGGTGCGCCTCACCTCCGCCGGCCAGAAGCTCGCCGCGCGCGTGCTGCGCCGCCACCGGTTGATCGAACTGTTCCTGGTCCAGGTGATCGGCATGAACTGGGACGAGGTGCACGATGACGCGGAGCAGTTGGAGCACGTGGTGTCGGACCGCTTGATCGAGCGGATCGACGAGATGCTCGGCCAACCCGAGGTGGATCCGCACGGCGACCCCATCCCCACCGCCGACGGTGAGCTGCCCCACCGCACGCTCGAGACCCTGCTGACCTGCCCGCTGCACACCCGCGTCACCGTGGCGCGCGTCACCGACCAGGACGCCGCGTTCCTGCGGTTCATCGAAAGCCACAACCTCAAGCCGGGCCAGACCATTGAGGTCGAGGCGCGCGACGAGGTGTCCGACAGCGTGCGGCTGAAGGGGCCGGACGAGGCGCGCATCACGATTGGCGCGCGGGCCGCATCGAAGCTCCTCGTTACCGAATAAGGTCGAGCACCGCGGACAGCTCCCGCGGGTGATCCACGATCAGCCGCGTCTCCGGCGGCTGCGGCCCGAACTTCGCCGCGCCAAACCCGTAGCGCGCGAACACGAACGGACACCCGACCGCGACGGCCGTCTTCGCATCGACCGGCGAATCCCCAATCATCACCACCGGCTCACCCGGGGCCAGCGCGCGAAGCGCGAGCAGGCCGGCCGGGTCGGGCTTGCGCCCGTACTCGCCATCGCCACCGATGATGCGGGTGAAATAGCCGCGCAGGTGGAGCGCCTCGAGGATGCCGATCGACGGGCCCAGCGGCTTGTTCGTCAGCACCGCAAGGGGTCCGCGCGCCACCGCCCGCGAGAGCTCCTCGTGGATGCCTGGGTACGCCACCGTGTGGTCCATCAGCCGCCGATCGTAAATCTGCAGGAACCGCTCGAGGGCGCCGGGCATGTCGGGATTGAGCCCCGACCGTTCCAGCGCGCGCCGCACGAGGATGGGCGCGCCGTCGCCGACCATCGTCACCACCTGCGACACCGAGAGCGGCGGCGCGCCGAAGCCCTGCACCAGTTCGCTGGCGGCCTCCCCCAGGTCGCGCGCCGAATCGATCAGCGTGCCGTCCAGATCAAAGACTATGATCACGAGGCGTCGATCATAGCCGCATGAACACGCTGGTCCTACTTTCGGGCGGGCTCGACAGCGCGGTCCTGGCCGCGCACGAGGCCCAGCACGCCACCGTGCAACCGGTCTACGTGAGCGTGGGGCTCGCGTGGGAGCAGGGCGAGCTCGCCGTGATCGAGCGCCTGCTCACGACGCCGGCCTTCAACGGAAAGGTGCTGCCGCTGTCACGCGTCGAGTTCACGATGCGCGATGTCTACCCACCCACGCACTGGGCCATTCGCGGCGTGCCGCCGGCCTACGACACACCCGACGAAGACGTCTACCTGACCGGACGCAACCTCGTGCTGTTGACGAAAGCGGCCGTGGTCGCGACGCGGACCGGCGCGCACCGCATCGCCCTGGGGCCGCTGGCCGGCAATCCATTTCCCGACGCCAGGCCCGAGTTCTTCACGGCGATGGCGGCCGCCCTGTCGCTGGGACTCGATCACCGCATCGAGATCGCCGCGCCGTTCCTGGACTGGGAGAAGCAGCAGGTCATTCGCCGCGGGGTCGAGCTCGGCGTGCCGCTGGAGCTCACGCTGTCGTGCATGAATCCTTCGGCGGGTGCATCAGGGGCATCGGGTGCATCGGGTGCGCTGCCCATGCACTGCGGGCTGTGCAGCAAGTGCCGCGAGCGGCGCGATGCGTTTGCCGCGGCGGGCGTGGCCGATCCGAGCGCCTACGCCAACCCCGCGCCGCGGTAGCCCCAACACGCGGCGCCGCTCAACGCGACCGGCTGGCCTGCGGGGCGCTACCGTTCGATGCGAATGGTGCCGTCGCCGGTGCGCACGCGGAGCGTCTTGCCGCCGTCGC
>CAYHCX010000001.1:6444-42387 GCA_964355095.1 uncultured Acidobacterium sp.
TCGATGCGAATGGTGCCGTCGCCGGTGCGCACGCGGAGCGTCTTGCCGCCGTCGCCCATGCGGGTGCGCATGACGCGCCGGCGCTCGCGCCGTTCGTCGCCGTCCTCGCCGCTGCGGCGCTCGTCGCGGCCATCGTCCAGGAGCGGGTGCGACGATCGCACCGAGCCGTCGCTGGTTTCGGCATCGAGCTCGGCGTTGAAGGCCGCCGGTAAGGTCAGCGTGACGCTGCCATCACCGGTGGTGAGATCCCAGTTGTCGGCCATCACGGCATCAACGTCGATCTGGGCGCGGATCGAGCCGTCGCCGGTCTTGACGTGCAGGACGGTGGGCTTGGCCTCCAGCCCGATGCTGCCGTCGTCGGTTTCCAAGTCGATCTTGCCGGTCACCTTGTCGAGGCGAATCGAGCCGTCGCCCGATCTGATCTGGATGTCGCCAGACAGCCGGGTCGCCGTCACGCTGCCGTCGGCGGTGTTGAGCACGATCTTGCCGTCGATGGCTTCGGCGCGAATCGAACCGTCGCCGCTGCGGGCGACGAGATTGCTCGAGCGCGGCAGCACGACGCGCAGGCGCGCGGTGGGCGAGATGTGCACGCCGATGGTGAGGCCGCCGAACTCGGTCCGCGAGGGCCCGGTGACCTTGAGCACGATCTTGTCGCCCTGCTGGGTGGCCTCGACCTTGATCTGATCGATCAGCGACTGCTCCATCGCGCGCTTTTCGATCTCCACTTCGACCTCGGGGCGGTCCCACGAGTGGATCTCGATGGCGCCGTCGAAGGTGTCGAGCTCAACCTGCGGCTGGCCCGTGACCTTGAAATTCTTGGTCTCCCGTGCCGACAGGCCCTCGGTATTGAGGTTGACCTCGCAACCCGCCAAGACCGTCGACGCGAGCAGCAGCACAC
The DNA here is from genome assembly GCA_964355095.1 of uncultured Acidobacterium sp. Taxonomy (GTDB): domain Bacteria; phylum Acidobacteriota; class Vicinamibacteria; order Vicinamibacterales; family UBA2999; genus 12-FULL-67-14b. Next base: position 7,343 of record CAYHCX010000001.1, read on the forward strand.
CCGCAACAGGCAGTGGGCGATGGATCGTGAACCTCATGAGCACCTCAGGCAGATAGACGGACAGGTTGCGATCAGTGTTCCAAGGCGGGCACGCCCGAGAGGTAGGTCTGTCGCACCGTCAGGTCAGGGCCAAACACGACCAGGTCCGCCGTCATTCCGGCGGCAATCGACCCGACCTCAACCAGCCCCAGCTCCGACGCCGGCGTGGTGGCGCACATCCGGACCGCGTCCGGCAGGGACACACCCACACGATTGACCAGCGTCCTGAACGCCGCATCCATCGTCAGGATGCTGCCGGCGAGCGTGCCGTCTTCGAGCTCGGCGGTACGCTCGGTGACGATGATTTCCTGCTCGCCCAGCCGTGAGCGCGAGCCGACTGGCAGGCCCGACCCGGAGGTGCCGTCGGTGATGGCCATCATGCGGCGGGCTGACTTCATGCGGACGGCGAGGGCGACGAGCGCCGGGTGCACGTGGAAGCCGTCGCAGATGATCTCCGCGGCGACCGCGTCGGACTCGAGCACGGCCCCCACCACACCCGGGGCACGGGAGGTCATCGACGACATGCGATTGAACAGGTGCGTGGCGTGGCGCGCCCCCGCCTCGATCGCCGCCCGCGCCTCGTCGTAGGTGGCACCGGTGTGGCCAATCGACACGCGATGTCCGGCGGCGACCAGGGCGCGGACCAGGTCCAAGCCGCCTGGCAGTTCCGGCGCGAGCGTGACGATGCCGGCCGCCGATCGATGGGCCGCAATCACGTCCAGGATGGCGGCGGCGCTGAACTCCCCTTCCACCTTCTCACTTCCAACCTCCAACTTCTGTGACGGCGGAAGCCGCAGGCAGCGCCCTGGCTGCGCGCCGTTCCAGTCGGGGTTGATGAAGTTGCTTTCAAGGTGCGCCGGCAGCACCCGGGCCGAGCGCGGCGCGCGAGACGCCCGGGCGGCCTGCACCGCGGCGAGCAGTTCAGCCAGCATGGAGGGAGTGCAGGCCACCGAGGTCGGACAAAAGGCCGTGACGCCGAACTTCGGCAGACGTCCGGCCACCTCGGCCACCGCGTTGCCGCCGTCGAGCACGTCGATGCCCTCGACACCGTGGACGTGCACGTCGATAAAACCCGGGGCGATCACCTGCCCGGAGCAATCGACCCGCGTGCTTCCCGCGGGCCCGTCGATCACGCGCGCCTCAACGGCCTCGATGCGGCCGTCGTGAATAACGAGTGAGCCTCGCGCGAGCACGCGATCCGGCAGGACCAGGTCCGCGCCGGCCAGCACCATCATGGGGAAGGGCGCGCGGCGGCGCGCGCGGCGCCAATGGCCACCGCGTCGGCGCCAAGCGTGGACAGCACGATCTTCACGCGCTCAGCCTGCGCCGGCCGGAGGCGGCGGGTGCACTCGACGCGGATCGCCTCGAGCATCAGGTCGCCCGACGCGGCGATGGTGCCGCCGAGCACGACCACCTCCGGGTCCAGCATGGTCGCCAGGTTCGCCACCGCCATGCCGACGTATTTCGCGGTGTCGCGGACCACCGAGATGCACACGCCATCACCCGCGCGCGCGCCCTGGAACACGTCGTCCGCGGTGATGCGCGTGAGATCCCCGCCGACGTTGTCGGCGACCGCGGAGCGGTCGCCGGACTTGATGCGCCAGACGAGCCGCCGGACGATGCCCGCGGCCCCGACCTCGGCCTCGAGCCCGCCCCAGCGCCGGTAGTCTTCGCGCTCAACCGGGTTCAGCGCCAGCCAGCCGACCGAGCCGGCCAGGCCGTGCGCGCCGAGCCATGGCTCGCCGTTGATCAGCAGGCCAGCGGTCACGTGCTCGCCAATCGAGCAGGAGATCACCTGCTTGAGCCCGCGCGCGGCGCCGCACCACTGCTCGGCGATCGCCGCCGCGGTGCCGGCGGCAACGGCAATGGCCGCCCGCGCGCCGGGCGCCGCCTCAGCCAGGGCGGTGGCAATGTCGGCCGGCACCGGATCGCCGGCCTGCGGCAGCGCCACGGCCAGCGCCGCGACCTTGGCGCCGGCGCCGGCAAGGGCGCGGCGAGCGGCATCGCGAACGCCGTGGGCGAGGTGGCTGACCGACGACGGCAGCTCACCGCGCGCGAGAACGTGCCCGCCGTCGTTGACCACGACGACGCGCGCCACGAGATCCGAGAGATCGATTCCGAGCGTCAGTTCACGCATGTTCGGGCTGCCAGTCAATGTGGGCATGCAGTTTGCGCCCGTCGAGGGGCAACGGCGCCGCGGCGAACAACTGCCGATCGACGCGATCGAGCAGCCGCGTCAGTCCGCGTTCGTCGGCGGCGGCAATCACCAGCACGCCGGAGCCGTGCTGCGGCGGAAACCGCCGGTCGTCGAGGTAATCGCGGTCGAGCGTCACCAGCGTCCGGCGAAGCTGGCGGGCCAGCCGGTAGTGCTCGGTGTCGCGCGCCCGCCGAAGGTCTGGCTGTTCCATCACAAAAAGGACGTCCCACTGCAAGTGCTCGCGCATGAATCGGACGACGCCGGACGGCACGTTGGCGTCGGCGTAGACTCGCGGGCGGTCCGCGGCAGACTCGGCGACCGGGCCCAGCTCCGACCACAGGGTTCCCATACCTCAGGCGTCAGGCCTTGGCCTTCTTCTCGCGTGTCTTGATCCGCTTGCGCGCCTCGCGCTCGAGGTCGGCGAGCATGGCCGTTCGCTGCCGCAGCAGCGCCTTCCGCTTGCGGCGGCCGTTCTGGTGGCCGACGACGTACTCGCAGAACAGCGGGAAGGCGATCGTCGAATCGGCGTAGACCACCGCGGTATCGGGCAGCACGCTCGGATTCAGCTTGCCCCAGCTCACCGCTTCGGCGGGCGTCGCCCCCGACAGGCCGCCCCACACCACCGAGTCGGTGGTGATCTGAATGAAGTAGTCGTTGCCGCCCTTGGGAATGCCGTACACCTCCCACAGCGTGGGCTGGCCCTGCAGGTAGAAATTCTTCGGCGACCCGCCGCCGAGGATCAAGCAGCCGTTCTTCTCCGCGGCCTGGATGATCGCGCAGACTTCGTTGACGTCCTTGTTGGGATCCACCTGCAGGGTGCCGTGATTGATCATCGCGTGGTAGGCGACGTTCATGCCGATGGAGCTGTCGCCCGGCGACGAGGTGTAGACCGGCACGCCGAACTTGGCGGCCGAGGCCACCACCGAGTACTTCGCGCAGCCGGGCCGCACCTTCAACAGGTGCTTGCCCAGCGCTTCGTGCATTTCCGCCGACGACATCGGGCCCTCGAGGCCGCTCGCGACCAGGAAGTCGCGGATGAAGGTGTCGGTGTCGAGCAGGACCTGCGCCGGGAACAGCACGTCGTAGATGCGGATCACGCCTTCGTTGTAGAGCACGCGGTCGTCCACGAAGGGCGAGCCGCGGCGCAGGGTGAAATTCAGGGCGTAATGGAGGTCGTGGTAGAGGTTCGCCCCGGTGCTGATGATGAAGTCGATCAGCCCGCGCTCCATCAGCTCGATCACGCACCCGCCAAGGCCCGCGGGCGTCATCGCGCCGGCAATGGTCAGGGCGATCGTCGTGTCGTGCTGCCTGCCCAGCATCTTGTCGCCGAAAATCCGGCACGCTTCCCCGAGCCGCGCCGCGTTGAAGGCCTGGAAGCCCTCGTCGATGAGGGTGCGGATCGCCGCGCTCCCCTTGGGACGGTAGTAGCGAATCGGCTTGCCTTTGAGAAACGACTTGGGACCTTTGGGCGCGCCCGGGGACCGGTATGGCATTGCTTCTAGGGTATTCCAAAACCCGGGGCGAGAGCGGGCGGATCGCCCATCGATTCGGCCTTTGGAGTAGCATCTGGGCTGTGGAAAACGGCGTCTGGATCCCGCTGGCCGGTGTGCTGGCCGCCGCGGCCTTGGCTTTCGTCCTGTTTTTTTGGTGGAAGGGCCAGCCGTTCGCGGACGGCGACGTGTTTCGCGCCAGCCGCCTGTCGCGCGGCAACCGGCTGTTCCCGACGCAGGTCCTGATCACCCCCACCGCGGTCGTGCACTACACGCCCGAGCTGGTCGGCCGAAAGGAACATTCGATCCATGTGGCCCACGTGGCGTCGGTCAGCATCGACACCAACCTGTTCTTCTCGAACGTGCTCATCGAGACCACCGGCGGGACCACGCCGGTGTCGTGTCATGGGCACCGGAAGGCCGATGCAATTCGAATGAAGCAGCTCGTCGAGCAATACCAGAGCCAGTACTACCGGTCCGCCGCGACGCAGCCCGCCGCCGAGGTCTCCCGTGGATGACCTGACCTTCGCCGCGCGCCGCGCCAGCGCCGGCACGAGCGGCCACCGTGGCGAACCGCCCGACATCGAAACGCGGTTCAAGACACTCGTGCAGTCGCCGCTGCGCGCCGGCATCCTGCGCTTCCTCTCGGCGCGGCCCGAGGAGAAATTCGACGCCGAGCATCTCATGCAGACCTTCGGGCGCATGCGGCAGGACGTCGAGAACTGCATCAACGAACTGGTTGAGTTCGGCGTCCTCCGCCGCAACCCGGTCGATCCGCCCACCTACGACGCGGTCCGCCCCGAGGCGGAACCGGTCGCCAAGCTGCTCGACATCTTCCTCGAGGGCCGCGCCTACCTCGGCATCGAAGAGGCCTCGCCGTCGGTCCAGCGCTTCCGCGAGATGATCGGCCGCGACGAGAAGATGCTGGCCATCTTCGAGTGGATCCGCACCGCCGCCAAGTCTGACATCGCGGTGTTGATCCTCGGGCCCACCGGCTCCGGCAAGGAGGTGGTCGCGCGAATGATCCACGAACTGTCACGGCGCGGGCCCGAGAATTTCCAGGCGGTCAACTGCGCGGCGCTGCCCGACAGCCTGTTCGAGTCGGAAATCTTCGGCTACGAAAAAGGTGCCTTCACCGGCGCCCACGACCGCAAGCCCGGCCGGCTCGAGCTGGCCAACGCCGGCACGTTGTTCCTCGACGAAGTCGGCGACATGTCGTTGATGGCGCAGGCCAAGCTGCTGCGCGTGCTCGAAGAGCACCGGTTCGAGCGGCTGGGCGGCAACAAGTCGATCCACGTCGACTTTCGCCTGATCTCGGCCACCAACCGCCCGCTCGACATGTTCGTGCGCGAAAGCCGGTTCCGCGAGGACCTCTACTACCGCATCAACGCGTTCGCGATTCGCCTGCCGTCATTGCGGGAGCGCGCGGTTGACATTCCCGTGCTGGCCAACCGGTTCCTGGCTCGCTACTGCGCGGCCAACGGCCTGCCGCTCGACGCCAAGCTATTCTCGACCGAGGCGCAGGAGCTGCTGGTCTCGTATCACTGGCCCGGCAACATCCGCGAACTCGAGAGCACGGTGTCGCGCGCCGCGCTGTCGGCGCCAGGACGATCGATCCGCGCGGCCGACATCGAATTTCTCCACGGCCACGCCATGGCGCGCCCGGAAGAGACCTCCAACCGCCTTCCCTCGCTTCGCGATAACGAACGCGCACACATCATTCGCGTGCTCGAAGCCACCGAGTGGAACAAGCTCGAAGCCGCCAAGGTGCTGGATATCAGCCGCGGCACGCTCTACCGAAAGATCGATGAGTACGGCCTCGAACCGGCACCCGGCGCGGGCCGGCGGCGCGGCCGAAGCTGAGCCAGCCCGTTCGCGATGGTCCATATTGTCGTCTAATGTCTCATCGAATGCGGTTTCGCGTGCAGCTTTGCACAACAAATTCGTTACTTATTTTCGCCTTAAGTATCAACGAACAAGTATGTTAGAGCAATAGTCCAACGCTCTTGAAGAGATTTCTGTTGCGATATGACTTTATGGTCGTGTATGATCCGCTGGTCGTGAATGAGTCACGCGCTCCCCAGCGCCCCGGTCATTCGTCTTTCGGTTCGGTTTGGTCTGTTGCGGAAACCACCCGTTCCAAGGCGGTGTGGGGTTCGTAAGAATTAGCCAGCGCACATGCGCGCCCTGCCGCTCCCAGCCCGGCTCTATATCGGCGCCACCGTCGCGGTCGGCGCCTTGCTCGTGGTGTCGCTCGGGCCAAAATCGACTTTCGCCAATCCGCTGCTGTTCACCGTCCTCCTCCTGACCTCCGCCGTCACCTCTGCATTCAAGGTCAGCCTGCCCCTCGCCAAGAGCGGTTCGACGATGTCGGTGTCGTACGCCGTCGACTTCGCCGCGCTGATGCTGCTGGGGCCGAACGAAACGATGCTGGTGGCGGTCACGAGCGCGTGGAGCCAATGCACCTTCCGGATGAAGGTGAAGAACCCGGTCTACCGCACCCTGTTCAGCATGGCGTGCCTCGCCATCACCGTGCAGGCCGCCGGCTTTGCCTACGAGGCGCTCGGCGGCGTGCCCGGCACGCTCGCCCACGACGTCCCTGGACTCGCCAGGCCGCTCCTCGCCGCCGCGACGATGTACTTCGTGTTCAACACGTGCCTGATCGCGGTCGCCGTGGCGCTGGCCACCAAGCAGCCGTTCTGGACCGTGTGGAACCAGAATTTTCTGTGGAGCGCGCCCAGTTACTTTGTTGGCGCCGGCGCCGCCGCTATTGCCGTGTGGGCGGTGATGACGTCCGGCGTCTGGCTGTCGTTGCTGGCCGCCCCGATGCTCTACCTCACCTACCGCACCTACAAGGTGTACCTCGGGCGCATCGACGACGAACGCCGGCACGTCGAGGAGATGGCGGACCTGCACCTCGCCACGATCGAAGCCCTGGCGCTCGCCATCGACGCCAAGGACCAGACCGCGCAGTCGCATATCCGCCGCGTCCAGGTGTATGCCACGGGCATCGCCCGCGGCCTCGGCATGTCCGACACCGAAATCCAGGGCGTCAAGACCGCCGCCCTGCTGCACGACATCGGCAAGCTGGCCGTGCCCGAACACATCCTGTCGAAGCCGGGCCCGCTGACGCAGGAGGAATTCCAGAAGATCCGCGTGCATCCGCAGGTCGGCGCCGAGATCATCAGCGCCGTGCCGTTCCCGTACCCGGTGGCGCCCCTCATTCTCAGCCACCACGAACGCTGGGACGGCAAGGGCTACCCGCAGGGCCTCAAGGGTGAGGAGATCCCGCTCGGCGCGCGCATCCTGTCGGTGGTGGACTACTTCGACGCGCTGACCTCGGATCGGCCGTATCACAAGGCGATGACGCACACCGCGGCCCTCTCCCTGCTCCAGCAGGAAGCCGGGCGCGCGCTCGATCCCACCGTGGTGGCGATGTTCATCACGATGGAGGCGGAAATGGCGGCGGCGGCCGGCACCATCGATACCGCCACCCCTCGCCGCCTGTCGCTCGAGCCGACCAACGAGCGCGGACGCCCGGCCGTCGGCTTCCAGCCGGAATCGCCCAAGAGCAGCACGGTGTTCGAGGACATCGCGCTGGCGCACCGAGAAATCTACGCGCTCTACGAGATCGCGCAGACCATGGGCACCAGCCTGGGCGTCTCGGACACGATGGCGCTGATCTCGTCGAAGCTGGCAAACCTGGTGCCCTTCTCGTCGTGCGCGTTGTTCCTGTTCGACGAGGAAGTCGACACGCTGCGCTGCCGCTTCGCCACCGGCGTCGAAGCCGAGGCCATCGGCTCCATGACCGTGCGCGCCGGCCAGGGCCTCACCGGCTGGGTCGCCCGCAACCGTCGTCCGCTGGTCAACGCCCGCCCAAGCGCGGAGTTCGAGGCGGCCGGTCTCACCGCGATCGCCACCACGCTGCAATCGGCGCTGGTCGCGCCGCTGGTCTTCAGCGACCGGTTCATCGGCACGCTGGCGGTCTACTCGACCCAAGCCGACTTCTACACGGACGACCACCGCCGCCTGCTCGACCGCGTCAGCGAACAGGCCTCCGCGGTCATCCACAACTCGATCGTGTTCGAGCAGACCCAGGAAGACTCGCTGACCGACCCGCTCACCGGTCTGCCGAACACGCGCTTCATGTTCATGCACCTGACCCGCGAGCTGGCCCGCGCCGAGCGCCTCAAGGCCGAAGTGGCGCTGCTCGTGATGGACCTCGACAGCTTCAAGGAAATCAACGACAACCACGGCCACCACGTCGGCGACCGCGCCCTGCGGGAAGTGGCCACGGTGCTCCGCTCCGCGATTCGCCCCTACGACATCTGCGTGCGCTACGCCGGCGACGAATTCATCGTCGTCCTCTCGGGCTGCGGCGCGGAAGAAGCGGACCGCAAGCGGCTCGAGTTGCAGCGGACCGTGGACGAAGTGCTGTTCGAGGCGCGGCCCGGGCGCCGCCTGCCGCTGGCCATCAGCGTGGGAGCCGCCATCTATCCGCAGGACGGCGACAGCTACGAAGCGCTGCTGGCCACCGCCGACAGCCGCATGTATCGCGACAAGACGCGCCGCAAGCAGCGCGTGCAGGTCCGGCCGGCCGCCACCGGCACCGATGGCCTCCCGGCCGTGAGCGTCCCGCTGCCGTCGCCGCCGCAGGAGATTACCGAGATCGACATTCAACGGGCGGGCTTCGGAGTACTGTAAGAGGCGGTGCCTTCGACCGCATTCACGGTACGCGAAATCGTTCACGCGACGCCCCGCACCCGCATCATCAGGCTCGACGCCGGCGCGTCGCCGTTCGCGTTCGCCGCCGGCCAGGCGGTGATGGTGGGCCTCCACGGCTCGCCGTCGCGGAAACCCTACTCCATTGCCTCGGCGCCGTGGGAAGTCGAGCGGACCGGCATCATGCAACTGCTGTTGCAAATCGACGACAGCGGCGCGCTGGATCCCCACCTGGAATTGGCCGAGCCTGGCACCCGGCTGGATGTCGAGGGTCCCTTCGGCCGTTTTGGACTGCCGGCGGATTCACTGGCCGACCCGTTGCTGTTTGTCGCGGGGGGCACCGGCATTGCCCCATTGCGATCGATGTTGCTGGAACGGTTGTCGCGCGCCAGCGTACCGGCGATTACGGTCGTCTACAGCGCCCGATCGCCGGAGGCCTTTGCCTTCCGGCCGGAACTCGACGCGCTGCGGGACGCCGCGCGCGTGCAGGTCCACTTCACGGTCACCCGCGATGACACGGGCGCCTGGCCGGGACGCCGGGGCCGCATCGACCAGGATCTTCTGCGCGCGGCGTTGCCATCGACCGATGCAGTGTGCCTGATCTGCGGGCCGCCGCGGCTGGTCAGCGATACGAAGGGCTTGTTGGAAGGGATTGGCGTGAGGACCACGCGAATCCTCACGGAGGAGTACTAGCTACATTCCGAGAATGTGGAATCCGGCGTCCACCATCATCACTTCACCGGTGATGCCGCGTCCGGCGTTGCTCAGCAGGAACGCGGCGGCGTCTCCCACCTCCGACGTCTCGATCGCGCGCCGCAGGGGCGCCTTTTCGCGCACGACGCCGAGGATCGATGAGAACCCGCCGATGCCCGCCGCGGCCAGCGTCTTCACCGGTCCCGCCGAGATCGCGTTGACGCGGATGTTCTGCGGACCCAGGTCGGCAGCCAGGTAGCGTACCGACGACTCGAGCGCGGCCTTGGCCACACCCATCACGTTGTAGTTGGGAAACACGCGGTCGCTGCCGAGGAACGTGAGCGTGAGCACGCTGCCGCCGCCCCGGGCCGCCATCAGCGGTTGCGCGCCGCGCGTCAGCGCGATTAGCGAATAGGCGCTGATGTCGAGGGCCTGCCTGAAGCCGTCTCGCGACGTCTTCAGGAACCCGCCGGTGATCTCGTCGCGTGACGCGAACGCGGCGCCATGCACCAGGAAGTCCAGCCCGCCGAACTCCTGCTCGATCTTCGTGAACACCGCCGCGATCTCGTCGTCACTCTGGACGTCGCAGGGCAGCACTAACGGCTTCGGATCCAGCGTGGCCGCCAGTTCTTCGACCTGTTCTCCGAATCGTCCCTGGTAGCTGAGGATCAGCTGCGCGCCCGCACTCGCGGTGGCCTGCGCGATGGCCCATGCCAGCGAGCGGTGGTTCGCGACGCCGACGATCAACCCAACTTTGCCCGTGAAGTCTGCCATCAGTGATTCTTTTTCCCGCCACGGCGGCGGCGTCCGCCGCCCGGCCCTTGTCCTTGTCCTTGACCTTGGCTTTGACCCTGACCCTGACCCTGACCTTGGCCCTGTCCGCCCTGACCGTGTCCGTGTTCGCGAAAGCGCATCGGGCCGAGATTGTCCTGGCTGCCGCCGCCGGCGGGCCGGCGCCGGCCACGGAACTTGCCCTGGCCGCCGCCTCCGGCACTGCGCTGCGCGCTGCCGTTGGTGCGGCCTCGGTTGTTCAGCGTTTGAATGGTGAATTCGGGGAGGGCGCGGGGCACCGGGGGCGCGCCTTCGACCTTGGGGAAGGTGGCGCGTATCAGGGAACGGCGGAAACCGCCCTCGCGCGCCTGATCGTCATTGCCTGCCGGCGGTGTGTCGGCATTCGCGCTGTTTGCCGCGAGCGGCGGCGCGGGCTCGGCCGCCGGCGGCGCGGCGGCGACTGGGGCGCCCGTTCCAGGATCGGTGACGAGTGGAGCAGGCGGTGGCGATGACTGGGGACGCGGGGTCGAGCCCTGCAGGCCATCCAGCACTTGCGCGAACAGCGCGGGCGGCGGTGTCTTGCGGCGTGGCGCCGGGACCTTGGCCTCCTTGTATTCGTGCTCGGCGTCGCAACTGCCGCAACGCGTTCGCTGGACGTTTTCGTCAACCATGGCCACGACGGCGTGGTCCGTAATGCGGCGCTCGCGCGGACAATAGTCGTCCAGCACGTCGCCGGGCCGATACCGGCGGTCTTGCATGCAACTCCCCCGAAAACCCGATCGGCTTCCCGCCAAGCCGCATCGGTACTGTCTACTGCTTCGAACCGTTGGTCCATGGGCCGCAAACGCGAGAGCGGCCGAGGGTCGTGTTGAGTGCGGGAAGCGCCTGTTCGGTCGATAGACCGCAGGGCGCAGGGCACTCGGAATATATCAGAGGCCCGTGCCCCGGGCAAGCCACGCGCGCAGGTCGGCCAGGGCCGCCGAAACGGCGTCGGGATTGGTGGATTGCGGCGTCTTTCTGGCGCGGACCGAGGCCGCCGCCGTCACGCGCCCCTTCACGTCGTCGCCAAACAGGCTGCTCGACTGCCGCCATTCCTCCAAGGACAGGGTCTCGAAGTCGCGCCCTTGCGCGAGCAACGTCCTGACCATCGCGCCAACCACCTCGTGCGCCTGCCGGAACGGCAGGCCGCGCGCCACCAGGTAGTCCGCGACGTCGGTGGCGAGGAGCAGTCCCGACGCGGCGTGTCCGGTCCGCTCGGGGTGCAAGGTCAGCTTGCCGATCACGGCGGCGGTGGCATCCAGCGACACGGCGAGCGTGTCTTCCGAGTCGAACAGCGGCTCTTTGTCTTCCTGCAGATCCTTGTTGTAGCCGGTCGGCAGGCCCTTCATCGTGACCAGGAACCCGGTGAGATGGCCGATGACGCGGCCCGCCTTGCCTCGCACCAGTTCGAGCGGATCGGGGTTCTTCTTCTGCGGCATCATGCTGCTGCCGGTGGCGGATGAATCGGCCAGCTCGAAGAACCCGAATTCCTCGCCGGTCATCAGGATGAAGTCTTCCGCCATCCGCGACAGGTGCACCATCGACAGCGACACCGCGTGCAGGAAGCTCACCGCGAAATCGCGATCGGACGACGCGTCCATGCTGTTGGCCACGACGCGCGCGAAGCCGAGCCTCGCCGCCAGCGCTGCGGTGTCAACGGCGTAGCCGGTGCCGGCGATCGCGCCGGAGCCGAGCGGCAGTGCGTTCGCCTCTTCACGCGCGATCTCGAGCCGATGATGATCGCGGCGGAGCGCGGCGGCGTGGCTCAGGAGAAAGTGCGACACCAGGACCGGCATGGCGCGGCGCATGTGCGTGTACGACGGCATCAGCGCGTCACCGGCCCGCTCGGCCTGGTCGGCAAACGCCGCGATCGCCGCGCGCAGCTTCTGCTGCAGTCGCGGAATCCGGCGCCGGAGGTAGAGGCGCAGATCGACCGACACCTGCTCGTTGCGCGAGCGGCCGGTGTGCAGACGGCGGCCGGCGTCGCCCGCGCGCGCCACCAACTGCCGCTCCACGAAACTGTGGACGTCCTCGTCGTCGCCCGTGACCCACGACGGATCCTGGCGCCCCTGTTCGAGGATGGCCGCGAGCGCGCCGGCAATCGCCGTGGCGTCGGCGGCGTCGAGCACGCCGGCGCGTGCCAGCGCCTCCGCCCACGCGAGGCTACCGGTCACGTCGTCTTCGAAGAGGCGGCGATCGAATGGAAACGACACACCGAAATCGAACGCGGCAGGGTCCGGAGCGGAATCGAAGCGGCCGGACCAGAGGTGCTGGGACATAAGCAGGTTCAGAAAGGTTCAGTCAGGTTCAGACAGGTTCAACCGGGTTCAGCGACCGGCCGACCACCCGGCTGTCGCCCTTGAATAGTTTCACACGGACCGACCCGGTCACGCCTTCCTGGGTCGCCGACACGAAGGCGTCCAGGCCTGGGCGGAGGCGGCCGAACCACTCGCCGCGGCCGAGCACCTCCGCGTAAGCCGTCGCCACCGACGGCGAGAAGCGGTTGAGGCTCTCCGACGAACGCAGACGCTCGAGCTCGCGCCGGGCCTGGTGAAGCACGGCGGCGGCCGGCGCTTCATACAGCACTCGCGATCGCGTCCCGTCGGCGCGGTTCTTCACCCGGTCGAATCGCCCGATGCCGTGTTCGCCGGCAATCGTTGACAGGCTCTCGATCAGCTCCGCCGGCGGCATCACCACGCCGTTGATGCCGGTCGGCGCGCCGCGCTCGAAGGCGACTTCCACTACCGCGGGAGTGTCGGGCGCCTGCGCCAATCCGCGCGTCACCTTATACACCGCCTCTGGCGCCTCCTGCGAGGCGTCGTCGTCCGGACGCCCAATCGTCCGGCCCCAGAGGTTGTCGTCAATCCGATCCGCCGCAGGCCCCGGCACGAAGATGCCCAGGCGGTCAGCGTACTCGGCGACCTGCGCGGCGGTCACCCCAGCAGCACAGTCGATCGAGCGCAGCCCGCGATCGAGCGAGCGCAGGGGCTGGTTGAGGCGGGTGCCGGCGCGCCCCGATGATCCGTGGGCCACCACCGAGGCGTCTTCGATGTGCGCCAGTTCCACGAGCTTCTTCGCGATCAACGGCCGCGAGATGGCCGTGGCCATCGGGTAGCGGCCCTCCGACAGCGCGTCGGCCCTGAGCGTGGGCCACACGTAGTCGCGGGCAAACTCGTCGCGGGCGTCAATCACGTGGGCGCGCACCGCGCCGGCCCCGAGCGCCCGATCGCGAATCTCGGCCAGATCGGTGGACTGCCCGAGGTCGAGCGTCACCGCGACGACCTCCGCGTCATGACGATCCGTCAACCACGGAATGGCCACCGACGATCGGAGGCCTCCCGAATACGCCAGGACGATGATGTTCTTCACCGGGCGAGGTCCCTCAACGTCTTGACCACCGCCAGCGCGTTCTTCGCGTCGCGGGCAATGATCAGGATGGTGTCGTCGCCGGCGAGCGTCCCCACCACTTCAGGCATCCGCGACCGATCGATCGCCAGCCCAAGCAGCTGCGCCTGGCCGGCGCCGGTCCGCAACACAATCAGCTGCTGCACCGGCTCGATGTTGATCAGGTACTCCGTGAGCGCCTTCGCCAACGTGCCCAATGCCGTGGTTTGCGGCGTTTCCTCAACCGACGACGGCTGATAGGCGCCGTCCGACGAGCGCTTCAACAGCCCCAGTTCCTTGATGTCGCGCGACAGGGTGGCCTGCGTCACGACGAATCCGCGAGTGGCCAGGCGCTGGCGCAGTTGTTCCTGGCTGCGCACGGCCTCGTGCTCGACGACGTCCAGGATGGCGGACAGGCGCTGGGTTTTCATATTTATGCGTTGGAGTGAATCAGTATACACCCAAGATCATGGATCGTTCGCAATTTCGCGTTGACAGGGCTGGATAAGCTATGTATAAGTATTCTTCTGGGCGCATAACTTTTCAGCGCCCCGTAGAGACAAGGTGATGGACACACAGGTGGTGAACGAAACGGAAGGGGACCAGCGGGGCCAATATGCGCCCATCCGCGTCGCCGTGGCTGGGGCCACCGGCTTCGCCGGCCAGGAGTTGATCCGCCTGCTCGCCCGCCACCCGAACGTCACCATCACCGCGGCCACCGGCTCCCAGTCCACGAGCGCGCCCCGCCGCCTGCCCGCCCTGGCGCGGATCTGGGACGGCACCGTGGTGCCGCTCGACCCCACCGCCATCGTCGGCAATGCCGACGCGGTGTTCCTCGGACTGCCCGAAGCGGCCTCGGCCGAGATCGCGCCGCTGTTTCTCGCCGCGGGCCTGCGGGTGATCGACTTGTCGGGCGCATTCCGCCTCCGTGACGCGACGGCGCGCGCGCGTTGGTATCCGGCGACGAAGGCCTTGCCCAACGGCGTCGCCTACGGCCTGACCGAATTCGAGTTCGAGGCGATTCGCACGGCCTCGCTGCTGTCCAACCCGGGCTGCTACCCCACGGCGTCGCTGCTGGGGCTGCTGCCATTGCAGCAGGCGGGCCTGCTACTGTCCGGCGCCGACATCGTGATCGACGCCAAGTCGGGGATTTCCGGGGCCGGCAAGGCGCCGTCCGAGCGCACGCACTTCTCGGAGAACTACGGCAGCGTCGCTGCCTACAACCCGTTCGGTCATCGGCACGCGCCGGAGATGGAACAGGCGCTTGGCCGGACGGTGACGTTCGTGCCGCACCTCGTGCCGCTGGACCGCGGGATTCTGTCGAGCCTGTACACGCGGCTCGCGCCGGGCACGACCGCGGCGGCGGTGGCCGCGGCCTTCGAGCGCGCCTACGCCGGCGCGCCGTTTGTCCGGTTGACTGGCGAGGCGCTGCCGGAGATCAAGCACGTGGCCCACACCAACTTCTGCGACATCGGGTGGAAGGTGGACGAAGCCGGCGGCCGGGTATTCGTGGTCAGCGTGATCGACAACCTCGTGAAGGGCGCTGCGGGCCAGGCCATCCAGAACTTCAACGTGATGTTCGGGTTCGATCAGCAGGCAGGTCTGCTGTGAAGCGGCCGGTCGTGCTCAAGCTCGGCGGCGAGTTGATCGAGAGCCCCGAACGGTTGTCGGCCATCGGCAAGGTGATTGCCCGGGCGGCAAAGAAGCGCCCGCTCATCGTCGTGCACGGCGGCGGCCGCGAGATCGACGCTGCCCTCGCGCAGGTCGGGATCCCAAAGCGCCAGGTTGATGGGCTGCGGGTCACCGATCCAGAGACGCTGGAGATCGTTGTCTCGGTGCTGGCGGGTTCGATCAACACGAGGTTCGTGGCGGCCATCAACGCCGCCGGCGGCCGCGCGGTCGGGCTGTCTGGCGCGGATGCCGGCGTCGCGCCGGTGAAGAAGGCCGCGCCGCACAAGGCGACCAGCGGCGACACGGTTGACCTGGGCATGGTCGGAACCCCGGCCAAGGCGCCGGCGCCGGAATTGCTCGCACTGCTCTGTAAAGCCGGGTATGTGCCGGTCATCGCCTGCATCAGCGCGTCGAAGGACGGCCAGTTGTTCAACGTCAACGCCGACACGCTCGCCGGCAGCCTGGCCGAGCGGGTCAAGGCCAAGCGCCTGGTGATCGCCGGCGCGACCGCCGGCGTGCTCGACAAGCGCGGGCAGACGATCCTGCGTCTCAATTCGGCGCACATCGCCAAGCTGGTGACGTCGGGGACCGCCAACGCCGGGATGGTCGCCAAGCTGACCGCGTGCGAGGCCGCGCTCGAGGGCGCGAGCGGCGTGGTGATTATCGACGGGCGTGATGCCAACCGGATTGCCAAGGCCGTGGCGCTGCAGAAGACCACCGCCACCTCGAGGGTCGTGAAATAGCCGTGACTACGAACGCGCAAACCGTGACCGCCCTGGAAGCACAGCACGTGCTTCAGACCTACAAGCGACAGCCCGTGGCGTTTGACCGGGGCGAGGGCACTCGCCTGTTCGACCTCGACGGTCGCGCTTACCTGGACTTCATCTCGGGGATCGGCGTGGTGGTGCTCGGTCACGCGCATCCCGGCCTGGCCGCCGTGATTGCGGACCAGTCGAAGACGCTGATTCACACCTCGAACTTGTATTACCACCCGCTGCAGGGTCAGCTCGCGGCCAAGCTCGCGAGCCTGTCCGGATTGCAGCGGGCGTTTTTCTGCAACAGCGGCACCGAGGCCGTCGAGGCGTGCCTCAAGTTCGCGCGGCGCTTCTGGTACTCGCAGGGCGTCAAGAACCGCACTGCCTACGTCGCGCTGGAGCATGGCTTCTCGGGCCGGACGATGGGCGCGTTGTCGGTGACCGCCAACGCGCACTACCGCGAGCCGTTCGAGCCGCTGATTCCCGGCGTCACCTTCGTGGCGCCGGACGACATCGCCGGTCTCGAAGCCGCGGTCACCGAATCCACGGCCGCGATCATCGCCGAGCCCATCCAGGGCGAGGGCGGCGTGCGGCCGCTGTCGCCGGCGTTCGCGGCGGCCATCGCCCGCGTGACCAGGCAGACCGGCACGCTGCTGATCGCGGATGAGATTCAGTGCGGGCTCGGACGCACGGGTTGGCCGTTTCACTATCAGTCACTCGGCTGGACGCCGGACCTGGTCACCGTGGGCAAGGCGATTGGATCGGGTATCCCGATCGGCGCCGCCCTGGTCGCCGAGCGCGTGGCCGTACAAATCTTCCCGGGCGACCACGGCACTACCTACGGCGGCAACCTGCTGTCCACGCGCACCGCCTTGTTCGTGCTGGATCAGCTCGACGCACTGGCCCCGCACATTCGCGACGCCGGCGAGCTGTTCGGGCAACGGCTCGGTGATTTGCAGCGCAAGCACGCGGTGGTCCAGGCCGTGCGCGGCGCCGGCCTCATGCGCGGGCTCGAGCTGACGGTGGACGCGCAGCCGGTGGTCGAGGCGGCGCTGAAGGCGGGCCTGCTGGTGAACCGGACCGCCGAGCGCGTGGTGCGCATGTTGCCGCCGCTCACGGTGTCAAAGGCGGATATCGAAGAAGCCATCGGCATTCTCGATGGTGCATTGGCGTCGGTCAGGGTCGAGGGATCGACGGCAGGGGTGAAAGCGTGACGATGCGCGTTGTGGTGGATAACGGACCGGGAAGAGGGCGCCGCGTGGCGGCGGCCAAGCGCTTTCAGCCGGCCAAGCCGGCGACGGCGTTGCGCGCGGCCACGCTGGCTGACGCGCCGGCCCTGCACGCCCTGATCGCCGCACACCTCGATGAAGGCCGTCTGCTGCCCCGCACGGAGGACGAACTGGCGGCGCATGCGGCCCGGTTTGTCGTCGCGACCCAGGGTGAGCGGATTGTCGGCTGCGCGGAACTCGCCCCGCTGTCGGCGACGGTCGCCGAAGTGCGCTCGCTGGTGGTCAGCCAAGAGGCGCGCCAGTCGGGGCTTGGCCACCAGATGGTCGATGAGCTCGGCCGGCGCGCCCGCCGCGGCGGGTTCACGCGCCTGTGCGCGTTCGCGCACGACCCCCGGTTCTTCGTGCGGCTCGGCTTTTCGATCGTGCCGCACACCTGGGTGCCGGAGAAGATTGCGCACGATTGCCATTCCTGCCCGCTGTTCCGCAATTGCGGGCAGTACGCGATCGTGCTCGACGTGCATCGCGCACAGGCTCGCACCGGTGCCGGCCTTGGCGCCTCGGCGGTGGGCAGCCGTGGCTGACATCCGCGCCGTGGACGGCGGCATTACCGCCCCCGCCGGTTTTCGCGCCAGCGGCCTGCACTGCGGCATCAAGGCCAGCGGCAAGCCCGACCTCTCGCTCGTGGTGAGCGACGTGGCGGCCAATGCCGCCGGGATCTTCACCTTGAACCTGGCCAAGGCCGCGCCGCTGCTCGTGTGCGAGGAGCATCTCGCCGCCAGCGGTGGCCGCGCCCGCGCCATCATCACCAACAGCGGCTGCGCCAACGCCTGCACCGGACCGCAAGGCATGCTCGACGCCCGCGAGATGGCGCAGTTGGCGGCGACCGCCGTTGGCTGCGACGTGCGCCAGGTCCTGGTCGCGTCAACCGGGGTCATCGGCGTCAACTTGAAGATGGACAGGCTGCGGGCGGGCATTCCGCAGGCCGCCGGCGCGCTCAGCGCCGGCGGAGGCGCCGCCGCCGCGCGCGCCATCATGACCACGGATCCGTTCCCGAAGGAATATGCCGCGGAGGTGCGCACCGACATCGGCACGTTCCGCGTTGGCGGCATGGCGAAGGGCTCCGGGATGATCGAGCCGCGCATGGCGACCATGCTCGGCTACCTCACCACGGATGCGGCGGTCGACCCCGGCATGCTGGCCCGGGCGCTGGCCGACGCCAGCCGGTTCACGTTCAATGCGATCACCGTTGACGGAGAGCCCTCCACCAACGATTGCGTGTTCGCGCTCGCCAACGGCACCAGCGGTGTGGAGATCAGCGAGAACCTCTACCCGGTGTTGTTCGAGGCGTTCCGTACCGTGGCCCACGAGCTCGCGCTCGGCATCGTACGCGGCGGCGAAGGCGCCACCAAGCTCGTCGCGATCACCGTGACCGGCGCCGCCACCGACGCCGATGCGTGGATGGCGGCGCGGGCGATTGCGAATTCGCCGCTCGTGAAGACGGCGATCCACGGCGGCGATCCCAATTGGGGCCGCCTGGTGGCCGCGGCCGGCCGGTCGGGAGCCGCGTTCGTGCTCGACGGCGCCCGGGTCCAGATTGGCTCGCTGGTGCTGTTCGAGAACGGCCGTCCATTCGACGAGTTGGCCCCGCAGGCGGCCGATTACCTGACCGGCACGGATCTCGCGATCGCGGTCAACCTCGGCACCGGCGGAAGCCACACGGCCACCGTCTGGACCTGTGACCTGTCAGCCGAGTACGTGAAGATCAACGCCGAGTACCGGACCTGATTTCACAGGAGCTCAAGAGGTGAGGAGATAATCACTTCTCCTGATCTTCTGACCTCCTGTTCCCTGAGGACAGTCGTGCAGAATTTCCTTTCGATCCTCGATCTCGATCCCGATCGCCTGGCCACGGTGCTCGAGCTCGCCGCCCGGCTCAAGCGCGAACGGGTCAAGGGCATGAAGGCGCCGACCGCGGCCGCCCTCAACGGCAAGCACGTCGGCTTGCTGTTCGAGAAGCCGTCCCTCCGCACCCGCGTCACCTTCACCATCGGCGTCCGCGAGCTCGGCGGCGACATCGTCGAAATTCCCGCCGACGTCATGCACGCGGACCGCGAGCCGATCCAGGACGTGGCCCGCAACCTGGAGCGGTGGGTAGACGCCGTCGTCATCCGCACGTTCGCCCAGGAGCGGCTCTCGCAGATCGCGGAGATCACCCCGAAGCTGCACGTGATCAACGCGCTCAGCAACGAAGAGCACCCCTGCCAGGCGCTGGCCGACATGCAGACGCTGGCCGAGAAGTGGAGCTCGTTCGAGGGCCGGCGGATTGCGTTCGTCGGCGACGGCAACAACGTCTGCACATCGCTCGTGCACGTGGCGATGATGCTCGGCATGGCGGTGCACGTCGCCACCCCCAAGGGCTACGAGCTGCCTGACGAAGTCGTCGACCAGGCTGCGGCGGTGTCACAGAAAGGCGCCGGGCTCACGGAGTTCACCGACGCCAAGGCCGCGGTGCGGGACGTCGATGCGATCTACACCGACGTGTGGACGTCGATGGGCCAGGAAGTCGAATACGCCGACCGCAAGAAGACCTTCCAGCGTTACCAGGTCAACGAGAACCTGATGGCGCTGGCGAAGCCGGGCGCCCTCTTCATGCATTGCCTGCCCGCGCACCGCGGCGATGAGGTGACCGACGAGGTCATCGAATCGCCGATTTCGGTGGTGTTCGACCAGGCCGAGAATCGCCTGCACGCGCAGAAGGCCCTCCTCCTGCGGATGCTCGCCTAGTGCGGCGCCCGCCGGGCGCGAATCAGCACCTGGATCTCGTCGTTGCGCGCGTTCTCGAAGTACAGCCGTTGCCGGCCATCGGCGTCTTGCGAGATCGCGCCGGGAATTGAACTCGCGACCACCGTCCATCCCGCTGGCAGGACCACCGAGTTCCGGGGCCGGCCGAAGGCGCGGTCCCACACCAGCTCGTCACCGTCCACAAAATAGCGATTGGGATCGGTGTAGGTTTCCGTGATCCGGAGCCGCGCTGACTGGCCGGGGTTCACCGCCGGGAATGAAATCACCACGATCTGCGTGGTCTCGGTGACCGGCTCGCCGGCATCGAGACCGCGGCGCTTCAGCTCCGCGCCGCCGAGGGTCTCGACCTTCAGGACTTCTCCGGTGTCGAGCAACACCGCCGACGGGTTGGACACCGAGCTGCCGGCCCGGACCACGTTGAAGTAGTGAGCCACTCCGGGCCTCGACTCGGTGTAGTCGTGATACAGGCTGAAGGAATGCGTCGACGGGTCGTTCGGGAAATAGACGATCTCCCTGTCCTGGTGCGCCCGGTCCGACAGCCTCGCCGCCTGCGGCGCGAGCGACGCCGACGACGCCGCACCCCGCGTGGCGGGCAGCTTCGGCGAGAACGGCGCCAGGCCAGGCTTCGCGCGAATCACGAGCGGGGCCGCCGCCGGGCCGGCGTTCATGAAGGTGATCATCACGCGGCCATCGGCCGTCGGCATCACCTGCGACGGCACGTTGCAGCTGATCAGCCGGTAGCCCGCCGGCAGCACGACCGCGTTGCGGCGAATCCCAAGCGATCGGTCGAACACGATGGTGTCGCCATCGCGGTAGTAGCTCTTGGCGTCCTTGTAGGTCTTGTCGATCAGGACGCGTCCTTCCCCGCCCTTCGGCACCGGCCGCGCCAGGTGGACCTTCAGCCATTCGGTTTCGAGGTCCGCGGTGGGATGCCCCTCGGCACGCGCCTGCGCGCCGCTCACCACTTCCCACTTGAGCGGCTGCCCCGTCATCATGTCGGTCACGCGCTCGTCGGTGGCGACGCTGCCGCGCCGAATCGCGTTGAAGAAGTACGGCGCGCCAGCGGTGGTCGCGGTCACCTCGTAGAGAATCCTGAACTGGGCCGTGTCCGGCCCCAGGAGTTCGTAACGGGTGTAGTCGTCTTCCTGCGTCTGTCGTTGGGGAGGCTGGGCCAACGTCGAAGACGCCACGAGGGTGAACAGTGCCGCCAGCAGGAGTCGTCGCATGCGGCGGATCATACAGCGTCCGGGGTCAGCGAATGCTCGCCAGCACCCACTGCGTGATGCGGTCGTCCGGCATCAGCGCCTGCGCGGTCATCGTGTAGTCAAGGCCCTCCAGGCGCTGGCGCAGCCCCTGCTCGATGCCACCGAACGACAGCAGGTGCGGCACAATCAGGACCTTGCGACCCGCGGCCAGTTGGCGCGAAACGCGGTCACGCAGATCCTTGGTCGCCGCTTCCCGCATGGCCGGACCCGCATCGTCGCGAACCGTCATGTAATCGACCGACGCGAACGGCGAGGCCGCCCGCACTTGCTCGGCCAGGACGGCCATGTCCTCAAGCCAGCGGCGGTTGTCGGCATCGGGCACCGGCCCGTGCGCCACGAGGATGACTGCCTCGTTGGCTGGTGTCGCGCTGATCGAGTGCGCGCGGTCCGCCACGATCTGCCCAATCAACGGGTGCCGGTTGAACGCCGGCGTCAGGCGGACGGGAAGCCCCACCGCGATGGGCGACGACGGATCAGCGGCGGCCGCGTGGCCGGCGTGCTCGGCCGCAGCCGCCGGCGCGCCGTGCGCGCTGTGATCCATCTTGGCAAACAACTTCAGGTCGGCCGGCGCATCCGGGCGCAGACCCAGGAGATACGCGGTCGAGGTGATCACCGAGCTGTGCGACGACACGAACAAGGGCACGGCCACCACCTCGGTCACGCCGCGTGCCTTCAGCCTGTCGATCGCCGCCACGATCGACGCGCGCGACGCCATGCCGAAGGCCACTTCCGCCGGCTGCGTACTGTCGATCGCCTTTGCCACGGCGACGACGCGTTCGTTCCACTGCTGGGCGCCGCCGTGCGCGAGCAGAAGCACGCCGGGCCTGGCCGTCTGCGCTCCGGCGACGGTGGCGGTGACCAGAGCCAGCAACAGGCCCACGGCGCTTGTCAGTACTCTCATCGTCTTCTCCAATCTTCTTACCTGGCCCACGACCATCGAATTCCGAACCGCACCGTGCGACCCACCTCGGGTCGGTAGATTGCGAGCGGGGTGCCGGTGGCCGACAGCAGACCCGTGTTGGGATCCTGGTTGTCCATCAGGTTGTCCACGGCCGCGAACGCGCTCAGGCCGCGCCGCAGGCGTTGCGAGGCGTAGAGGTCCCACAGCGCGTAGCCCGGCGCCATGGTGTCCTGGGGCCGGCCGTTGATGGTGGCGCGCGCCGCGACCCACTCGCTGAAGAACATGCCGCGGATGTTGGCAGTGAAGCCCACCCCGGGATGCCGCCAGGTCGCGCGGAGGTTGCCATGGTGCTGGTGGCGGCCGGTCAACCGGAGATCGGTGAGGTCGTCGCGCGCATCGAGGTAGGTATAGGCGCCGGCCACGCTGAGACCGGTGGCCACCGCCCACTCGCCGTCGAACTCGACGCCTTCGGTCACGGCATCGTTGACGTTCTTGTAGGTCAACAGCAGCCGGCCGGCGACGGGCCGGAACGACATGTCGAGGTTCTCGCGTTCGAAGATCACCTGCACTTGCGCCGGTGTCACCGGAAAGCCGAGGCTAACCGACTCGATCAAGTCGCGGACATCGTTGCGAAACACGTTGACGCCGAAGCGCGCGCGGCGCCCGGGTGTCGCGTACTCGCCGCCAGCCTGGAAGGAGTTGGCGTACTCAGGCTGCAGGTTGGGATTGCCGACCACCTGGTAGATGCTCGACGGGTTGAGAAAGCGGTAATACAGCTGGCCAATGTCGGGGGCGCGGAAGCCGCGTCCGTAGGACGCGCGCACGCTGACGCCGCCGCCCAGCCGCGCGTTGGCGGCCAGCTTCGGCGACACGGCGCCGCCGAACTCCGAGTGCTCGTCCATCCGCACGCCGACGGTAGTGGTGACGCGCGAACCGATGGTCAGGCGGTGCTGCAGCCACGCCGTCGAGATGGAGGCTTCTTCGCCGGCGTCGGCCCGCAGGCGGTTGATGCCGGCGTAGCTGTCGCGCCAGTACTCGGCGCCGCCTTGCAGTTGCTGGCGCGTCCCGATCAGCTGCGAGAACGATCCGTCGACCTTGAACAGGCGCTCGTCGAGTTCGCCGGGGGCCAGTGCCGTCGAGGCCGGCGGCGCCAGGGTGGCCGTCGAGGCTTCGTCGTAGCGCGCAACGTAGGCTCGGGCCTGCACGGCAGTGGTCGGGCGCGGCAGCCAGTCCACCTGCACATTCGCGTTCAGCGTCCGCTCGTCGATGCGGTCTTCCTGCGGTCCCAACTCGCCGTTGGAGCGGCCTTCAGTGTGATTGTCGTAGCCGGTGACGATGCCGGTCAGTGAGAGGCCGTGGCTGGCACGGACGCGGGCGCGGCCCATGAAGTCCACCCGCTCGAATGGCGCGCCGGTGGTGTCGAAGGTCGTCGGCGTCAGGTCGAAGCCGTCGTTCTGATGGTGCTCGGCCGACAACAGGCCCGAGACGCGGTCGCGGCGGAAGCCGGCCGCGGCCACTGCGTTGACTTCACCAAAGCTGCCAGCCGACAACTCACCGGTCGTGTCGACCGGGGCCGTGGCCTCTCGCGTGATGATGTTGATCACACCGCCCAGCGCGTCGGATCCGTACAGCGCCGACGAGGCGCCCTTGACGACCTCGACTTGCGCAAGCCGATCCACCGACTGCCGATCCAGGTTGATCACGCCGCGCTTGATGCCGCGGGCGCCGATCAGCGGCTGACCATCGAGCAGGACCAGCACCTGGCGGGAATCGATGCCCTGAATCTGTTGGCCGGCGGCGCCGGCGGTCTCGGAACCGCGGCGCGACACCACGCCCGGCACTTCCCTCAGCAGTTCGGCCACCGTCTGCGAGCCACTCTCCTCGATGTGACGGCGAGAGAGGACCGCGACGTTGGTGTTGAGGGTCTCGCGCAGTTCGTCCTGGCGCGACACCGAGACCACTTGAACGGCCTCGATCACCGGGGCGGGTGTCAGCGTGATGTCCAGGCGGGCCGGCGCGGGAATACGCACGGTGAGGTCGACCATGGCAAAGCCGGGCGCAATGACCTGAAGGGCGTACTCCCCAGCCGGGAGGGCATCAACCACGAACGTGCCATCACGGCCGCTTTCGGCAATGCGCTCAAGGGAGCTGCCGGACTGATGGACCGCCACTATGCCGCCGGGCACGACGGCGCCGCTCTGGTCGCGGACGAGACCGGCGAGACGGCCGGACTGGGCTGAAGCCGAAGCCGCAGCAAAGACGATGAGAACAACGGCAAGAACACACGGGCGAACGAACATAACGAACCGAGGACCCTTCTGACGCTGATTTCAGAAGACACTGTTACGAGAGAACCGAGAGAGCGATCGCGCCGCACGCGATTGCGGCATGCCGCCTGCCTCGCCGCGCCGGCGCTTGACCCAGGACCAGAGCCGGCGAAGCGCCAGCGCGAGGCCGGTGTAGACCAGCACCACGCCGCCGACCGAGACGACGCCGGCAATGGTCTGTCCCGCCAATCCGTAGAACTCACCCGTGTGCGCAAAGCGCAGCCAGGACCGGGCGCGACGGCCCGGACTCAACTGTTCGAACGTGTCCAGCTTCGAGATCTCGCTGGTGGCGCGATCGATGGTCAGGGTGCCGCGCTTCTGCGGCTGGCCGCCGTAGCCTTCGTCAACAGTGAGCGTCAGCGGTTTGTCGGCGGCCGATAGCCGGACGCCCATCGTGCGCCAGCCGGGGAGTTCCCGCTGCGCACGGGCCCACGCGGCATCCAGTCCGACGGTGGATACCGGTAACAACGGGGCCGAAGGCCGGGCCGCCCGTGCCGGCGGAGCCGGGGGCGCCTCACCGACCAGGCGATAGACGAGATTGCTCGCCCACGGATATGAGATCGGCACGGCGCCAGCGACGACGACGGCGAGGGGTACGGCAGACCAGAACCCGATCACGTTGTGCCAGTTGAAATCGCGCGCTTTGGATGGCAGGCCGGATCGGAACCACAGCACGTTGTTGAACTGCAGCGAGTTCCACACCCGCGGGAACCAGAGATAGATTCCGCTCGCGACGATGAGCAGGAAGCCGAGATTGGCGGCGCCGGTAATAGCGCGGCCCGTCGCCCGGTTGGTGCCTTCGAGCGCGAGGTAGCGGTGCCACACGGTCATCGTCCGAAAGAACCCGCGTAACCCGGCCGGCGGTTCGCCGATAATCGCCCCGGTATGGGGATCGACCAGCAGCGTCTTGTTGCCTTCAAGGGTCACGGTCGCCGGTGACGCCGGGTGGGCCCGCAAGGTGACGCCGGCCGGTGCCGCCCCCGGCTGGGCTTCAGCCACTTTCGCCAGCAGCGTCTCTGGCGGAAGGTGCCGGGCGCCAACCGGGGACGGCGCCGACCACGCGCGGCGGTCCGCCCACTCGAGCATCTGCTTCTCGTAGGTGAGGGCCACGCCGGTGATCGACATGATGAGGACCACCACACCGGCGGCGACGCCGGTGACCAGGTGCATCCAGAAAACGACGGATCGGAAGGCCTGCATTGGGTCAATGTTGAGACGTAGTCTCAAGTTCCAACACAGCTTATTGCCGACTAAAATGGTCGGTCAAGTACAAAATGAGAATTGATCTCAACTCCGACCTTGGCGAGTCGTTCGGTCCCTGGCCCATGGGGCAGGACGCCGCGCTGATGGAGAGCATCTCGTCGGCCAACGTCGCCTGCGGCTTCCACGCCGGCGACCCGGGCGCGATGCGAACCACGGTGGCCCTTGCCAGGTCGAAAGGTGTCGCCATCGGCGCGCATCCCGGCTTCCCTGATCTCGTCGGCTTCGGCCGGCGCGAGATGAAGGCCAGCCCGCAAGAAGTCGAAGACTTCGTGCTCTACCAGGTGGCCGCGCTGGCCGGGATTGCGCGTGCGCAAGGCGTGCACCTGCAGCACGTCAAGGCCCACGGCGCCCTCTACAACATGGCGTGCCGCGATCGCGCGCTCGCCGACGCGATTGCGCGCGCCGTGGCGGCTTTCGACCGCACGCTGATCCTGTTTGGCTTGCCAAACTCGGAACTGCTCAAGGCCGGCGAACAGGCGGGGCTGCGCGTGGCCGCCGAAGTGTTTGCGGACCGCGCCTACGAGCGTGATGGCTCGCTGGCGTCACGCCTCAAGCCGGGCAGCGTGATCCATGACGTGACGGCCGTGGTTGGCCGCGCCGTGACCATGGTCCGCGATCGGCAGGTCGTGGCCCTGGACGGGTCGGTAATTCCGCTCGAGGCCGACACCATCTGCCTGCACGGGGACACACCCGGCGCCGCCGACCTGGCGCGCGCGGTTCGCCAGGGGCTGGAGGCCGCCGGCATCACTGTCGGTAACCTCGGATCTGCCTGACGGGTCGTTGCCCGCGCAAGCGCCACTATTCGTAGCGCATCGCGTCCACGGGTTCGAGCGCGGCGGCCTTCATCGCGGGATAGATCCCAAAGACCAGGCCGACCAGGCACGACACCATGAATCCCAGACCGATGGCGGTCGGCGACACATGTGTGCTCCAGCCTGCGTACCGGGAGATCCCCATCGACACGGCGGCCCCCACCCCGATTCCCACGATGCCGCCGCCCATCGTCATCAACAGCGTTTCCACCAGGAACTGCATGGTCACGTCGCGCCGGCGCGCCCCCGCCGTGCGCCGCACGCCGATCTCGCGGGTTCGCTCCACGACCGAGGTCAGCATGATGTTCATGATGCCGATGCCGCCGACCAGCAGCGCCAGGGCGGCGACGCTGCCGACGACGACGCTGAACGTCCGCTGCGTCCGATAGCGCTGCGCCAGCAGCTCACGAGGGACGACGATGTGGAACTCGTCGGCGGCGCGGGTCTGCAGCAGCAACCGCCGGAGTACCTCGCCAAGCTCCTCCGATCGCTCTCCGTCGGCGACCTGAACCCAGACTTCATCCACCGGTTGGTTCGGTGCGAGGGCAAAGGTGTGGCCCGTGAGTGTCGGCAACGGCACGAAGGCGCCACGGTTGATGTTGTGCCATCCCATCGTGCTGCCGGCATGCGGATCGGTCCCCTGCTCGCGCAGCACACCGACAACCCGATAGTGATCGGCGGCAATGGTGATGGTCTCGCCCAGGGGATCGCGGAAGCCGAACAGCTGGCGGGCCAGGCTCGCCCCGATCACCGCCACCCGCGAGACCGTGGCCTCGTCAGTTTCCGAGATGAAGCGGCCGCGCGCGACGCCCAAGCGGAGGATCTGCTGGAACGAGGGGGTGACACCGAGGACCTGCGACGTCTGCGCTTGGTCGGCCCGCCCAAGCTTCAGGTACCGGGAAACAACGGGTGACGCCACCCGCGCCGAGGGTACCAGCGTCACGGCTCGCGCGGCATCGGCAGCCGCCAGGCTCCGCCTCATGGTGCCGCGGGCGTTGAGGCCGCCGGTGCTTTGCGCGACGAGATTGTCGAGTCCGAGCGCATCCACTTGCGCGAGCGCCTCACGGGCCGCGCCCTCGCTGACCGACATCATCGCGATGACGGCGGCCACGCCGAGCACGACACCAAGGACGCTCAGCGCCGTCCGCAGCCGGTACCGTCCCAGCGCTTCGGTCGCAATCCTCAGGTATTCGGTGAGCTCAGCGAGGTTGAAGGGCATTGCCGCGGGCCGGGGCCTGGGCCGGCGATCCAGGTTCGGTGAGCGACACGCGATCGCCCTCCTTCACGCCGGCGATCACTTCGGCCACCTGATCGTCCGACTCGCCAATCTCGACCGGCCGCGCCTCGGACCCGGTGAGCGTGTTGACGTAGACCACATGCCGGCCATCCTTGTTGAAGATCGCGGTCACCGGCACCAGCAGCACATCCTTTCGCGAACCGACAATCACATCCGCGCGAATGGTCATCTCGGGGCGCAGCTCGGCGTCGGTCGGATCGAGGGTGATGATGAGGTCGAAGCGCTTGTCGTCGAAGGGGCGGGCGGCGGAGGCGCTGGCCAGGGCGCCGACGCGCGTTACTTTTCCCGTGAGCGTCAGATTCGGAAATGCCTCAACCCGCACCCGTGCCGGCTGTCCGGCGCTGACCCGGTGGACCTCGGCCTCGCCGATCGACGCCTCCACCAGCATGCGGTTCACTTCGGGAATGGTGACGATGCCCTGGGTCGCGAATACGCGGTCGCCGACGCGAAGCTTCCGCCGCGGGTTGGCATTCAGGAACTCCTCGTAGACGACCATGCCCGGGCCGCGAGCGTGAATCGTGCATCCGTCGATCAACCGCGACAGCGTGTTCGAGCGCAGCTCCGTTTCCTGGACGCGCGCCCGGGCGTGGCCCACCTGCGATGCCTTCTGCGCCAGCTGCAGGGCCGCCCGCTTCTGCTCGCGCGGATGCGACAACTGCACGACGATGTCGGTTCGCTTGCGCGCCAGGGTGAGCTCGTCTTCGGCCTGCTCGAGCTCGTCGCCGGTGCGCGCCAGCTCGTCGCGCGTGATGAACCCCTTGTCGAGCAGCGGCCGCAGGCTGGCGTATTCCTCGCCAAGGCGCTCGGCCTTCTTCTGGGCGCGCACGAGCGTCGTGCGCGCCTCCTCCACGCTCAGCGCGCCCTCGCCTTCAGTCACCGCCTTGACTTCGGCGCCGGCCTCGTCCCACTCGCCTTCCGCCACTTGCAGGTCCATCTGGGCCTGGCGCAGCTCCTGGTGAATGCGCGCAAGCTCCACCTCGAGGTCGGTCGTGTCGAGGCGGACCAGGAGGTCGTCTTGCTCGACTTTGCTGCCCTCCGGGGCCAGCTCGCGGATCTCGATGTCGCGTCCGGAAACGGGAGACCGGTAGGTGATCGACTGGATCGGCTTCAGCGTCCCGCTCGACGTCAGGACCGCCGTGAGCTCACCGCGCGTCACCGTGGCCATCAACGCCAGGTCGGCGGACGGTCCGCGCCACCACCAGACCGTCACCACCAGCACGGCGGCCGCTAACGCGGCCAGGCCCAACCTGGGCACGCTACCCGCCGCACGGAAGAACGCGCCGACTCTACTCACTTCGACAGATTAGACGTCATCGGCACCACCGCCGTCGAGTCGGCCACATCGGTGCGGGGATTGAAGACGCCAAGCAGGGCGCGCAGCCGCAGCCGCGCCACCGCCGAGTCGGCCAGTGCCTGGATTCGACGCCCTTCGGCGGCCAGCAGGCCGCTTTCGGCGGTGACCACGTCGAGGTTGTTGGACAGGCCCGTTTCGTACCGGAGTTGCGCCACTTCCACTTCACGCCGGCCAATCTCCACGCTCGTCTCCGCCGAGAGCACGCCGCGCAGCAGGCGGTCGCGCTCCCGGATGGCCTGCTTCACATCATCGCCAATCTGGCGTTCGAGCGTCGTGACCTCCCGGCGCCGGCGGTCCCGGTCGAGGACCGCTGACTGGTAGTCAACCTGTTGGGCCGTCCGATCGACGGGCATGGCAATGGTGAAGAACGTCGCGAACTGATAACCCTCCAGCCCGAAGCTGCCGCGGAACGAGGGCGCCGTCTCGCGCCGGGTCAGGGCCAGGTTGACGTCAACCTGCGGCAGCAGCTGGTTACGGGTAAACCGTATTTGGTTCTCCGCATCATCCCTGGCAGAGACCAGGCTCTGGAGGTCGAGGCGGTTGGCGAGTGCCAGCGTGGTCGCCTGTCCGACGTCGATGGGATCGGCGGAGGGCCGCGGAATGATGGCCTGGACCTCGAAGCGATCGGGCGTGGTCCGGCCCATCAGGAAGGTCAGACGGTCGCGCGCTTCCTCGACGCCGGCCTGGGTATCGAAGAACTGGACCTCGGCCTGTGCGACCAGTTGCTGCGAGCGCAACACGTCGAGCTGCGACACGAGGCCCGCGTCCAGCTTGGCCTCTGACGCATCGCGGAGCCGGCGCGCGCGCTCCAGGCTCTGGCGGGCGACCTCGACAAATGCCTGCTGCGAGACCACGCGGTAGTAGGCCGCGGCCACGTCCACCGCAACCTGCTGCTCCGCCATCGACTGCTGGCGATCGGCGTCGGCACGCCGCATCTCGGCACCCGTCAGCGATCGGCGGGCGACGCTTCGGCCAAAGCCGCGCAGCAGTGGCTGCGTCAGCGTGAGCGTGGTGTCGGCGTTGTAGAACAGCACGTCGCCCTCTGACGAGCCCGGTTGTCCCGGTATCTGTGCCGAGACGGTGCCGGCACCCAGCCGCAGTTCGGTGCCGGTCACGAGCTTCTGTGAGACGTCCACCCGGTAGGTCTGACTGCTCACGTCGGTGCGCCCGAACGAGCCGAAGATGTTGGGCGTCACCTTGGGCCGGAACGTGTTGCGGGCCAGCCGTAATCCGAGATCGGCCTGGGCGATGGTGTCGGCCTGGCTGACGAGCCGCTCGTTCCTGGCCAGTGCCTCGTCAACCGCCTGTTCCAGCGTGAGGAGCGGCGGCGCCTGCGCCAAAGCGGGCGCGGCCGCGAGCCATCCGCCCAGAGCCCAGGTGGCAACGGACAGGAATCGCCGTGGATGCATGGTCGCGGTCCTCTTGTTGTTCGTTATTCGTGCGTCGTGGTTCCCTTCACCGCAGGGTCACGGCGAAGGTACCGGTAGCGCTTTCGCGAACGACGTTGCCGCGTCCCACGGTCTCGCCCTTCTCTTCGAAGATCAACGTGCCGGTGATCACGCCGCCTGAGAGCGTCCCCTGGAACGACAAGATCGTCGTCGACGTCACCGTCTGGCTGGCATCGAAATCGGCGGGCCGGGTCTCGGTACGCTGGTCGCGAAAGCCGAGCGCTGACGGCGAGCCGGTAATCGGGTACTGCCGAGTGAACGTGTCGGTATGCGGCGGACCATCGCAAGTTTGCGAGACCACCGCATCGGTGCCCGAAATCTCGGCGCGGCCGACGACGGTGGTGGACGACTGCGAGTCCAGGTCGATCTTCATGCTGGCGTTCACTGCTCGCGTCACCACGCAGCTGCTGACGCCGACGATGGTGCTGACAATCTGCCCGCTGAACGATCCGCTGAACGCACCCTTCACGGGTTCGTCCTTCTCGGCGACCTGCGTGGCGACAAGGGCGCCGCCGCCCACCGCGGCGCCGACGATGCCAATCGTGGTGGCCGACAGTCCGCCGCCGGCGGCGGCGCCACCGCCGGCCGCGCCGGAGGTTCCGCCGGTCGTGCCACCGCCCGCCGTGCCCGCGGAGCTGCCGCCGCTCGCGGCGCCGGCCGCCTGGGCCGCTGCCTGCGCGGCGGTCAGCACGTTGGTCTGCGCGATGGTGGCGGTGGCGACCTGGCCCTGAAACGCCGCCTGCACCTGAATCTGGAACGCACCGGCCGCCGACGGCGTGAGGCCGGTCACCGCCGCTTGCCCGGCGGCGTTGGTCGCCACGGTCAAGGTCGAGGCGCCGCCAAACGTCGCCGCCTTGCCGCCTTCAATGGAAAACGTCACCAGCGCGCCGGGCACCGGCAGGTTGTTACGGTCCCGCACTTCGACCACGGGGCGCACCGCCGTCTTCTGCTGGATGATGTTGACCGCGTCTTCACCCTCGATCACCAGGATGCGAAGGCTGCCGCCTTGCGCGGCCACGGTGGCGGTCAATGCGGCGGCGAGCAGCGCGGCAACGGTCATCTTCATTGGCGGCACCCACTGCGCGGCAAGATGCCGTCGATCTGGCCGACGTAGTTGCGCGCGTTCTTGGATTCGTCGAGGTACGGATTAATCTCGAGCATCTTGGTATAACTGGCCTTGGCGTCGGCGAGGTAGCTGCATGACTGCCGCGAGTTGAACAGGTCGCGGTTGACGTTGCCCAGGAGAAAGTGGGCGATCGGATCCTTGGGCGCATGGCTGAGCGCGCGCTTGCAGTAGTCACGCGCCTTCAGCGGGTTCCCGACCTTCTGCTCGGACAGGCACAAGCCCAGGAAGCCGGCGCTGCGCAGGCTGTCGTAAGCGCCCTGGCGATCGGCGTGCGTGCGGTTGCCGACGCCCAGGCCGATGAAATGAAACGCCAGCTTGGCGCCGAGACCGGTCGAAAAATTCGTCAGGTCGAGGAACGTCCGGTAGTTCGTGCGGGCGTCCGCATAGAGACTGATCTGGACGGTGCGATCGGTGCTTTCCGCCGCCATGTGCCGCCACGCGTCGGCCTTCCACAAGTGCGCCTGCGCGTTGGACGGCTTGAGCTTGATGGCCTGGTCGGCATTCTCGACGGCCCGGCCCCACGCCGCCTTGTCCCAATAGGCGCGCGCCAGCATCGAATAGGCCTCGTCGTCGGTGGCATCGAGCCGCAGCACTTCGGTCAGCTCGCGAATGGCGGCGTCCGGGTCGCCTTGCTCGATGAGGACGGCCGCGCATTCGATCCGCGAGTCAACGTGGGTCGGATCGATCGCGATAGCCCGGCGGAAGTAGGCGACGGCCTCTTCATGGTTCAGCAGCAACTGGTTCACCTGGCCGAGGTGATAGGCGGCCAGGCTGAACGCCGGATCGGTGGCGAGGGCTTTCTCGAACAGCGCCGCGGCCTTCTTGAGATCGGCCTCGCCCTGCCGGCGCTCCACCGGCACCAGGTTCATCAGGCTCATCGACGAGCGGCGGGTGAAAAGCAGCTTCTCGCCCTGTTCGTTCAGGTCCAGCGCGGGCTTCTTGATCTGGCGCACGTACCGGATCCGCAGCGTGACGGTGACTTCCTGGCCCGGCGCAATCATCACTTGCTGCCGGTCCGGCTCGTAGCCCTCGCGCGCGCCGCGGAACTCGTGGAGGCCGCTCGGGAGGCTCGGCACGATGAGCGGCTTGGCCTTGCTAATGCGGCCCACCAGCGCGCCATCGATGTAGAGGTCGACATCGTCCATGTTGGTCTCGACCACGGCGGTGCCGAGCATCGACGGCGCCTTGGCGCCCTCGGCGGAACACCCCTGTCCGACGCCGAGCAACATGTCGGGTTCGTAGTCGCCGCGCGCCGTCGGCGTTTGCGACAGCTGGCGGTCGCGGGCATAGCGGCGCACGTTCGAGCGCACGTATTCGATCAGCTCGTCGGCGGTGATGCGCCCGTCACACGGGTCGCTGTCGGCGTAGCCACGAAACGCCTGCACGAGGAAGTAGGTGAAGAACCCGTAGCCGGTGGACAGGTTCGGATCCTCGAAACTCTGCTCGCGCTCGGCCGTCGCGGTGAGCGTGAGAAAACTCGTCGGCAACGCCTTGAACTGGCGCTCCAGCGCATCGTTGGTGGTCTCGGCGTTGATCTTGCCCGAATGGCACGCGTCGGTCAGCAGGACCTTCCAGTTCGCGTTGACCTTGTTGGCCAGCACGTCGCCGAGTTGCGCCATGGGATAGGCCGTGGCCTCGAGCCGGTCCGGATCCACGTCCCAGGGCGCGAGGTAGCCCTTGCCGTCGTGGACGAAGCCATGCCCCGCGAAATACACGACCACGCGATCCGCGGGCTGCGCCACCGACGGCAGCCACTCCTCGAGTTCGCGGCGGACGTTGGCCAGGGTCGCCGCCGAGCCCTTCAGGAAGTGCACGTTCTCCGGCGGAAACGCCCCGCCCTCGTGGTTGATCAGGACGCGATACATCGATTCGGCGTCGCTCTCGGGGAACTGCAGTTGCCTGGAGGCGTCGAGATTCTGATACTGGGCGACGCCGACAATCACGGCGTAGCCCCGCGGCACGCCGTCGCGGACCGGCGTCGGCTTGGCCGGCGCGAGCACCAGGTCGCGCGGCCTGTCCTGAGCGAGGGTCGCCGCTTCGCTGCGACCGGAGTCGAAGGACGCCGATACCATCACCGATGCGAGCAGGACAAAGAGCAGCCTGATCATTGGTGCGTCAGCGTGATGGTGGCGGTGACGGCCTTGCCGACTTCCGCGCGATTGACCACGTAGGTCGCCTGTTGAATGCCCGGCTTGCCGGCGCTCGACTTGTCTTTCTCGAACACGAGGTCGCGCGACCGGATGCTCTGCTGCAGGTCTTGCACCACCGACGCGGTCAGGGTTTCCGCTTTCGTCACGGGGCGTCCGAACCCTGGGAGTTGGTTCAGCGGCTCGCGGCTCAAGAACACGAACAGGTGCTCGGTTCCCGTGGTCGCGTCGAACATGAACCAGCCATCCGGCGGCACGCTGTACTCCTCCGCCCGCTTGATCGAATTCCGGCCGCCGTTGATCTGCGGACTCGGAAACAGGACCGTCCAGTTGCCGCTGGATCCCTGCGATGCCACGTAGAGGTAGCCGTCGATGTTCGACTCGAATGCCAGCTTCAGCTTGTCGCCGGAGCGGAAGGTGGTCGCGGTATCGACATCCACTTCGGTGCCGTCGGGCGACTGTTGAATAAGCCGATACCGCAGTCCGGCTGACGGCGTGCCGGTCATGCTGGCGAAGAGTTGCCTGGCCGTGACCTCGCGGACGGGAACCGTGACCACCGCGTCGGCCGCCTTCATCGCGGGTGAATCCATGCTCGGTGTGGCCGCGGGCGGGGGCGGCTCCGGAGTCGTGGCGGCAGGGACAATCGCGGCGACGGTTGCCGCGGGCGACGGGTCACCGGCAGGGGGAACCGAGGCGCTCTCGGTGCCCGAGGCCGGCATGCCGACCATCAACGCGATGGCGATCAAGGCGGCGGCCGCGCCTCCCACCCACCATGCCGTTCTGGAGGGCCGCGCCTGCGCATCGACCAGAGTCTCGGCGGGCTCGCCAGCCGGCACGACGATGGTTGAGGCGGCGCCGCGGGATTCGATGGCCGAAATTCGCGCCCGCGACTGGTCGAGGAAGTTAATCAACGCCGATCGCATCTCGTCCGCGGTCTGGAACCGCTCCGTCGGCGACTTGGCCATGGCGCGGGAGACGATGCCCTCGATTTCCGGCAGCATCCGGCTCATGTCGGTGTCCATGGGCGCGGGCACCTCCTGGATGACCTTCAAGATCACCGACGAGATGCTGTCATTGTCGGGCTCGAACGGGCGGCGGCCCGACAGCATTTCGTAGGCCATCACGCCGGTCGAATAGATGTCGGTGCGGCGATCGATCTGCTCGCCCTTCAACTGCTCCGGCGAGGCGTAATGCGGCGTGCCGAGCACGTTGCCCGATGCCGTGAGGGTGTCGGCCTGGAGCATGCGGGCCAGGCCGAAATCGACAAGTTTGACCGAGCCTTCCGCCTCCGCTCGCGGTGAATCAGACGAGCT
>CAYHCX010000001.1:42487-52328 GCA_964355095.1 uncultured Acidobacterium sp.
CGGGTCCGACTGCAGGTGGATGTTGCTGGGCTTGATGTCGCGATGCACCACGTCGAGGCCGTGGGCATGATGCAGCGCCGCCAGAACCTGGATGAGAATGCGAATCTTGTCCTCGAACGACAGGTCCTTGCGCTCCAGCACCTGCGACAGGTTTTCGCCCTGCAGGTACTCCATCGCGATGTAGACCACGCCGTCGATCTGGCCGGCCTCGTAGACGGTGACGATGTTCGGGTGCGAGAGGCGGGCGCAGGCCTGGGCCTCGCGCATCAGACGTTCGAGGTAGTCGGCCCGGTCAATGTCGGGCCTGACGGTCTTGACCGCCACGATGCGCTGCAGGGTGGGGTCGAAGGCCTTGTAGACCTCGCCCATCCCGCCGCGACCGAGCAGCGCCTCTACCTTGAAGCGCCCGATCGTTTCCGGCAACGGTGATGATCGCATTCCCATAGGAGCCTCGAACACGCCTTTCCGACTTAGACAGGACGAACTCGGTAACGCAACATCTGCAGCTCGTCGCCAACTTCGATGGCTCTGTAGTGCTCACGAACTGACAACAGCTGACATATCAAGGTCAGTGCCGCGCGGTTTTCGGCCGGTTTCCAGAAAAACACGCTGCGGCGGCTGATCGCGGACTTACGAAACCGTGATCGCAATCACGGCCTTCGTTGGATTGGGTTGGAAGTGTAGCGGAAAGTCCGCGGAAATGACTAAGGGCGGCGATCCCATTGCTGGAACCGCCGCCCAAAAGTTGCCGCCAACCTGGCTCCCCCAGCTACTACAGCACTAATGCCGTAGTAAACAGACTGGCGACAGCCACCCTTAATCCAAAGTCCGTGCCGTGCGTTTTCAGGCCGTTTTCCTTGAAATCACGCGGCAAATGCGTGCAGACGCCCACAGGTTTGTGAGCGCGATCACAGATTCGCGATCAGCCCGCCGCACCCTCCGGGTACTGCAACGCCAGGCGCAATTCCTTGGTCAGGTTGTCCACCGTCGTCCCCTGGCGCTTCCAGGCTCCGTCGGTTTCGAAACGAAGCGCGCCGATGCGTCGGCCCCACGGGGAGATGACGCGGCCAATGGCGCGGAAGTCGGTCCGGTCGGCATGCTGCTGGTCGATCTTCTGCAGCACGTCGGGCGCCACGCGAATGAACGCGCGCAGGGCGGTGGCCGACTTGATGCTGTATTTCCGGCCGTTCCAGGCCGACTCGAAGATGCTGGCAATCTGCTTGAGGTAGTTGACGAAGAACTTCTTCGATTCCTCGCGGAACTCCTGGCTCTTGCGGGCGCCGCCGAGGGCGGCCTCATCGGCGAAGAGCTTCTTGAGCTCCTGCGCGAGCGGCGCCTGGCCGACGCGGCCCTTGCCGACGCCGAGCAATTTGATGTCGCCGTGAAGGGGCGACTCTTCGCGATCGTTCAGGGCGCGCACGACGTCGTGCGCGGCGGCCAGCGATTCGTCGCGATACAGCTGCCGGCCCGACAGCGAGACGAGGTGCGAGGCATTGAGGCGGGTGTGCTTCGCGTTGATCGTCACGAACATCTGGACGATGTGATCTTCCGGCACGCGGTCGAAGATGATGGCCGGCACGGTGAAGGGCTCATCGCCGAACCGATCGATGTCGGCGTGCAAGGCGAGCAGCCGGTGCTGGCCGTCGATGGCGCGCAGGATACCCTCGCGTTCCGGCACCTTGAGGCGGCCCAGGGAGGAGCCGCTCTCCGAGGGTTCGAAGTTCAGCTTCTCGTCGCACGAAATAATCACGGCGCCGGGAATGGACGGCAGGTCGCGGGCCTGGCGGCACTGCTCGTAGTACTGGACCAGTTCGTCGATCTTCTTGCGGATAATCTGACGCTGGTACGCCTTTTCATTCGAGGCAATGCGGCGCTCGAGCAGGTCCCAGTTGATCTTGGACTGCGCACCCTTCTTCTTGCCGCGAACGCCGGCCTGCCCCTGGTCCTGATAGCTCAACACCTCGAAACGCACGAGCTTGTCGATGTCGCTGGCCGTCAGGGAGGCCTGATAGAATTGCACGCCGAACTGCTGCATCCGGATAGCGGCTACGCTGATCATAAGAGTCCGTCCAAAGAGACAGATTCTATAATCGCCTCCGCGCCCGCTCAATGGCTTTTGCCCGAGTATTGTGGGTATTTCGGCCAGAATCGGCCAAGTGTATGCTCGTAAGTACCTGAATATGAAGGGTTTACTAAAATGATCACCCTCGGGCTCAAAAATCGCGTTTTCGGCCTTCTCATCCTCTTCGCCATGGCCGTTGGCGCCTCTCCTTCCGCCGAACCCTTCGAGTCCGCTCAGGGCAGGCGGGCACCGGCCGCCCCGGTCACCTCAAACGACGCCGATTTTGCCGAGTTTGTGAAAAAAGCGACAACCAAACCGGAGTTTCTGTCGCCGCTGGTCGATCATCTGCCCAGGCGGGCGGGTGTGCCGACACCGAAGGAGATCCTGGGGTACCAGATCGGCACCGAGAAGAAGCTGACCTATGTGGCCGACCAGCAGCGCTACTTCCGCGCCCTCGAAAAAGCCCTGCCCGGCCGGTTCAAGACCGAAGTCGTGGCCAAGACCGAAGAAGGCCGCGACATCATGGTGGTGTACGTCTCGTCTGAAGCCAACATCAAGAACCTCGAGGCCAATCGCCAGAACACGCGCAGGCTCGCCGACCCACGGGGGCTGACACCAGCCCAGGTGCAGCAGCTCATCGCCACCACCAAGCCGCATTACCACGTCAGTGCCGGGCTGCACAGCGCCGAGACCAATCCGCCCGAAGCCGTGATGGAGCTGGCGTACCGGCTCGCGGTGAGCGAAGAACCCTACATCCAGCAGATCCGCGACAACGTGATCGTCAGCATCACGGGCGCCACCGACGTGGATGGACGCGACCGCTACGTGGACTGGTACTACGCCTACAAGGTGGACGAACTGTACGACGGCGGCGAAAACTACGGCGGCCCGCCATACTGGGGCAAGTACGTCTTCCACGACAACAATCGCGACATCAACTACGGCGTGGACTCGCTGCGGGCGCACCTCAACTGGTATCTGAACTGGGTGCCGCCGATCTGGCACGACCTCCACGAAGCACAGACGCTGCTGTACACGTTCAGCGGACAGCCGCCGCAGAATGCGAACCTCGACCCGATTCTCTACACGGAACTCCCGTTCTTCGCCAACTACGAAGTCAACAAGATGACCGGCTACGGCATGCCCGGCGTGTGGCACTTCGGGTTCGTTGACATGTGGTCGCCGGGGTACCTCGGCTACGCCGCCGCCAACCACAACGGCATGCTGCGGATGTACGAGATCTTCAACCAAGGCGGCGCCAACACGAAGAAGGCGCGGCTGTCGGGCGCGCAGACGACACGGCAGTGGTTCCGGCCCCTGCCGGCGCCGGCCGGCGAAGTGGACTGGTCGATCCGCAACTCCATCAACTACGCCCAGACCGGCGTGCTCACCGCGCTGGAGCTCACGTCCAAGTTCCCGACCATGGTCGTGGAGAACTACTACAAGAAGTCGGCGAACGCGATGGCGAAGGGCGCCGACAAGCCGCCCCATGCGTTCGTCATTCCCGCGGGCCAGCGTGACCGGACGCAAGTGGACCGCGTCGCCAACCTCATTCGCCGGCAGGCCATCGAAGTCCACCGCGCCACCGCGGAGATCAAGGTCAAGGAAGGCACCTTCCCCGCCGGCTCTTACATCGTAAAGCTGAACCAGCCGTACGGCCCGCTGGCCAAGACGCTGCTCGAGAAGCAGAACTATCCCGATCCCTCGCTGACCACCTACGACGACAGCGCGTGGACGATGGGGATGGCCAACAACATTGAGGTGAAGACCATCGAGGACAAGTCGATCCTCGATGCGCCGGCCACGTTGCTGACGGCTGATGTTACGACCCTCGGCGTCCTGGCCGATCACAACGGCGCCATCGGCTCCAACAACCCGGTGTACATCGTCCGGCACAACGGCTCGTTGAACCTGATCACGTTGCGGTACCGGCTGAAAGACACGGTCATCAAGGCGGCGCAGGCCGCGTTCAAGGTCGGCGGCGACGAATTTCCGGCGGGATCGTTCCTGATACCCGGCTCCGACCGCGCGCGCAAGGAGATCGAGGCGCTCGGCCTGTCGGCCGTGGCGCTGCAGTCGGGTCCGACCGACGTGCCGACGGTGGACGTCGATCTCCCGCGCATCGCGATGTACACAACGTGGGCCAACACCGAGAAGGTGGGCTGGGTGCGCCTCGCTTTCGATCGGTGGGAGATCCCATTCGACCTGATTCACAAGGACCACGTGCAGGCCGGCGCGAACCTGCGCGCGAAGTATGACGTAATCGTGATGCCGCACCAGACCAACAGCGGCAAGTCGATCGTCTACGAGCAACCGAAGCTGTCGAAGCCGCTGCCCTACAGGAAGAACGACAAGTTCAAGTCGATGGGCTTTTACGCCGAGACCGATGATGTGCGCGGCGGCATGGGCCTGGCGGGCGCAGCCGAGTTCCAGAAGTTCGTGGACGAGGGCGGTGTGCTGATGACGCTGGGCATGGCGAGCTACTTCCCCGCCGAGTTCGGCCTCGCCAAGGGCGTCGACGCCCAGAGCCCGGCGCCCGGCTTCTACGCGCCTGGCCCGTACGTCAACAGCGAGATCCTGATGCCGAATCATCCGGTGATGTTCGGCTATACGCAGAAGACGCTGGCCGTGCGCTATGCCGGTGGTCCGCTGCTGCAGGCGGGCCCCCCGGCGGGGTTCGAGCAGTTTGCCGGCTCGTCACGCGAGCGGCCGCAGGTGATTGCGCGCTTCACGGGTGGCGAGGCTGGTGTGCTGAGCGGACTGATGCGCAACCCGGATCAGACGCGGAACCGGCCCATGATCGTGGACGCGCCGTCCGGCAAGGGCCGCGTGATCATGTACGCGAACAATCCGATCTACCGCTGGCAGACGTTCGGCGAACACGGAATGGTGTTCAACGGGTTGCTGTTCTGGAATGACCTGCCGGCCAACGGCGCCGGAGCGAAGCCCGCGGCGACGGCCGCACCGCAATAGTCCGCTAACGCAGGAGCGCCACGATAACGGCGCGATTCCGCGACCACCTGGGCTAGCCGTGACTGGAGAGGAATTCGCGCATCAGCGCGGCGTTGCGATCGTTGGACTTGAACCAGATATCCGCCAGGACGCCCACCAACGGAATCGAGCCGAGGACGAGATCCACGACCACGTTCGCCAGCATCTTCGACACCAGCGCGGCGGGCGGACCGTAGCGAAGGCTGCGAGCGATGAGGGTCAACGAGACGGCGGTGCCCACCAGGTCGCCGACCACCGGCACCAGCCCGATGACGGCATCGAGCCCGACCGGACC
Source organism: uncultured Acidobacterium sp. (assembly GCA_964355095.1). Classification (GTDB taxonomy): domain Bacteria; phylum Acidobacteriota; class Vicinamibacteria; order Vicinamibacterales; family UBA2999; genus 12-FULL-67-14b. The sequence continues at coordinate 47,836 of CAYHCX010000001.1, forward strand.
AAGAATGGGCAGCCTGATGGCGCTGTCCATGAGACGCGCGACTCGATCGATGTGCGCGCCGAAGAAGCGGTTGACCTCGTCTGCTGGAATGCCGGTCGCGTTCGCATAGTTGGCCAGATGCGTGAACGCGCGCGTGGCGGCCGCGCCGACCCGGCGATCCACCTCGACCGCCATGCGCTCCGCCGCCCGGATGAACAGCCAGCGCGCCACGATGTAGACGATGACGCCGGCGGCGAGCACGAAAACGAACGCCGCCAGCAGCCACCACAGGAGCAACTCGAGCATCGCACTCGATTATCCGTCACTGGCGCGTCGCGGTGGCCGGCCTCCCGCAGCTGACCGCCGGGTGCAGGAACTGGATCCCGCTCTCTGTCTCGAACTTGTCGAGGCGGATCTGCCGTTCCATCTCTCACCGCCGCCTGGCTTCCTGTGCCAAGGCCGGCCACGACAGCGACCCGACGAGCACGGTGGTCAGCAGAATCGTCATCAAGAACCCCTGGGCCGGCGCCTGGCCCGTTTACAACCGGTTACACTCGGCGACGCCGTTCCGGGAGACGATACAGGTTTCCCGTCCGTCCGTGTTCGCCCGCAAGAGTACTGCCCATGACTTCGAAGACGCCACTGGTTCGCCTGCTCGCCGTGCTGCTGTTGCTCGCCTCGGCAATCGGCGCCGACGCGCAGACGTCGCAGAACGGCGGGATTGACTACGACACCGCCCGGCGCGATCGGCGCATGCGGGCGACACCGGCCCAAGGGCCAATTGCGCTCGACGGCCGGCTCGACGAACCGTCGTGGGCGGGTGCGCCCCTCGCCACGGGGTTCGTGCAGAACGACCCGCGCGAGGGCGAGCCGGCGACCTTCGACACCGAGGTCAAGCTGCTGTACGACGACCGGGCGCTCTACATCGGCGTGTTCGCCAAGGACCCCGAGCCCGGCCAGATCATCGTCAACGAGCTGCGCAAGGACTTCAACACCGGTTCGGCCGACGGCTTCCAGGTGGTGATCGACACCTTTCACGACGAGCGCAACGGCTACCAGTTCGCCATCAACCCGATGGGCGCGAAGTGGGACTCGCAGATGTCGAATGAGGGCCGTGACAACAACGCCCACTGGGACGGCATCTGGGATGTCGGCACCCGCATCGGCGAGGACGGCTGGTACGCGGAGATCGAGATCCCGTTCAAGACACTCAAGTTCGGTCCCGAGGCGATGCAGACCTGGGGCATCAACTTCCAGCGCCGCCTCCGCCGCCGCAACGAGAACAGCTACTGGTCGCCGCTGCGCCGCATCCACCAGCTGTCGCGGGTGTCGATGGCGGGCACGGTCGAGGGCCTCCAGGGCCTGCGGCCGGGCGCCAACATCCGCGTCAAGCCGTACGCCCTGGCCAACCTGAACAAGCTGGCGGGCGTCGCCGTGGACAAGGACTACGACGCCGGCCTGGACGTGAAGTACGGCGTCACCTCTGGCCTGACCTGGGACTTCACCGTCAACACCGACTTCTCGCAGGTGGAAGCCGACGAGCAGCAGGTGAACCTCACCCGCTTCAGCCTGTTCTTCCCGGAGAAGCGCGACTTCTTCTTGGAGAACTCGGGCGTGTTCCAGTTCGGCGCCGGCAACACCGGCGGCGGTGGCGGCGCCAACGGCGGGCGCCAGAACGCGTCGCAGGACATGATCTTCTTCTTCAGCCGGCAGATTGGCCTGTCGCCGACCGGCGATTCGATCCCGTTGCTGGCCGGCTCGCGCATCACCGGGCGGGTTGGCGGCTGGTCGGTCGGCGCGCTCAACATCCAGCAGCGCGAGAAGGACCTCAGCCCGTCCACCAACTTCACGGCGCTGCGGCTGCGCCGTGACATCCTCGCCAACTCCGACATCGGCGTGATGATGCTGAACAAAGATCCCCGGGGATCGGATCACAACCGCGGGTTCGGCGCCGACGCCAACTTCCGGTTCTTCCGCGATCTGACCCTGAACTTCGCCGCCGCCAAGAGCGCGACGCCGGTCGAGCGCATTGCCGGCTCGGGTGAGGACTATTACTCGAAGAGCAGCTTCGGCTACCGCGGCAGCCTCTGGGAGACGCGCGGCATGTTCCAGACCATCGGCGCGCGGTTCAACGACGAGATGGGCTTCGTGCCCAGGGTCGGCGTCGACAACGCCGAGGGCTACCTCGGCGTCCACCTCCGCCCGAAGCGTTTCCAGCGCTGGCTGCGCGAGACCTTCCCGCATGTCCAGATCGAGAACTTCACCAGGCGCAACGGCGGCGGCCTCGAATCGCGCTACATGGACTGGCACTGGCCGATCACGCTGCAGAACAGCACGTTCATCGAGGTCGGCACCAATCCCAACGTCGAGGTGATCGACGACCGCTTCACCATCAACAGCCGGCGGCGCATCTTCGTCGAGCCCGGCCGCTACGAGTTCAAGGAGCACTTCGTGCTCGCCAACACCAACAGCGCGGCGCCGTTTTCGATGAACCTGCGCTATGGCATCGGCGACTTCTATGACGGCTACCGCCGCAACTACACCGTCGGTGGGACGTTCCGGATGAACCAGCACGTGAACCTGTCGCTGAGCGATCAGATCAACGACATCGACCTGGCGTCGGGCTCGTTCGTCACCCACCTGGTGACCGGCCGCGTCAACTACTACTTCAGCACCAAGGTGTTCGTCAACGCGCTGGTGCAATACAACACCGACACCAACCAGTGGAGCTCGAACATGCGGCTCGATATCATCCATCGCCCGCTGAGCGACATCTACCTGGTCTACAACGAGCGGCACGATTCACGCGGCGGCGCGCTGATCAGCCGGGCGGTGATTGCGAAGATGACGTATCTACTCGCGTTCTGACGGGAGGGCAGGTCCGGTCGGGAGGGCATTCCCCGACGGGATCACTTCAGAACCGGCGCGAAGATACGGAAGGGGCCGGTGAGTTTCACGCCGGCCATGAGCCGGTCCTTCCACAGCACGATGCCGTAGAGAATCAGGCATAGCACGATCGTGGCCGTCAGCGAGGCCTCCAGCGGCAGCGCCCGCCGGAACGGCCGGCCGAGCACACCGTAAACCATCTCGACGTGAATCCAGTAGACGAAGAGCGAAGACCGCCCGAGCGTCGCCGTGACCTTGCCGGGGGGCGTCGAGGCGTGGCTGCCCAGCCAGCGTGGCACGGCGGCGTGAAACAGATCGATCGCGCGCGAAACGGGCACCATCGTGGTGCAGATCCCCAGGCGGATGAAGAAGAACGTGGGTGAGCTGGTCCAGAAATTCGCGACTGGATAGATCGACGGCTGGAACGACGCGGCGTAGCCGAGCCCAACGCCCGCCGCTCCTGCTCCGAGCAGCGTCAACTGCAGAAGGCGCTCGCCAGGGCGCGTCCGTGCCGCGTGGACGGCCTCACCCACAATGGCCCCCGCCAGCAGGAAGCCGGCCCACGGGAACAGCGCAAAGTTCGTGCGGCCCGGCAGCGGACGGATGTAGGCCTCAATCGGATCGGGCAAGACGGCCAGCACGCCCGCTTCGCGCACGAGCGGCGTCGCCATCGTCGCCATCGTCGTCGCCAGGGCAAACAGCACCATCCGGGCGGCGCGCGATTCGGAGGTCCGCCAGATCAGCGCCCCGGCGATCATCGCCAGGCCCATCACGTTGAGGATGTCGACCTTGAGGAAGTTGCTGAGGGCGCCCCACCCCAGCAGCTGCGACTGCAGTCGAAAGAGAAAGGCGAGGGCAAAGACCTGGGCGCCGCGCTTGAGCGCCAGGCGCGCCGCGCCAGCGTGCCCGAGGGACGCGGCCCGCATCGAGGCCGCCATCGACAACGACAGCCCGGCCAGAAACAGGAACAGCGGCGCCGCGAGACCGGCCACGAACACCGTCTGCATGTAGAGCCCGCCCTGCCGGTCGCCCCCGCGCGTCCACGCGTCGTTGACGTGAGCGAGCACCATGATGATGACGGCGACGCCGCGCGCCCGGTCGAGATAAACCTTGCGGTCGGCCGTGCTCAGGGCAGGACCTCGAACGTGGTGTCGAACTGGATGTCTTCGCGCAGCGAGTGCCACACGGAACAGTATTTGTCGTGCGACAACTGGATGGCGCGCTCAATCGCCTGTGCCGGCACGTCGCCGGTGACCTTGAAATGCAGGTTGAAGCCGGTGAAGCGGCGCGGCACCTCGTCGCGGCGGTGTCCGGTGATCGTCGCTTCCAGCGCCGAGAACGCATGGCGGCCCTTGGTGACAATGTCGGCGACGTCGATGGCCATGCAACCGGCCAGGGCCATGGCCAGCGCCTGGACCGGTGACGGCCCCGCCGTGCCGTCGCTATCGAGCGTGATTTCAGTGGTGCCGGCGCGCGCGCTGAATCGCAGGTCGCCTTGCCACACGAGGGTCGCGTTGATCGGGGGTTTCACATCAGCAGTATAGGGATGATTGGGGTCAGGTCACGAAATTCACCCTTTCGGGCATTCGCCAAAGGGTGAATTTCGTGACCTGACCCCAATCATCCCC
>CAYHCX010000001.1:52428-77147 GCA_964355095.1 uncultured Acidobacterium sp.
CCCCAATCATCCCCAGGCGCCCGCGGCTGATCGCGGTGGCGATGAGCGTGTTCGCCGCCGCCGCGCTGTTGCTGGCCGCCCTCGGTGTCTACGGCATCGCGGCCTACGCCAGAACCTTCGGGTCGTGGCACTGGGCATCGCCGTGGGACTGCTGTGCGCCGTTCCCGCCACGCGCGTCCTGCGAGGGTTGCTGTTCCAGGTGGGGCCCAACGACCCGGCCACGTTCATCGCAATCGGTGTGAGGTTGACGCTGGTGGCGGTGGTGGCGGCCTACCTGCCCGCGCGCCGCGGCACGCGCATCAATCCGGTCGTGACGTTGAAGGCGGAGTGAAGGCCGGCCGGGCGCGCGAGAGCGCGCCCCTACTCCGAGTACACGACCGTGCGGACGCTGCGGTGCCGCCGAGCCAGTTCCGCCGGCAACGGCTTGCTCAGGTAGACCTTTGATTCGGCGCTGTCGGCCTGGTTCGGTTCGTGCTTGACGACGTTGAAGTGCAACTGCGCCAGCACGGCGCGCATGTCGTAGTGGCGGTTCTTGGTCTTGACGACGACCTCTTCAAAGCCCGCGGCCAGCGCCCACACCTCGGATTCCTCGGTGAGCGCGCGGAAGTGGCCCTGGCCGCGCCAGTCGCGGCGCGTGCCGCCGATCCACGAGTAGAGGACGCGGCGGCCGTCGAACGTGACCGGGCCGGTGAGCCGGTCGACGAGGTCGCGGAGCTTCGGCACCGACTCCGTGTTCCGGATCTCATGGACAATCTTGTAGGACACCGGCACCAGCGCGCCGGTCGGATCCTCAGGCAGCGGCGCCTCCGCCATCAGGATCAGCGATTCGCGATCGTGCAGGCGTTCGATGATCTCGGCCGCCGTCTTCCGGCGCGGGAACTCGCCGAAGTACTCCTCGATGTACTGAATTTCCAACGCGCCTGGCTCGAGCGCGTACTGCTTGATCAGGTACTCCACGGGTCGGACGATTATACGAGATGCGTCAGGCGGCAGCGCAGGTTCAGTAGTCCATGCCGATGACGGCGCCGTGGTCATCGACGTCCAGTTTCTGGGCCTGGGGGACCTTGCCCAGGCCCGGCATCAGCATCATGCTGCCGGCGATGGCCACCACGAAACCGGCCCCGGCCGAGAGGGACACGTCGCTCACGGTGAGGGTCCATCCGGTCGGCGCGCCCATCTGCTTCGGATCGTCGGTGAACGAGTATTGGGTCTTGGCGATGCACACCGGCAGCGCGCCGTAGCCCAGCGCCTCGAGCGTGGCAAGCCGCGACTTCGCCGCGGGCTTGAACGACACGCGGCCGGCGCCGTAGACCTTGGTCGCCACCGCCGTGATCTTCTCGACGAGGGTCTGCGCCGGCGAGTACACCGGCTTGACCGCCGACGGATCGGACGACCCGGCGGCCGCCACGAGCTTCGCCGCCAGGGTCGTCATGCCGTCCCCGCCCTTGGCGTATCCCTCCGCCAGGGCGGCGTCGGCGCCGATCGAGCGGCAGTAGCTCATCACCAGTTCGAGGTCGGCGTCGGTGTCGCCGGGGAAGCGATTCAAGGCGACCACCGCGGGCACGCCCCATCGCCTGATGTTGTCGAGGTGGCGGGCCAGGTTCGGGAAGCCGGCGTCCACTGGACCATCAGGCGACCCGCCCTGCGTGCGCAGCGCCTTCAACGTGACGATCACCGCGGCAGCGGCGGGCACGTGCCCGCACATCGGCATCACGATGTCGAAGAACTTCTCGGCACCAAGGTCGGCGGCGAACCCCGTCTCGTTGACGACGTAGTCGGCCAGGTGCAGGCCGATGCGCTGCGCCAGCACGCTGCTGGTCCCATGCGCGATATTGGCGAACGGACCGCAGTGGACGATGGCGGGAGCGCCCTCCGTGGTCTGCACGAGGTTGGGCAGCACGGCGTCGTTCAACAGCACCATCATCGGGCCCACCGCCTTGAGGTCCTGGGCGGTGATGGCCTTGCCGTCGTAACTGAAACCGACCACGATGCGCGCCAGGCGGCGTCGCAGGTCGGCGCGGCCCTCCGACAGCGCGAGGATGGCCATGATCTCCGACGCCGCGGTGATCACGAAACCGGTCTCGCGCGCGGGACCGCTCTCGCGCCCGCCCAGGCCGGTGGCGATGCGACGCAGCGCGCGATCGTTCATGTCCATGCAGCGCGGCCAGAGGATCTCCTTGGCGTCGATCCGCAGGTCGTTGCCGAAATGGAGGTGCGCGTCGAGCAGCGCCGCCAGCAGGTTGTGGGCCGTGGTGATGGCGTGGAAGTCGCCGGTGAAATGGAGGTTGATCTTGTCGAGGGGCTCGACCGACACCTTGCCGCCGCCCGTGGCGCCGCCCTTCATGCCGAACACCGGGCCGAGGGACGGTTCGCGCAGTGCCGCCACGGCACTGTAGCCGAGCTTCACGAGGCCTTGGGTGATGCCGATGGTATTGACCGTCTTACCCTCGCCGCTCGTGGTCGGCGTGATCGCCGTAACCAGGATCAGCTTGCCCTTGCGGGTGGGAAAGCGGTCGAGCGCTTCCAGCCGGATCTTGGCAATGTGGCGGCCGTATGGTTCAAGGAGGTCCTCGGGGAGGCCGAGGCGCTTGGCAATGTCGGTAATGGGCAGCATAGGGACCCCTTCATCTTACTGGGTCATGGCTGCGCCAGGCACGGGGCGCACTATTTGGAAAGCAGCGCCGGCAAGGCGACGGACGGCCACTCGGTGTCCCACCGCTCAGCGGCGTTCTCGAACAGCCACGCCTTCGACTTGCCGAGCGCTGACGCCGGATCGAGGGTCTTCGACGCCACGGCCAGGAACACATTGGCCAGGTCGCCGGGATCCCGAAACGTGACTCCCTCGTGCCCGTTGGTGAGCACCTCCGCCAACACCGGTGCGTAGTCGAACGCGGCCGCGGGCACGCCGGCGCCACGGAAGTCGGCGAGCTTCATCGGCAGGTCGAGTCCGGACGACGACTGGTGCAGGCACAGGCCGAGATCGGCCATGCCGATCAGGACGGGATAGTCGGCGGCTTCGAGCCAGAGCGTCCTCACGGCAATGGCCTTGAACGCGCGGCGCGCGGCGCGCGCTTCAAACGACTCGCGCAGCGCGCCGCGGCCGGTGAGGATGACGGCAAGGTGAGGATGCGACGATTCGCTGGCCAGCTGGCGTTCGGCACGCTCGAGCGCCTCGAGCAACAAGTCGAAGTCCTCGTCCGGCGTCCAGCTCGTGGGGCAGACGATCAGCGGCAGCCGCTCGCCGCCGAGGGACATCGCTTTCGCGAGCCGGGTCCACAGCGCCACGGCGGCGGATGGCACGGTCCGCGCAAACGACGACGCCGGCCGATCGTAGAGGACCGTGGCGGTAATGCCGTAGTTGCCGCGCAGCCAGGCGGCGAGGGCCGTCGAGACGGCGAAGTGGCCGTCGGCGCGCCGGGCCCAGCGGCGTTCGCTGCGCGATAGCGCGGTCACGGCGCGATGCGATTCCCCGAGGCGAATCGCCGCCACGGTGTGCGAGAGGTTGTGCCAGTCGATCACCAGGCGCGACCCGCGGAGCCGCGCCACCGCCCACGCCACGGCGAGGGTCGGCACCGCCGGCGGATTCTGGACGAGGATGACGTCGGCCTTCGGCAACCGCATCAGCATTGCGAACAGCCGGCGCGCCTGGCCCGCGGCGCGCGCCATCGAGCCCCACACGAATCGCCGGATGCCCCCCGTGGCGCGTCCCTGGAAGGCGCGATCCGGCAGGCGATGGCACGTCACGCGCGGATGATTGGCGACCGCCGGTATTGGCGGGGCGCCTTCGAGCCCCACCAAGTCGACGTCGTGCCCGGCGGCGGCCAGCGACGCGGCGTGGTACTGCATCCGCGGGCTGCGACCCAAATCTCCGAGTACGATAACGGCGGTTCGCATTTGATGGTCTACCTGCTGCTCGGCCTCACTAGCGCGGCGCTTGCCCTGCTCTTGACCCCGCTGGTGTCGCGGGGATCGATCCGGCTCGGACTGGTAGACGCCCCTGGAGGCCGGAAGGTTCACACCCAATCGGTGCCGAGGCTGGGCGGCGTGGCGGTGATCGCCGCCACAATCCTGGCGATGATACTCGTCCTGGCGTTCGCGCCCGGCGATTTGGACCCGGCGATTTGGCAGGCTCTGATGCCCCTGACGGCCGCGGGCGCGTTGATCTTCGGGATCGGGCTCGTGGACGATGTCCGCGGCGTCGGACCGTGGCCGAAGCTGGCCGTGCAGATCCTGGCGGCGTTGATTGTGATGGCCTCGGGCCTGCTGATCCAGCGGGTGACGCTGCTCGGCATGTCATGGGATCTGGGATGGCTGGCATGGCCGGTGACGGCGGCGTGGCTGGTTGGCCTGACCAACGCCTTCAACCTGATCGACGGCATCGACGGCCTGGCGGCGGGCATCGCAGTGCTGGCCGGCGCCACCTGCGGAGCGATCCTGATCGTGCGCGGCCACCCGGCCGAAGCCATGCTGCTCGCGGCGCTGGTGGGCGCGGCGCTCGGCTTCCTGGTGTTCAACTTCGCGCCCGCGTCGATCTTTCTCGGCGATAGCGGCAGCCTGCTCTTCGGGTTCGTGTTGGCGGGCACGGCGATCGCCGGCTGGCAAAAAGGCGCCACCGCGCTCGCCACCGGCGTGCCGCTGTTGATCTTCGCGCTGCCGATTGCCGACATTGTCACCACCGTCTTCCGGCGGGCCATGGCGAAGCCCGCGAACGGCCGACCCTCCGTCCTCACGGCGATCCGGCAGCTGTTCGAACCGGATCGCCGACACATTCACCATCGACTGCTGACGCTCGGCTGGTCGCCGCGGCGGACCGTCCTGATCCTGTATGCCGTCACCGCCGCCCTGTCGTTGCTTGCGCTGTCAACGGCGCAAACGCCATGAAGCGCGTCCTGCTGGTGCAGCCGTCGCTGCAGCCGCCGGGCGGCGGCAACGGTGTGGCCGCGTGGATCTTGCAGGCGCTGGTCTCCGAACACCGAGTCACGGTGCTGTCGTGGCGGCCCGTCGAGGTCGAGCCGATCAACCGGTTCTTCGGTACGCACCTGCAACAGAGCGACTTCGACACCATCGTGGTCCCACGCCATTGGACGCTGATACCGAATCTGCTGCCCACCCCGGCCACGCTGGTCAAGCTGGCGTTGCTGATGCGCTATACGCGCAAGGTGAGCGCGGGCTTCGACGTCATCTTCGGCGTCTACAACGAGACCGACTACGGCCGGCGCGGCATCCAGTACATCCACTACCCCTCGTACCTGCGGCCGCGGCCGGCGGTGGATCTCAGGTGGTACCACCAGCCGAGAGCAGCACTGCGCGCCTATTACTCGCTGACCGATCGGATTGCCGGCTTCTCGCTGGAGCGGATGAAGGCGAACTTGACGCTGGTCAACTCCAACTGGACCGGCGAACACGTCCGCGGCTTCCTCGGCGGGAACCCACGCACGCTCTCCCCTCCCGTCGCGGACCCGGGGGCCGGCCTGCCGTGGAGCGAGCGGGCGCCAGACTTCCTGGCCATCGGCCGCATCTCGCCCGAAAAAGACTACGAGCGCATCATGCGAATCCTGTCGCGGGTGCGCGCGCGCGTCCCCGATCTGCGGCTCACGATCGTCGGCACGTGGGATCGGCACAGCACGCGGTATTTCAACAGCTTGCAGTCACTGGCGCGGTCGCTCGGCGACTGGATCCGGTTTCGCCAGAATGTCAGCCGCGATGAGATGCGCGGCTTGATGGGCTCCCACCGGTACGGCCTTCATGGCATGCGCGAAGAGCACTTCGGCATGGCGCCCGCGGAGTTGGCGCGCGCCGGCGTCATCGTGTGGGTGCCGAAGGGTGGCGGCCAGATGGAGATCGTCGGCAACGAGCCGTCGCTGATGTTCGACTCAGACGATGAGGCCGTCGCCGCGATCACCGAGGTGCTGGCCAACCCCGCCGAACAGGACCGCCTGCGCCAGTCGCTCGCCGCCCGCGCCGAGATGTTCTCGACCGACCGCTTCGTCCGCGAGGTCCGCGAGATCGTCGCGACTTTCAGAGAATAGCCGGCACCCCGGCACTTTGGCCCTTCTCCTTAAGTGAGCTGTCGAAAGCCGGGGTCGTTCAGCAGATCCTGATACGTGCCGGCGCCGGCGACGCGGCCGTCCTTCAAGTAGATCAACAGATCGCACTCCTTGACGGTCGAGAGCCGGTGGGCAATCGCGATCACGGTGCGCGTCCCGTGAACCGCGGCGATGGCCTCGGTCACCTCGCGCTCGGTCTGGTTGTCGAGCGCCGCCGTCGCCTCGTCGAAGAACAGCACCGGCGGGTCGTGGTACAGCGCCCGGGCGATGGCGACACGTTGCCGCTGGCCACCCGACAGGCGAATGCCGCCCTCGCCCACCACCGTCTCCAGCTTCCCGGGGAGAGCGGCCACCACGTCGTCGAGGCGGGCGAGCGCGATCGCCGCCGCCAGCCGGTCTTCGTCGATCGCGCCGTCGGGAATGCCGAACGCGATGTTGCGCCGCAGCGAGTCGTCCAGCAGGTAGACGTCCTGTGAGACGTAACCAATCTGGCGCTGCCACGTGCGCTCGAGGCCCTCCAGCGGGATACCGTCAATCAGGACTCGGCCGGAGGCCGGCGTGAGCAAGCCGAGCAGCACGTCCACCAGCGTGGTCTTGCCCGCACCCGTCGGGCCGACAATGCCGACCGATTGCCCGCGGCGAATGGTCAGCGAGACATGGTCGAGGGCGAGGGGCGCGCCGTCTTCATGCCGGAACGACACCTCGTCACAAACGAGCGCCTCGTGCAGCATGGTCGGCTCGGGCGAGAACGGCCGCGCCACCGGGGCGCGAAGCGCCCGCATGTCGTCGTCCATGGTCTTCACCCACGGATGTGCCTCGCGCAGGTAGCCGACGTTCATCATGATGCGGTTGGCCGACGGGATGACCCTGAACCCGGTGTAGGCGAACAGCGCGAGCACCGACACGGTGCTGCCGCCCGAGACGCTCTCGCGCATCACGAGGAACACGACCAGCAGCATGCTCAGCACCAGCGTGGTTTCGACGCCGTGCCGGGCGGCGCTGGCCGACCACGACCGGCGCTGCCTGGTCCGCGACAAGGCGCGCTTGACGTGGCGGAACTGTTCCTCGAAGAACGGCTGGCGGCCCGACACCGTGACGTCCTTGATCGCGCCCAGGCTTTGCTGCAGCACGTGGAGCTGTTCCTGCAGCAAGGCGCGTTCGGTCTCGCCGATGCGCTCCCAGCTCCGGCGGGTCAGGACGATCGGCCCGAGGACGACGGCCAGGACGATGATGACGGCAATCAACGTAATGGGCGGCGCCGACGCCACCAGCACTATGGCCAGCGCGGCAATGGTGACCACCTCGGCCAGGATGTTGACGGCCGATCCCGCCACCAGTTCGAACGCGACGTCGGAGGCGCGCGTCATCGGCTGGATCAGCGAGGCCGACCGGCGCCTGACGTGGAACAGGTAATCGGCGGCGAGATAGCGCGCCAGCAGCCGCTCGGCCGCGGCGGCGGACGAGTTGAAGACCACGCCTTGCCGGACCCAGTCCACCCACGACAGGAACAGGGCGCGCACCAGGTAGAACACGCCGACACCCAGCGCCAGTGCGGCGACGACCGCCCGCGGATCGTCGGTGGGCCACGCGCGCCAGATCTGCGAGACCACCGGCGCGGTGCGCACCTGTTCGGGCTCGACGACCAGGCGGAGGAGTCCAAAGGTGGCGAGCGCGCCCGCGGCTTCGATCAGGGCGCTCAGGCTGACCAACGGCACCAGCGCCAGCCACGGCCAGCGCTCGCGCGGCGTCAGCCAGCGCAGCACCGTGCGGACGTCGTGAATCACGAGGTCACCTGGGTCACGGGCGCGTGCGCCGCCGGTCCGGTCGAAGGCGTCTTGGCAAGTATCGGCCAGTATAATCGCGCGGAATGCAGGACCTCACGACCGGATCGCTCACCGGCCACCTCCTCAAGACCACCAGCTTCATGCTCGTCAGCATGGTCTTCCAGGCTCTCTACGTGCTGGTGGACTTGTTCTGGGTCGGGCGCCTCGGCACCGATGCGGTGGCCGCGGTCGGAATCAGCGCCAACCTGTCGTTCCTGGTACTGGCCGCCTCGCAGATGCTCGGGGTCGGGACGACGACCATGGTGTCGCATTCGGCCGGGCGCAAGGAACACGACCGGGCGATCTTCCTGTTCAACCAGTCGCAGGTGCTGTCGATGGTGGCGGGGGTGCTCTTTCTGGCGCTGGCGATGTTGTCTCGCACGGCCTACGCCGCCGCGCTCAGTGCCGACGCCAGCATGCAGGCCCAGACCGAAGAGTATCTGTTGTGGTTCATTCCGGCGATGGCGCTGCAGTTTGCGATGGTCGCGATGGGCGCGGCGTTGCGCGGCACCGGCAATTTCAAGCCCGGCATGATCGTGCAGACCGGCACCGTGGTGCTGAACATGGTGCTGGCGCCGGTGCTTATCTTCGGGTGGGGTCCGTTCGATCCTCACGGCGTCAGCGGCGCCGCCCTCGCCACATTTATCGCGATCGCGATCGGCGTGGTGTGGATCTCGTCTTACTTCCTGGACCGTGACGCCTACCTGCGGTTCCGCCTCGCTGACTGGAGGCCGAAGCTCCAGGTGTGGGGGCAGATGCTGAAGATCGGCCTGCCGGCGGGGGTCGAGTTCGCGCTGATGGGGCTCTACATGGTCGTCGTGTATGCCATCAGCCGGCCATTCGGTGCCGCCGCGCAGGCGGGGTTCGGTGTGGGCTTTCGCATCGTGCAGTCGGCGTTCCTGCCGGTCGTGGCGTTGGGCTTTGCGGTGGCGCCGGTGGCCGGCCAGAACTTTGGCGCCCGCCAGGGCCAGCGCGTGCGCGACGCGTTCAAGACCGCCGCCTCGATAGGCGCGGCCACCATGCTCGTGCTGGGCGTCGGCATCTACCTGGGCGCCGCGCCGTTGATTCGGCTCTTCAGTTCAGACCCCGAGGTCATCCACGTCGGCGTGGACTACCTGCAGGTGGTCACGATCAATTTCGTGGCCTCGGGCATCACGTTCGTGTCGGCGAGCATGTTCCAGGGGATGGGCAACACCATGCCCTCGCTGGTGACCTCGTTCCTGCGCATCGTCATCAGCATCGTCCCGGCCATCATCCTGTCGCGCCGGCCCGACTTCGCCCTGACCTGGATCTGGTGGCTGACCGTGCTGTCGACGACGCTGCAGATGGCGGCGAACCTGGTCCTGCTGCAGAGGGAATTCCGGCTGAAGCTGGCGTAGCGAGATCAAGAGACAACAAGAGATAAGAAGTTCAGGAGTTATTAAAGGTTCTTGCTCCTGATCTCCTGATCTCCTGTTACTGCCTATATAATCGGCACGCACATGAAGCTGGCCGTCCCGAAAGAATGCCGCCCCGGTGAACGCCGGGTCGCGGTCACCCCTGAAAACGTCGTGCGCCTGATCAAGCTGGGCTTTGCGGTGGCCGTCGAACACGACGCCGGCGCCGCGGCCTCGTTCGGCGACGACGACTACGCCGCCGCCGGCGCGGAGGTCATCACCGGCACCCGCGACATCTGGCTGGCGGGTGACATCGTCCTCAAGGTGCAGCCGCCGGCACCGCACCCGGAGCTCGGCGTGCACGAGGCGGAGCTGATCCGCGAGGGCGGCACGCTGATCAGCTTCCTGTATCCCGGGAAGAACAAGGACATCATCGACCGGCTGGCGGCGCGCAAGGCCACCGCGATTGCCGTGGATCAAATTCCCCGCATCACGCGCGCGCAAAAGATGGACGCCCTGTCGTCGATGGCCAACATCGCCGGGTATCGCTCGGTGATCGAGGCGGCGAGCTTCTACGGGCGCTTCTTCACGGGCCAGATGACGGCGGCGGGCCGGGTGCCGCCGGCGAAGATCCTGGTGATTGGCGCGGGCGTCGCGGGGCTGGCGGCGATTGGCGCGGCGCGCGGCATGGGCGCCATCGTGCGCGCGTTCGACACGCGCCCCACGGTGAAAGAGCAAATCAAGAGCATGGGCGCCGAGTTCATCGAGCTCAAGTTCGTCGAAGACGGCGAGGGCGCGGGCGGCTATGCCAAGGAGATGAGTCCGGCCTTCATCAAGGCCGAAACGGAGATGTTCCTCGCGCAGGCGAAGGAAGTCGACATCATCATCACCACCGCGCTGATTCCGAACCGGCCGGCGCCGGTCCTCATCACCGAGGACATGGTGAAGGCCATGAAGAAGGGGTCGGTGATTGTCGACCTGGCCGCGGAGAACGGCGGCAACTGCGCGCTGACCGAACCCGGAAAGGTGGTGGAACGCTACGGCGTCCACATCCTCGGCTATACCGACCTGCCCAGCCGCCTGGCGCCGACGGCCAGCTTGCTCTTCGGCAACAACCTGACGCACCTGCTCGCCGACCTTGGCGGCGCCAGCCACTTCCGCCTCGACCTGGCGGATGAAGTGGTGCGCGGCGCGCTGGTGTTGCGCGAGGGCGAATTGCTGTGGCCGCCGCCGCCGCGACCGCCGGTCGTGCTGCCGCCGGAGCCGAAGGTGGTGGCGCCGAAGACGGCCGCCGCGCAGGGCGCGAAGGCGCCGGCTGGCGGCGGAGTTGCCGGTCCGATCTTCGCGCTGATTGCGGCCGCCGCCCTCGTCGGCCTGGGGATGGTGGCGCCGCCGGCATTCCTGTCACACCTCACGGTATTCGCGCTGGCGGTGGTGGTTGGCTGGCAGGTGGTGTGGAACGTCACGCCGGCACTGCACACGCCGCTCATGAGCGTGACCAACGCCATCAGCGGCATCATCGTGGTGGGCGGCATGCTGCAGTTGAGCGGGCCGATCTCGTCGCCGGTGGTGCTGGTCGGCGCCGCCGCAATCCTGCTCGCCACCATCAACATCGTGGGCGGCTTCATGGTGACGCAGCGGATGCTGCGGATGTTCCGCCGATGACACCGATTACCACGCCAGGGCCGCAGATGACACAGATGACACCGATCTCGGGAGGCCGGCTTGCCTGAGACGCTGGTGACCATCGCCTACCTCGCGGCGGGCATTCTCTTTATTCTCAGTCTCGGCGGGCTCTCCGCGCAGGAGTCGGCGCGGCGCGGCAACCTGTTCGGCATGATCGGCATGGCGATGGCCGTCGGCGTCACCGCCTTCGGCCCGCACGGCAGTAATTACGGCGTGCTGATTGGTGCGCTGGTGGTCGGCGGCGGCATCGGCGCGGCGCTGGCGGCGCGCGTGGAGATGACCGCCATGCCGCAGTTGGTGGCCATGCTCCACAGCTTCGTGGGCCTGGCCGCTGTGCTGGTTGGCTTTGGCGGCACCCTCGACCTCACCAACACGCTCACCGGCGTCGAGGCCACGATCCACTCGGTGGAGACGTTCGTCGGCGTGTTTGTCGGCGCGGTAACGTTCACCGGCTCGATCATCGCGTTCGGCAAGCTCCAGGGGCTGATCGGCAGCAGGCCGCTGCTGCTGCCGGCGCGGCACCTGCTCAACCTCGTGGCGCTGCTCGCGTGCCTGTTCCTCGGCTTCCAGTTCGTGAGCGCGGCGCACGGTTCGGCGCTGCAGCCGCTGATCATCGCGACGGTGATCGCGTCGCTGCTCGGCATCCACCTGGTGTGGGCGATTGGCGGCGCCGACATGCCGGTCGTGGTGTCGATGCTCAACAGCTATTCGGGTTGGGCGGCGGCCGCCGCCGGCTTCATGCTCGAGAACGATCTGCTGATCATCACCGGCGCGCTGGTGGGCTCGAGCGGCGCGATCCTGAGCTACATCATGTGCCACGCCATGAACCGGTCGTTCGTGAGCGTGATCCTTGGCGGATTCGGCGCCGGGGAAGGCAAGGCCCCCGCGGCCGGCGCGCAGCCGGCGGGCGAGGTGAAGAGCATCACGGCGGAAGAGACTGCCGAACTGCTGAAAGAAGCCAAGAGCGTGATCGTGGTGCCCGGCTACGGCATGGCGGTGGCGCAGGCGCAGCACCCGATGTACGAGGTCACCAAGATCCTCCGCGACCGCGGCACCAACGTGCGGTTTGCCATCCACCCGGTCGCCGGCCGCCTGCCCGGCCACATGAACGTGCTGCTGGCGGAAGCCAAGGTCCCCTACGACATCGTGCTCGAGATGGAAGAGATCAACCAGGACTTCCCCAGCACGGACATCGTGATCGTGATCGGCGCCAACGACATCGTCAACCCGGGCGCCCTCGACGATCCGTCCAGCCCGATCTACGGCATGCCGATTCTCGAGGTGTGGAAGGCCAAGACCTGCATCGTGATGAAACGCGGCATGGCCAGCGGCTACGCCGGCGTGGATAACCCGCTCTTCTACAAGGACAACACGCAGATGTTGTTCGGCGACGCCAAGAAAATGATCGACGCGGTGCTCACCGCGCTAAAGGCGTCGTAAGCAGTGTAACGCGCGGGCACAGGGGCCGCCGCGATCGGCGGCAATCGCGCGCGACGGCATCAGGGGCGTCATATGTTGAAACGAAGAATCCATCTCATCGTGCTGCTGGCGTTGGTGTTGCTGCCGGTGCCGGCGTCTTTGCAGACCCGGCCGGGCGGGCTCGCGGCGGATCGCGCGGCGGTGATCGATCGCGGGCTGCAGCGCTACGTGGACGACAACCGCGTCGCCGGCGTCGTCGCCCTCGTGCTGCAGGACGGCAAGCCGGTCTACGAAAAGGCGTTCGGATGGGCCGACAAGGAAGCCGGGCGCCGGATGACCACCGACACGATCTTCCGCATTGCGTCGCAGTCCAAGGCGCTCACCAGTGTCGCCGTCATGCAGCTCATCGAAGAAGGCCGCTTGTCACTCGGGAGGCGGGTCGCGGAGTTCATCCCCACCTTCGCCAAGACCACGGTCGCCACGGGTAAGAAGGGTGCCACGCTGATCACCGCGC
Source organism: uncultured Acidobacterium sp. (assembly GCA_964355095.1). GTDB lineage: Bacteria > Acidobacteriota > Vicinamibacteria > Vicinamibacterales > UBA2999 > 12-FULL-67-14b. Next base: position 65,294 of record CAYHCX010000001.1, read on the forward strand.
CGGCCAAGCGCCCCATCACCATTCGTGACCTGCTCACGCACACGGCCGGCATTTCTTACGGCACGGATTCGCTGGTGGCCCGTCTCTATGAAGCCAAGGGTCTCGGACCCGCGGCCGGCTTCGGCTGGTATACCGCCGACAAGGACGAATCCGTCTGCATGACGATGGAGCGGCTGGGGACGTTGCCGTTCGTGGCGCAGCCCGGCGAGCAGTGGGTGTATGGCTACAACACCGACATCCTCGGCTGCATCGTCGAGAAGGTCTCCGGGATGCCGTTGGACGAGTACCTGCGAACGCGAATCACCGCGCCACTCGGCCTGAAGGACACGGGGTTCTTCCTGCCGGTTGCCGACCGCGCGCGACTGTCGGCGGTCTACGCCGGCGGGGCCGGCGGCTACGTGCGCGCGCCAGACGGCGCCCGCGGCCAGGGCCACTACGTCGATGGCCCGCGCAAGAACTTCGCCGGCGGCGCGGGCTTGCTGTCGACCGCTCACGACTATGCGCGCTTCCTCGAAGCCCTCCGGCTTGGCGGCACGCTCGACGGCGTGCGCCTGCTGTCGCCGCGCAGCGTGCGGCTGATGGCCACCAACCAGGTCGGCACCGTGCATTCGGCGGCGGGGCTGGGCTTTGGTCTTGGCTTCGAAACCGTCGACCGCTACGGGGCCAACGGGATGTCGGGCGAGGGTTCGTTCGGCTGGGGCGGTGCCTACGGCTCGATGTATCGCGTCGATCCCGAAGCGCGCCTGGTCATGGTGCTGATGATGCAGCTCCTCCCGAACGCCAGCGACATCCGCGAGGCATTCCCGAACCTGGTGTATCAGGCGCTGCAGTAACTAATGCTCGAATGTCCACCCAACCAGAAGCTGCCGTCTTCTGCGACCTCGCCTTGTCGCGACGCCTCGAACTGACCGAGGGGCGCAGCAACGCAGCGTTTGTCGAAACCCAGGCGAGGCAGGACCCCGCCTCCGGGGCCACGTGGACGGAGGTCGGCGGCACGCTGGCGATGTTTTCGGGCGTCGGGTCGCCGCTGACGCAGACCTTCGGCTTGGGCGTGGCATCAGTCTTGGCCGACCGCGACCTCGACGCGATCGAGAGCTTCTTCACCTCGCACGGCTCCGACGTCATCCACGAGGTCAGTCCACTGGCGGGCGTGGAGGTGTTCGCCAAGCTGGCGCAGCGCGGCTACCGGCCGGTCGAGCTGTCGAGCGTGATGTTACGGCCGATTGGCGGCGGCGTGGACGCGCTCGATGTGAACCCGCGGATTCGCGTGCGCATGATCAGGCCGGCGGAAGCCGCCTTGTATGCCTCCGTGTCGGCGCGCGGTTGGAGCGAATCGGCGGAGGTCCAGGCGTTCATCGACGGCTTCGCGCGCACGAGCGTTGAGTACGCCACGTGCATCGTCGCCGAGATCGACGACGCGGCCATTGCCACGGCGGCACTCTTTGCCTGGGACGGCGTCGGTCTGCTGGCCGGCGCCAGCACGGTGCCCGAGGGACGGCGGCAGGGCGCGCAGTCGGCCCTGCTAGACTGGCGGCTGCGGCAACTGGCCGCGCAAGGGTGTGACCTGGCCATGATCTGTGCAGCGCCCGGCAGCGCGTCGCAGCGAAATGCAGAAAGAAACGGCTTCCGGATTGCCTACACCCGCACCAAGTGGCAGCTCCAGAGGCTGGCGGCCGAGTGACGGTTTCGGGAACCAGCCCTCTATAATCAGCGGGATGGTTCGTGTTACGGCGGCCCTCCTGCTCGCGGTCCTGCTCAGCACGCCAGCCGCTGCGCAGTCCACGCGCGTGGAGACCATCGCCGAGCAGCAGGCCGAGAAGGCGAAGAAGCTAGGCGAGGAGGGGCCGCCGGCTGCCGAGAGAATCCTCAAACGCGTCATGCGCTCGCCGCTCCTGGGCGGCGGAGACGGCGTTTATCCATGGTTCGGTAGCGTCTTCGGCGGCGCCGGCATGGCCGTCGGCGGGGGATATCTCAAAGAGCTTGAAAAGGAGGCCGCCATCAACGTGCTGGGCGGCGTGTCCTTCAACCTGTCGACCCTGGCCGAGACCAAGCTGAAAGCGCCCGAATTGTGGCGCGGACGGCTTCGGGTCGATGCCAGTGCGCGTCGCATCGAGGCGCGTAACGTCTCGTTCTATGGCTTCGGGCCCGGCGCCGCGAAAGGTGCTCGCATTCGATACGACTACCAGCCCTCGGACATCACCGGCAATGCCTCGTTCCAGCCGGTGAAGGGGCTGACCTTCTCCAGTGGCTATTCCTGGGTGGGCATGGATACGAGAACTCATGACTCGGGGCCGGTCGCGGAGGCTGTTCCCGGCCTGGGCGAGGCATTGAGCTATCACGTGACGCGCGGCGGCGTGGCCGTTGACTGGCGCACGGCTCCTGGCTACAGCACACGTGGCGGTTTCTACCGCGCAACCTGGGAGCGCCACCGCGAGATCAACCATCGGCGGTTCAACTTCGACTCACAGGAGTACGAGGTCGTGCAACTGGTGCCGCTGATGCGCGAGCAGTTCGTGCTGGCGGCGCGCGGCGTGATGACCCTGACCAACACCGCCGACGGCCACGACGTGCCGGTGATGCTGGCGCCGTTCCTCGGCAGCGGCAGCACGTTGCGCGGCTTCCACACGCGCCGATTCACCGACCGCAACCGCATCCTGCTGACCGGCGAGTACCGCTGGCGGCCATCGCGCTACCTCGACATGGCCGTCTTCCTCGATGCGGGCCAGGTGGCGGCCGACCGGCGCCAGTTCCGGGCCGGTGATTTCGAAACCAACTGGGGCATCGGCGCGCGCTTCCACGGCCCCATGTTCACCGCGCTGCGCGTGGAGGTTGCCCGCGGCCGCGAAGGCCTCGGGATCATCTTCGCGGGCGGCCCCATCTTCTGATGATGACCTTACGCGCTCGCATCACGCTCACGACGATGGCGGTCGCCGCGCTCACCTTGACTGCCGGTGCGCAGTCGCGCCGCTTCTTTCCCGACGACCCGATCTGGCGCGAGCCGGTCACGCAGGACGTCAAGAACGCGAAGCGGCACGAGCCCGACCTGGCGTACCAAACGCTCGAGAACCTGTTCTGGTTCCCCGGCGATCGCCATGTCGGCCAGCGCGCGAAGAACCTCAATACCGTGGACGAAGTGCCGGACGGTCCGTTCTTCGTGAACCGCGCCGGTCGAATGCCGCTGACGCCCGCGTTGGTGGCCCGTGCGGCCAACACCAGCGACGGCCCTGCACCGGGGCCGTGGACCGTCATCTCTGCCAAGAGCGACGGCGTGACGCCGGGCTTCACCATTCGCGACACGGCCCAGCAGTTGTGGTTCATCAAGTTCGACCCGCCCGGCTGGCGCGCCATGGCCACCGGCAGCGAGATTGTCGCCGCCAAGCTGTTCTGGGCAGCCGGCTATCACACGGCCGAGTACCACATCGGGCAGCTCAAGCCGGCGAACCTGTCGATCGGCAAGGACACGCGCATCACGCCGCCGGGCGAGATGTCCCGGCCCATGCACCGGGGCGACCTCGGGTGGCTGCTCTCCCGCGCCGACCGCGACGCCGACGGCAGCTACCGCGTGATCCTCAGTAAGGCGGCCCCCGGCCGTCCCGTGGGGCGCATTGCGTTCCATGGCACCCGCGCCGACGACCCCAACGATGTCGTCCCGCACGAGCATCGTCGCGAGCTGCGCGGCTACTTCGTGTTCGCGGCGTGGCTGAACCATGTCGACGCCAAGGGCATCAACTCGCTGTCGTCGCTCATCACCGAGAACGGGCGCGGCTTCATCCGCCACTACCTGCTCGACTTCGGATCGGCGCTCGGCAGCGCCGCGGTCGGCCCGCGCGAGGGATGGGAAGGGTATGAGCCGCTCCTGGAACTGCCGGGCGACATCGGCAAGCGCGTGCTGTCGTTCGGCTTCAAGGTCCCGCGGTGGCGCACGCAGGACTACTTCGAGTCGCCGAGCATCGGGCGGCTTCCGCGCGATCACTCGAAATGGGATCCCGAGTCGTGGTGGCCGCACATCACGAACGCGGCGTTCCGGCACATGCGCGCCGACGACACGTTCTGGGCGGCCACGAAGCTGGCGGGCATCACCAACGACATGATCAAGGCGGCCGTCACCGAGGCGCGGTTCGGCGACGCGGCGTCCGAGGCGTTCCTCGCGCAGGCGATCGCCGATCGGCGGCTGCGCATCCTGCAGACGTTCCTGCCGAAGGTGAATCCGATCGTGGACCCAGCCCTCGACGCGCAGGGCCGGTTGACGTTCTGGAACGCGGCGGTGGACGCGGCCGTGTCAGATCGTGTGCCCGGCTACCGGGCCCTGTGGTACACGTTCGACAACGCCGCCGACAAGGCCACGCTGGTGGCGACGACGGAAGAAACCCAGAGTCCGATGCCGATGCCGCCAATGCCGGCATCCGAGTTCATCAAGGTGGATATTGCGGCGGTGGGCGGTCCCGAAGCCTGGACCCGTCCCATTTCCGTATATTTTCGAAGGCATTCGGCTGGTTGGACGCTGGTCGGGCTGGAACGGCTACCCTGATTCGGCGACCGGCCGATACGTTTTGGGAGGGCAAATTCGCTGTGACCCGCAGGTTCCATGCGATACTCAATGATCCGTTTCGTCCATTAAAAAGAGAGTTTTTGATGCGAATCCTGCGTTACGCCGCTTGCTCCGTGATTGCGTTGGCCCTGGCCACGCCGGCATTTGCCCAAGAGATGGCGCACGCTGATGCGGCGCGCGTCAACGACGCCGCGCCTGGCGGCGGCGATCAGCTCACGCCGCAGCTTCCGCGTCCCGGACTGCCGCTGCCGACCGACCCCTTCACTCCGCGCACGAGTAACGGCGAATCCGGCAACCTGTTCAAGCTGGTCGCGGGCGACTTCCGGAATTTCTTCAGTCGCGACACCGCGCACGTGATGGCCTACACGTCGATCGGCGCCGTCGCCACGGCCCCGTGGGACCGCGAGGGCGTGAACAATGGCTTCAACATTCCGACCACCCTGTTCGAGTCCGGCAACATCATGGGCGGCTTCCTGTTCCAGGCGGCCGCGGGCTTTGCCGGCTACGGCGTCGGCAAGGTCGTCAAGAACGAGAAGCTGGCGACGGTTGGGCGCGACATCGTGCGCGCGCAGATCCTCTCCCAGGTCCTGGTGCAGGGCGTGAAGATCACGATTCGCCGCCAGCGTCCAGACGGGAGCAACGACATGTCGTTCCCGTCGGGCCACTCGGCCAGCGCGTTCGCCACGGCGGCCGTCCTCCATCGGCACTATGGTTGGAAGGCCGGCGTGCCGGCGTATGCGTTTGGATCGTACGTCGCGCTGGCCCGCATGGCCTGGAACCGCCATCACGCCACCGACGTGGTGATGGGCGCGGGCTTCGGCCTGGCGTCCGCGCGCACGGCGACCATGAGCATGAAGGGCGGCAAGTTCGCCCTCGGCGTGCAGCCCCAGGCGGGCGGCGCCTCGGTCAACTTCACCAAGATCTACCAGTAGTCCTCGCGCCATGAGGAGGGCCGGCGTTCTCGTCGCCGTCGCTCTCTCGGGTTCGCTGCTCCTCCCGCTTCCGACCGTCGCGCTCACGCGCGGGCAGATGCGCGACTTCCCGCTCACGGCGAAGATCACCCGCTCACGCGACATCGGCAAGGGCGTCACCAGCCCCAAGCGCCTCACGCTGACCGACGGCACGCTGACCCACGACGCCGCGTTTCAAGCAGTGGACCTGCGGCAAACGGTGGCCAACCTGACGGGCGGCGGCCGGAACGCCGCAGTCGAGATGGACTTCGTTGACGCCTATCGCTACAACCTGGGCGCGTATGCGATTGCGGAGATGCTGGGTGTCGGTCACATGATGCCCGTGCACGTGGAACGCCGGCGGGCGGGCAAGAGCGGGTCACTCAGCTGGTGGGTGGACACTCTGATGGATGAGGGGATGATTGGGGTCAGGCCGCGAAAAACGCCCTTTGGAGTGGGGACTTGGGTCCACGGAAGGGCGTTTTTCGCGGCCTGACCCCAATCATCCCTACTTGACCGTCGGCGGCGGGCGCCGATGGTGCGTCGCGCGCTCGTAGGCGGCCGCCAGTTCCAGCAGCCGCCTGTCGTCCCACATCCTCCCCAGCAGCGAGATCCCGACCGGATAGCGTCCGCCGACGAAGCCGGCGGGCACGGTCACCTGCGGTAGTCCGGTCGCCGCGCTTTCTTCACACGTGCCCGGTTCCGATCCGTAGCGCTCGAGGCCGCCTTCGTGCGTGTGCGGACGCGCCTGGTTGGCGGGGAACAGGATGGCGTCGATCTTCTGCCGATCCATCAGGTCCACGAAGATCCGCCGGAACGTCTCGCGGCCGGCCAGGAACCGGCGGGTGGCCTCGTCGAGCTCCGCGCCGGTGGGCGCAGGGGCGAGCGCGCCTTCGAACCGCCGCGCGCTCACGGGCGCCAGCTTGCCGGAGGCCAGCAGGCCCTCGATGGTCAGCACCTTGTCGCCGGGCCTGGCGCCGCGCGACAGGTACGCCGTCCATGCCGCGCGCAGCGATCCCGGCGCCGCCCCGCGCGCCGCCGCATACTTCGCGTCGTAATCGGGAATGGCGACGTCAACCACCACGGCGCCGGCGGACTGCAACTCCTTGATGACGCGCTCCATGTTGGCCGCCACTTCCCGCTCGCCGGTAAAGCCGACAAACCGCTGGCGGAGCGCGCCGATGCGCTTGCCCTTGAGCGACGCCGCATCGAGGCCCTGGGCGAACGATCCGGAGATGTGCGATGCCGCCGCGGACGTGACCGGGTCCTCGGGATCCGCGCCCGTCACCAAGTCGAGCGCCAGGGCCACGTCCCGCACCGACTTCGCCATCGGCCCTACCGCATCGTTGAAGGTGTTGAGCGGCATGACGCCGGCACGGCTGGTCAAGCCGCGCGTTACGCGGATGGTAGCCAGCGAGGCGAAGGCACTGGGGTTCGAGAGCGAATTGCAGGTGTCGGTGCCGAACCCGAGCGCGGCCAGGCTGGCGGCCACCGCGGTGGCGCTGCCGCCGCTCGATCCGGCGGTGCTCAGCGACGGATCATAGGCATTGCCGACCGTGCCGCCGACCGAGCTGATGCCGAAGTCGCCGAAGGGAAACTCATCGAGGTTGGCCTTGCCGAGCACCACCGCTCCGCCCTGCTTCATGCCGGCCGCCACCCGCGAATCCAGGCGCGGGCGGTGGTCGAGCAGCGCGAGCGAGCCGCCCGTGCTTGGCAGCTCCGTGGCGTCGATGTTGTCCTTGAACACCACCGGCACGCCATGGAACGGACTGCGGACGCGGCCGGCTGCTCGCTCGGCATCGCGCGCGCGCGCGTCGGCAATGGCGCGCGGATTGATTGACAGCACCGAGCGGAAGGTTGGACCGTGCCGGTCGTAGAGTGACAGCCGCGCGAGGTATTCGCGGGTGATGTCTTCCGAGGTGACGAGGTTCCGCGTCATCGCGTCCTGCAGTTCCGACACGGTCTTCTCGAAGACGGTGAACGCGGCCGGCACCGGCGCGCTCGCCGGCCAATTCACGATCTGCGATCGCTGGAGGGCGGTCAGGCCGCGCAGGTCCGGCTCCTTGACCAGTTGCTTCGCCATCTCGGTGACGCGCGCAATCTCGGAGCCCGCCGCAGGAACCTTTGCGTCGGCGCCGGCATAGACCGCCTCGCCGGTGACCAGCGCGTCCTTGAACGGAATGGGATAGCCACCACGAGGGTCGTAGACCTCGCTCAGGCCCTTGACGACGAACGTCACGAGCGCGGCGGTCTGGCCGGGGCGCAGCCGGAGCGTGAATACGTAGCCAATGTGCGACGTGTCGAAACCCGGCCACACGCCATTGAATGGATCGCCATACATGTCGCCCACCGACGTGAAGGGGCCACGCCGCGTCCCCAGCACGTGCGCAGAAGGCCCATGGCCCGAAGGGCCGTCCATCGGATTGTCGGCGGCCTTTGCGTTCTGCATCACGGTGACGAAGCTGTCGGCCATGTCGATCTGGCTGTCGCCGCTCGAGGTCGTGGCCACCGTCACCCGCCCGCCATCCTCATACGCGCCCACCGCGCCGCCCCAGGCCACCCGGACAACCCGATCTTCGGAGGCCGTGTTGGTGAAGGCGTCGAAGTACCTGAGGTAGGCGGCGTCTTTGGCGGTCGTGATGGCGCGCGAGGCGAGGATGCCCTCGCTCAGCACCGGCATGACCGAATCGAAGCGACCGCCGCCGTCGTGGTGCAGGCCGAAGCCGCGCACGTGCTGGTTGCTGGTCAGCAGCGTGTTGTCGGGACGGCGCACCTGGAGCTTCAGGTAGCCAAAGCCGTTGAACGGGTTGGCGCGGCCGCCGGTGGCAATGCCGCCGCTGTCTTGCGCCCACGGCGAGGTGTCCTGGATGTCCCAGAACTGCCCGTCACCGGACGGCACGCGGGTCACGGCACCGGCCGTCATCACACAGAGTGCGGCACCGGTCACCGCGGTCGCCAAGGCCTTGATGGTTCTCATGGCGCGAAGTATATCGAGGCCCCTATACTTTCGCGATGCGCACCAGAACATTGTCCGCCTGCCTGCTGACGGTTTGCCTGATGGGATTCGCCACGCTGCGCGGCCAGGACCGCCAGGCCGACGACACGGCGAAGCCCGCTGAAGGTTTCACGCTCAAGACCGCCGAGACCATCGAGTTCACGACCGACGAGGTCACGTGGATGCAAGTGGACGTGTCGCCCGACGGGCGCACGATCGTGTTCGACCTGCTGGGGGATCTCTACACGTTGCCCATCGCTGGCGGAGAGGCGACGCGCATCATGGGCGGGCTGTCGTTCGAGAGCCAGCCGACGTGGTCGCCGGATGGCGGCACCATTGCCTTCCTGACCGACCGCACCGGCGTGGAGAACCTCTGGATCGCGAACGCCGACGGATCGAACCCGCGCGCGGTGAGCAAGGACGGCAAGACCAACGATCGGCCGCAGATCATGGTGTCGCCGGCCTGGACCCCCGACGGCCAATACATTGTCGTGTCGAAGTCGCGGCCGCCCGAGCCCGGCACGTTCGGCCTGTTCATGTATCACCGCGATGGCGGCACCGGCGTGCGCGTGGGCCCCGCGCCGCCGCCGCAGCCCGGACCGGATGCGCCGCCGGGCCCGCCGCCGGCGCCGGCCACCAACAAGATGGGCGCCGCGGTGTCTCCGGACGGCCGCTTCATCTACTACACGCAGCGCACGGGTACCTTCACCTACAACGCGCGGTTCCCGCTGTGGCAGGTGTATCGCCACGATCGCGAGACCGGCGACGTCACCCAGGTGACCAACGCCCAGGGCAGCGCGATTCGCCCGGCCCTGTCACCGGACGGCAAGTGGATGGTGTTCGGCACGCGTCACAAGTCGCAAACCGGCCTGCGCGTGCGCAACCTCGAGACCGGCGCCGAGCGCTGGCTGGCGCATCCGGTGACGCGCGACGATCAGGAATCACGCGCCAGCCGCGACACCCTGCCCCGCTACGACTTCATGCCGGACGGCAAGTCGTTGATCGTGCCGGTGGGCGGCAAGCTGCAGCGCATCGACTTCGAGACCGGCGCCGCGACGCCGATCCCGTTCACCGCGAAGGTGCAGGCCGAGATCGCCCCGCGCGTGTACACGCCGGTGCGCGTGGAAGACGGCCCCATGGTCCGCGCGCGACTGATTCGCTGGCCGACGCTGTCGCCCAATGGCTCGAAGATGGTCTTCAGCGCGATGAATCGGCTTTACATCAAGGACATGCCGAACGGGGCCCCGCGGTTACTGACGACGGACGAACCTAAAGGTTCGTCCCCACGGCGAGAAGGCGAATTCATGCCGTCGTGGTCGCCGGACGGCCGTTCCATTGTCTACACCACGTGGACCACGACCGGCGGGCTGATCAAGCGAGTGGCGGCCGGCGGCGGGCAGCCGGAGACCCTGACGCGCAGCGAAGGCTACTACCTCGACCCCACGTTCACGCCTGACGGCACGCGCATCGTGTTCCTGGCCGGCGCGGCGTCCGATCAGCTCTATTCGATCCTGATGGACACACCGCCCGAGAACGAACGTGAAGGCGGTGAAGAGACGCCGCGTGAAATTGGCGGCGTGAGCCCGCCCAACACGCTCGAGATCCGGTGGCTGCCGGCGACCGGTGGCGCCGCCACGCTGGTCGGATCGGCGCAAAGCGGCCGCGGCCCGCACTTCGCCCGCAACGATTCGTCGCGGGTGTACTTGACGACGAACCGCGGGCTGCAGTCGATCACCTTGGACGGCTACGATCGCCGCACCCACCTGCGGATCACCGGTGTTGGTCCCGGCAACAATCCGCCGGCGGCCGACGACATTCGGCTGTCGCCCGATGGCTCGCGCGCGTTCGTGAGCCTGCAGGAGAAGCACTACCTCGTCACGGTCCCCCGGGCCGGCCGAGAGATCGTGGAAGTGCGCATCCAGGGGCGCGCCGACAACACCACCGTGCCGGTCAAGCGGATGTCACTCGACGGCGGCGATTACCTGGACTGGACCGCCGACGGCACCGCCGTGACCTGGGCCTGGGGCGCGCAGTTCTTCCGGCAGGACATCACCGCCACCGAGCCGCGGAAGACCGAGGTAGTCGTCGAGATGCCGCGATCGAAACCGAAAGGGTCGGTGCTCCTGACCGGCGCGCGCATCATCACGATGAAGGGTGACGAGGTGATCGCGCAGGGCGACGTGCTGGTCACCGACAACCGCGTCGCGGCGGTGGGCCGCCGCGGCTCGCTCACGGTGCCAGCCGGCACGCGGACGATCAGCGTCGCCGGCAAGACCATCATGCCCGGCTTGGTGGACGCGCATTCGCATATGTGGGCGCCACGCGGCCTGCATCAGACCGAGGTCTGGCAGTACCTCGCCAACCTCGCCTACGGCGTGACCACCACGCGCGATCCGCAGACTTCGACGCCGGACGTGTTCGCCTACGCCGACATGGTGGACAGCGGCCTGATGCCGGGCCCGCGCATCTACGCCACCGGGCCGGGCGTGTTCGCAGGTTCGGGCATCGAAGACCGCGATGCCGCGTTCCGCTTCGTGAAGCGCTACAAGGAGGCGTATCGCACCAACACCTTGAAGCAGTACGTGGCCGGCGACCGCATTGTGCGCCAGTGGATCATCGAGGCCTGCAAGGAATACGGCATCACCGCCACCATCGAGGGCTCGCTCGACCTCAAGCTCAACCTCACGCAGATGGCCGACGGCTATTCCGGACAGGAACACAGCCTTCCGATTGCGCCGCTCTACAAGGACGTGACGACGTTCGTGGCGAAGACCAAGACGTTCTACACGCCCACCATCCTCGTGGCCTATGGCGCGCCGTGGTCCGAGAACTACTGGTTCGAGAACGAGAACCCGGCGCAGGATCCGAAGCTGCGCAAATGGATTCCGTGGGAACTGCTGGACGGCATGGTGCGCCGGCGGCCGCAGTGGTTCCTGCCGGAGGAGTACGGGCACAACCTGATCGCGAAGGGCGTCACCGACGTGATCCGCGCGGGCGGGCGCGCCGGGTTGGGCAGCCATGGCCAGCTGCAAGGCCTGGGCGCGCATTGGGAGACGTGGAACCTCGCCTCGGGCGGACTCACGCCGCACGAGACGCTGCGCATCATCACGCTGTTCAGCGCCGAGGCCATCGGGCTGCAGCAGGACGTCGGCTCGCTCGAACCGGGCAAGCTGGCGGACCTGCTCGTGCTCGACCGCAACCCGCTCGAGAACATCAGGAACACGAACTCGATTCGCTACGTGATGAAGAACGGCGAGCTCTACGAGGGCGACACGCTGAACGTGATCTGGCCGGTGGCGAGGCCGCTGCCCAGGCAGTTCTGGTGGGGTACCGAACCCAAGTGGGGTACCGAACCCAAGT
>CAYHCX010000001.1:77247-102620 GCA_964355095.1 uncultured Acidobacterium sp.
CTGCCCAGGCAGTTCTGGTGGGGTACCGAACCCAAGTGGGGTACCGAACCCAAGTAGGGCACCCCTTTAAGGGGTGCCCTACAGACTCCGGCCTCCTGAGAGCTGGAAGTGAAAAGTGAGAAGATGTGGCCATGAAACGTACGCTGCTGGCCACTGCCCTCGCGGGAGTGGTGGTGTCGATGCCGTCGGCGCAGACCCGTCCGAACGGGATCACTACTATCGAGGGCATCCGCGTTGGGCACTTCACGCTCACCGAGAAGCCCACCGGCTGCACGGTCATCCTGGTCGAGAAAGGCGCCACCGGCGGCGTCTCGGTGCGGGGGTCGGCGCCGGGCACGCGCGAGACGGACCTGCTCGATCCATCAAACCTCGTGGAGCAGGTGCACGCGGTGGTGTTGTCGGGCGGCAGCGCGTTCGGACTCGACACCGCCAGCGGCGTGATGCGCTATCTCGAAGAACGCAAGGTCGGCTTCCAGTTCGGCGGCGCCTACGTTCCCATCGTCCCCGCGGCCGTGCTGTTCGACCTTCCCATCGCCGGCAAGCCGCTGATTAGACCGGATGCGTCGTGCGGATACGAGGCCGCGAAGGCGGCGACCACGGGGGCAATTGCGGAAGGCAGCGTCGGCGCCGGTGCCGGCGCCACGGTCGGCAAGTTCGCGGGCGGCGGCAAGCCCATGAAGGGCGGTATCGGCACCGCCTCCATCACCTTGCCGAGCGGGCTCATCGTTGCCGCGATCGTGGCAGTGAATGCCGGAGGCGACATCGTCGATCCGTCAACCGGACGCCTGGTCGCGGGCGCGCGCGGCGCCGATGGCCAGACCTTCCTCGACGCGCGGGTCGTGATGCGAAACGGTTCGCTCGAGAAGCCGCGTCCGGGCGAGAACACGACCATTGGCCTGGTGGCGACCAACGCGAAGCTGACCAAGGCGCAGGCGAAGAAGATGGCCGACATGGCGCACGACGGCTTCGCGCGCGCCATTGTCCCGGCCCACACCATGGGTGACGGCGACACCATCTTCGCCATCGCCACCGGATCGCATGCGGGCGACGCCAACGTGTCGCTGATCGGCGGCCTGGCGGCGGAGGTGATGGCCGACGCCATCCTGCGCGGCGTGCGCCAGGCTACGGGCCTGCCCAATATTCCGGCGGTGCGCGACTTGCGGCGGCCGTGAACGTCCCCCTCATCTTCCTCCTCGCCTACACGGTCGCGCTCACCGCTTTCGGTGTGTGGATCGGCCGGCTGGTCAAAGGGCCCGCTGATTTCTTCGTCGCCGGCCGGCGGTTGACGTGGCCGCTGGTCGGCGCCACGGTGCTGGCCGCCAATATCGGCGCCGGCACCACGGTCGGCGCCGCCGGCGTCGCCTACCGCGATGGCATCAGCGCCTGGTGGTGGAACGGGGCGGCCGGGCTCGGGACGCTGGCCCTCGCCTTCTGGGTGGGGCCCAAGCTCTGGGCCATCGCGTCCAAACGCGGACACCTGACCATCGGCGATTTTCTCGAGGACCGCTATGGCGGAGGCGTTCGCGGCCTGGTGGCGATGCTCACCTCAATCGGCGCGCTCGCGATCCTGGCCGGGCAGTTGATCGCGGGCGCGGCCGTGCTCGAAGTCGTGGCGGGCCTGTCGCGCTGGCAGGGCGTGGTCATCGGCGGCGTGGCAATGACCGTCTACTTCACGGCCGGCGGGTTGCTGAGTTCCGCGTGGGTCAACGCCGTGCAGTTGGTGATCCTGCTGAGCGGATTGCTGGTGGCAGTGCCGATGGTGCTGATCAAGGTCGGTGGCCTTGCCGGCGTGGCGGCGGCCCCGGGGCTGCCGGCGACCTTCTGGGACGTCATGTTCTCCTCGGGCGGCATGTCGGGGTGGACCATGCTGTTCCTGCTCGGGCCGGGCTTCGTGATTTCACCGGGACTGGTGCAGAAGGCATTCGGCGCCGAGAGTGCGAGGGCCGTCCGCATCGGCCTCGGCATCGCCGGCGGTACGCAGTTGCTGTTCTCGTTCGTGCCGGTACTGTTGGGCATGGCCGCGCGCGTCAACCACCCCGATCTGAATGTCAACGTGGTGTTACCCACGGTGGTGCTGTCGGAGCTGCCGGTCTGGGTCGGTGCGGTCGCGCTGGCGGCGATCTTCTCCGCGGAAGTCAGCACCTGCGACGCCATCCTGTTCATGGTGGCGACGGCTTCGTCGAAAGATCTGTATCAACGCTTCGTCAACCCGTCCGCATCGCCCACCCAGATGCTGCGCGTGGCCCGGTCGGCCGCCATCGTCGGCGGCGTGCTGGGAATGTTGCTCGCCATCCAACTGGCGAGCATCGTCGATGCGCTGAAGATCTTCTACTCGTTGTTGAGCGCAGCGCTGTTTGTGCCGGTAGCCGGCGCCTTGCTGTCGAAGCGGGCCGGGGCGCGGGAAGCCATGGCCGCGATCGTGTGCGGCATCACCACGCTGCTCGCGGTGCAGTTCGGCACCAGCCGCGCGGGCTGGTGGGACCCGAGCCTGTGGGGCCTCATCGCCAGCGCGTTGGGGTTCGTCGGCATGTTGGCAACAAGGAGTGCCAGAAGGGCGGCACTTTAGGCACGAGGTGCCAGGAGGGCGGCACTTTAGTGCCGCCGATTCCCCTTAACCCGGTCGCGGGTTACGGAGGTCACCAAATACGTCGAACGTCCGGTGTAAGAAGTGCGATCGAGGCGGGGTGGTCGGCCCATGGCCGATTGAAATTGCAATTGGAATGCCGGGGTCGATGGTTGCGGGTGATCTCGCCGTTGACGACGTAAAGCGGCGCGTTGATCAGGTTGTTGCCGTGCAGCTCGCCGTCGGCGCCGTTGTCGGGATCGCGAAGCACCGCCAGGCTGCCGTTGAGCGGCAGGTACGACGACCACGAATTGGGTTCCTTGAGCGCCACGTAATAGACACCGGTGCCGCCGTCGGAGATGCCGGTGAGGTAGATCCTGGTCTCGTCGATGTTGTACTTGCGCTTCAACGCATCAACGGCGCGAAGGATGTTGTCGATCTGATCCTCGTCCCACCACTCGGCGGCGGCCCAGCCGCTGGGATGCAGATAGATCTGCTTCTCGCCCTCAATGCGATTCGGCGCGCGGCCATTCGCGCCGCCGCCAGCCGCGCCTGGACGCCCGGGAGGTTGCGCATTCGGCGGCGGCCGGCCGACACGAGTTGATCGGCGGCTGCCTGCGCGTCGGCTGGGTTCTCGGCGGTGAAGAACTTCTCGAACAACGCGTCGGTGGCCGGCTGCCCGGAGCCGGCCAGGCCCGCCGACACGGCCAGCGCGACGGCAAATGCGATGCGCATCACAGTGGAGGGAGGATAGCGCAAAACTCGGCCAGCACCATGGCCGTGGCGCCCCAGACCTTCTCGCCGTCGATGTCGTAGAACGGGACGTCCACTTCGATGATCTCGCCCTTGACCGTGCGCTGACGCCGTTCCCGCTTGATCGCGGCGGGATCCGACAACAACGAGACCGGCGCCTCGATGATGCGCGCCACTTCCCACTCGGCGCGCTGGAAGGCCGGCCGCATCCGCGTGAGTCCGATGATCGGGTGCAGGATGTAACCGCTAACGGGAATATGGAGGGGCGTCAGCCGTCCGAGGATCGCAACCGACCGCGGATCGACTCCAATTTCCTCCTGGGCCTCGCGCACGGCCGCGGCTTCGAACGTCTCGCCCTCATCGACGCGACCGCCGGGCAACGATACCTGCCCAGTGTGGTTCCGGAGTTCGGCGCCGCGCACGGTCAGCGGGATGTGAAACGTGTCTTCGAAGGGATAGATCAGCACGAGGGCCGCGCCCTGACGGCTGCCCTCCGGAAACTCGAGGGGATTCCAGCCCACGCGGGGGCTCGGCGCCATCCGCAGTTGGGCGTCGAGACCGGGAAGGGGTTGAGACAGCGCGTCCAGGAGGCGTCGGACCAGGTCGGTGGTCACACCCCTTCAGGGTACCTCAAGCGGCCGCATCAACAGTCCCGTGGTCGAGACACGGACTTCGAACTCGGCGGGCGCCGTCACGCGCACGAAGGTGCCCGACCCGTACTCCGCGTCGAGCAACGGCGCCAGGAACGCGTAGCGTGTGCGCAGCCCGAACAGGTCAACCCGGCGCTCCGGCGCGAGTGAGTGCACCGTACGGGCCGCGGATCGCTCGCGCTCGACGTCGTCGTAGCGGCCGGCAATGCGATCGAGCTCGTAGGCGGTATGGAGGCCCAGTACATTGACCGACGGGTGCCACTTGAGGATGTGGGCGTCCACATACAGCGCGTCGCCGGCCAGCTCGTAGTAACTCGCCCGCGGGCGGCCGGGGATGTGAACGGTCGCCGAGAACAGCTGGGACCCGAGCGGCTGCACGACGATGCGCGCCGCCAGATCCTCGCGCGTCAGTGCACGATAGCCCTGCATGCCGACCCCGACTGCTCCGGCCAGCGCGCCGAGGGACAGCAGGAGCAATCCCATGAGCGTGCGGAGGATGAAGCGAAACGGCCGCTTCCGCAGCAGGGCGACCAGCCCGGCGACCAGGAGGATTCCACCCAGCACGCCGAAGAGCGCGGCGACCAGCATGAGCGGCTGGGTCGCAAGGTCACCAAATCGCGAGATCATCAGATCACAAGATCAACGCCCCATCTGCGCCGCCGTGACGGCAGCCGACGGACCGTGGAAGATCGCGTTGAAGATCAGCTTGAACGTCGCGCGCGGCTGCGCGCGGAAGTCCACCTGGCTGCCGTAGGTCACGACGTAGCCCTTGCCGATGCGGAACGAGAGGATGTTGGCCTGGTCCCGCAAGTATTCCTCGCCCAGTAACCACCCGCTCTGCAGGATGTCCTTGGTCGGGTAGCGCGACACCACCTGCGTCTCGATGCCAAACCCCGGCCGCAGGCGATAGGCCTGGTCGCCCTCGAAGAACACCGGCCACGCCGCGGGCATGCCCCACGCCACCGGATTGTTGATGTCGAACTCGTTCTGCAGCAGCGAGCCGGGGCAGAAGAACAACGACTCGGGATCGGCCACGCGATCGCGGAGCGTCTGCATCAGGCGCGCGGGACTGCTGAACGCGTCGCGCAACGTCGCGTCCGCCGATGCGGCCGTGCCACCACCGGTCGCGGGCGCCTGCGGGCCAAAACGCGGCCGCCCTTCGGGCAGGGCCTTCTCGATCGGAAGGTCGAGCAGCTCGCGCGCCGTCTCCACCGCTGAACCAATCGCGAGCAGCGTGCCGCCGTTCTCGACAAACGCGCGCAGCTTCTTCCAGCCGTCCTCACCCACACCGAACGCCCACGACCACTCGGCCGGGTCGTTCCGCTTCGGATCGAGGCCGGTGACAATGCGGGCCTTGGTCGTGTTCGACGGCAGCAGGATGACGTCGTACTTCGCATTGAGATCGCCGGCGAAGTCCTGTGACTTCACCACCTCGTGATTGATGCCGTACTGCTCGAGCATCCACAGCAGCCAGCCGCCGGGCATGTTGCCGGCGCCCTTCCACAGCCCCACCTTCGTGGCCGACTTGAGGCGAAAGCCATCCACCGCGGGCACGCGGTCGGCGCCGCTGACCGGCGCGCCCAGCTCCTTCGCGGCCTTCTCGATGATCGGCTGCGCCGCCGCGGTCGGCGGAATAATCCATGTACCCGCGCTATATCGCGGCGCTTGGCCTGAGCCTGTCGAAGGCTGACCGTCAAAGGCCTTGGCCGCGCGATACACCGGCACGTTGGCCTTCTGCAGCTCGGCGACGGCCTTGAAGAAGCCGTACGACCCGGGATCGACCAGATACGCGCCTTTCGGCCTGGCTCCCACCGCGGTCGGCACCGGCGCAACCTTCTTCACCATCTCCAGCGATGCGTCGAAGGGCTTGTCGATCGCATCCACGGTCACGCCGGTCAGCATCCACAGCGTGTGGCCGGTCACGTCGTAGGGCGGCTCGGGTGGTCCTCCCGGGAAGATGCGGAGGTCCGGGTAGACCTGCTTTTCGAGCATGGTCTTGGCGAACCCGCCATAGGGCTGCGCGGTCTTCACCACGTAGGATCCCGCGGCGTAGGGCTTGCCGTTGGCGCTAAAGGGAGCGGTGGCGCGATGGATCTCGACGTCGCCAAACTCCAGGATCTCCAGCATCTCGTAGGTCGCGAACTGATCGCGCTGCGCGGCCGGCACCACGAACGCGTACGGCCCCTTGGCGTAGTTCACCCAGTCCTTGTGGACGGTGTAGAAATTGTAGAGCCACTCGCGCCCGTACTTCGCGACGTGCGACATGCCGGCAAGCGCGGCGGTGATGCCGTAGTCCATTTGCTGGCCGAGCGTCCAGGTGTCTTTCGAGTAGGGCACCGGGAACGTCGCGCGCGGCGCCTGCGGGCCAAGCGGCCGGCCTTTTTGCGGATTCACGTACGGATCGGCGAGGTTGCCGCCGCTGTTGGCGATCTCGGTCAGGATGCGCGGCTGCCCGTGATAGACCATGTACTGCCGCGCCGGCGACCACATGTCGTAGTTCTCGGTCCACGCGACACCCTCCTTGCCTTCACCGATCAACGCCGACGCCATGGCCTGTCCCACGGTCGCCTGTCCCAGCGCGAGCAGCGGATGCATGTTGGGGTCAAAGGGATCCGTGAACGGCGGCACGAAGATGCGCGACCCGTTCGAACCCTGCTGGTGCATGTCGTGCGAGATGATCGGCTTGTACTTGTTCTGCACCGCCTCGATGTTCATGCGCGTTTCCTTTTGCGTGAACATGAACCAGTCGCGGTTGTCGTCGTGGCCGACGTACTTGTGGTAGAGGTCCGGATACACGCGGCCAAACGGCGTGCCCTTGGTCTTGTACCAGTGGTCGATCACGAGGTGCTGCCCGTCGGGATTCTGCGACGGCACCATCAACACCACCGAGTTGTCGAGGATCTCCCTGATCTGCACGGTGTTCTCCGTGGCCAGCCGATGCACGATGTTGATGATGGCCTGGCCGTTGGAGACTTCGGTGGAGTGGATGGTGGCGTAAACGAAGTAGAAGGGCTTGCCTTCCGCAGCCAGCGCGCGCGCCTCGGCATCCGACAGCCCGCGCGGGTCGGCCAGACGCCGGTTGATTTCCACCAGTCGGTCGAACTTCGCCAGATTCTGCGGCGAGCTAATCCGCAACAGCGGATAGCTGTTGCCCATCGTGGTCTTCCCCAGCTCCTCGTACTTGACGCGATCGGTCTGCTTCGCGATCAGCTGGAAGTATTCGAGGATCTTGGGGTACCTCGCCAGCTCGCCGTCGGTGCCGATCTTGAACCCGAAGTATTGTTCGGGCGCCGGGACCCCCTGGCGGGCGGCGACGGGCGTCTGGACGAGAAGCGTCAGGACCAGGCCGAGCAGGTCCACGGTGGCGAAGATTCTGGTGCGCATGCGGGGATTCTACTCCCGCCCAGGGCGGCAGTGAAGTGCCGCCCTGCTGACATCACTCGCTACCCGCGCTTGCGCCAGCGAGGCCCGTGAATCGCGAGATCGACGGCGTCCCCCGGCGACTGCACGGCCACACCATCGGCGCGGGCGTCGCGGACGAACTTGGCATCCACCTTGTGGATGCGCATGCGCACGAGCTGCTCTTCCGAGATGGTCACGAAGCCGACCTCGCGCATGGCGCGGATGTAGTCGGGCGTCACCTTGTGGATGCGGAACCTGACGAGCTCGTCCACGCTCATGCCGCCAAAGCCAAGGGCCTTCAACTGATCCATCTCCTCGGGCGTCACTTTGTGGATGCGCATCTTCACGAGATCCTCGGCCGGCACGTTGCGATAGCCGCGGATGTCGAGCGCCCTGATGAACTCGGGCGTGACCTTGTGAATGCGAAGGCGGACCACCTCCTCCACCGACTGACCGCGAATGCCGGCGGCTTGCAGCGCCTTGATGTTGGCGGGCGTCGCGCCATGAATGCTCATGCGCACGAGATCATCGACTGAGATGCCCTGGTAACCCACCGCCGCGAGGTCGCGGATGAACTCCGGCGTCACCTTGTGGATGCGTGTCCGCACCACCTCGTCTATCGGCAAGTTCGAATAGCCGGCCTGCGAGAGGCCGCGCACGTGCGCCACCGTAACGTCGATCATCGCGAGCCGCACGATGTTGTCGACGGAGAGGCTGCGGTAGCCGGCGGCGCCCATGTTGGTGATGAAGATCTGGTCCGGCGAGAAGGTGTAGGTGCCGGTCCCGCGGCCCTGGTCGAACGACCCGGTGAAGCGGAACGTGCCGGCCTCGCGCGTCCAGCTGAACTGGATGTTGTTGACCGTGCTCGACAGTGCCGACGAGGGGAGCCCCGCGAGGTCGCGGAGCTTGACGCCAAAGCCCCAGCGGCTGTCACCCGCGTTGCCGCGCAGGTTGAACTGCACGCGCGGCTCCCCATCGTCGTCCCGCCACGTGTTGCGGGAATCCGCGGTCCAATCACCACGATACGTAGCAGGTTGGGCCTGGACCACAGCGGACCAGGCGACCGAAGCGGTCAAAAGGGTCAGGGTAAGAAGGACGAGTCTTCGCATCGCAGTGACCTCGATCCATTGGATGGTTCGAGGTCACCGGAGGGTTGCAGCGGTTCTATCGAAGAATTTCCTCGAAGAACTTGAGGGCCCGGGGGTCCTTCGACTGGCCGAGCCAGAACATGGCCTGCTTGCGCACGACCGGGTTCTTGTTGGTCCTGGCCTGCTGGATGAGCAGCGGCACGCCTTCGTCCTTCGGAAGCTGGCTCAGGGCGAATACTGCCTTCTTCTTCAGCTCGGAGTCCGGATCGTTCTCGATGATGGAGGTGATGGTGCCCACCGCCCTCTGCCCGGCCCGCTGCGCCAGACAGAAGAGCGCCGAGCCGCGGACCTTGGTGCTGGCGTGGTCGCGCGCCAGGCTCAGCAGGCTGTCGAGCGCGGCCTGCCCCTCGTGCATGGCCATGGCGGTGACGGCGGCTTCAACCATGCGGTTGGTGGCGGACGATGGCGCGACGAAGGTCTTGAGATAGGCGAGGCTGTCGGCGGCGGTGACGTTGGTGAACCAGTGCACCGCCTTGCCGCCGGCATCCAGCGGACAGTCCGCGGAGTAGCTGCGAATCCGCGTGACCTGCCCGCCGTCGACCCGATAGAGCACGAAGAAGAAGTCTACCGGATCGAGCAGCACGGGCGCAGTAGACACCGTGTTGCGGAAGTTGTCGTTCCAGAAGTCGCACATGTGGCGGTCGCCGTCGATCATCGGCACGGCGTAGCCAATCCACGTGGGCTCGGTGAGCTTCGCGGCGAGTGCCGGCAGGTCTGTCGCGAGGCCTGCCGACACCGTGTGGTTTTCGAAACGCCCGTTGCTCAACCGCGGCGTTGGCGCCGCAGCCGGCAGCGACAAGGTCAGAAGCGCGAGAGCCCCAACCAGCGCCCTCATTTGTTCAGGATCTCCATCAAGTAGTCGAGGGCGACCTTCGACTTCATTAACGAGAGCTTCGACACCATCTCGCGCTTCATCGCCGGGTCGCTTTCCTTCCGCGCCATGGCGACCAGCGACTCGGCGTTGTTCTGGATGAACAGCGAGTTGATCACCGAGCGCTTGATGTCGGCGTCCTTCTCTTTCGCGTAGATGCCGACCAGCGCGTCGCCGGTCTTGTCGCGGCCCATCGTGCCGAGATGACGCACGGCGGCACGACGCAAGTCGGCGTTCTGCTCGGTGTTGGCAACCTCGATCAGGTGCGCGGCGTCGCCGCCGATGAACAGCGACTGGAGGATCTGACGCTTGATGTCGAGGTCGGTGGCGCCGGTGTAGATCTCGGCCAGCACCGCGCGGTTCTCGCGCGAGCCGTGCACGCCGAGATACTGGACCGCGCGGCGCTGCAGGTCGGGATTCGAGTCGCCGCGCGCGACCGTCGCCAGCACGGTGCGGGCACGCGTCGAGTTGCTCTGCGCGAGCACGAACAAGGCGCGCGCCTTCAACTGCGGCGACGCGGTGCCTTGCAGCAGCTTCTCGAGCATCGGCACGGCCTGTTCGGGATCGGAGTGCTGCAGGCCCTGGATGGCGAGCAGCTTCAGCTCTTCGTCAGACTCGGCCTCGGGCCGCGGCGCCTGCCCGGCGTTCTGGCGGGCCTGCAGCTCGAGCGCCTTGGCATCAGCCACCCAGCGGCTTTGCGGGTAGGTCTTGATCAACTGGCCAAGCGCGGCCAGGGCATCGGCCTGCTGGCTCAGCTTGTCGAGGGCATAAGCCTTCCAGTAGAGCGCCGCGTCCACGCGCGTCGCGTTCTGGGCGTCGATTACCGACGTGAACTGCTCCACCGCCCGCGCCCACTGGCGCCGCTCGAGCGATTCCTGTGCGCGCTGATAGACCTCGTCCACGCGCTGGCGGCGTTCGGATTCACGTTGCTTCGCTTCCTCGGCGCGCTGCTTCGCTTGATCCTCTGGCTGGCTCCCCGGCTGCTGGCCGTCGAGCCGGTAGACACCGGGCGCGAGCACGGCGCGGGCGCTGTCCATGGCGGCTATACCCGCCAGCCGCGCGGCATCGACCATGGCCGGAATCTCGGCGAGATTCGGCAAGTCGGCCAGCCGCGGCAGGTCCGCGAAGTCAGGCATCATCGGCACCATTGGCACCATTGGCACCATAGGCACCTCAGGCACCATAGGCACCGGTTCGACCTGCGCGGCGGCGACGGCGGGCGTGGCGAGCACGCCGCACATCACCGCAATCCGACAGGTGTTGAGTACTGCTCTCATCGTTTGCTTCTCCAAATCCGGCCGCCCATAAAGGGCGGCCCTACAAATCTCTGCGGCGCCGGCCGCCCATAAAGGGCGGCCCTACAAATCTCTTCGCGGCGCCGGCCGCCCATAAAGGGCGGCGCTACGAAATGGGGAGCCGCTGCGGAGGTCGATCGCCAGCCTCGCGATCGCTACGGGTCCGGTTGCGCATCTCCGAGGCAACCACGCGCACGCGGAACAACAGGTCCTGGGCGGTGATGCGCGCTTTCAAGTCAGACAACTCGTTAGACGTGACATCCGCCGGAGCGTTGGCAATCTCCAGCAGCACGCGCTCGAGATCATCGAGCACGTCGGCGACGCCGGCGTCGCCAGACTGTGCCGCCGACTGGCGAATCAGGCGATTGATGGCGACCAGGTCCGACGCACGCTCCTGCTCGCCGGCAAATGCATCGGCCTGATCAACATCGTTGTTCACCAGCTCGGCGAGCATCATCTGCGTGCGATCGAGGTGGTCGCCGACGGCGGCCTGCAACACTCGAGCGGGTGACGACTCGACGGAAGGCCACCCCACAGACAAGGTTGCCTCCACCTGATCGGGGGCCGGGACACCACCGGTGAACCGGCCGGCCATGAAGGCCACGAGCACGAGCGCGCCCACGCCGCCGGCGAGCGCCCACTGCGGGAACCATCCACCTTCGCGCTTCGCGCTTCGGCGGACAGGTCCACCTTCGCCAACGAGACGGTGGACAAGGCGGCGGACAAGGCCACCTGTCTTCGCGTCGAGCTTAGGCTCGAGGCGAGCCCACACGTCGCGCTCGAAGCCGGGACGCGCCTCCACCGGGGCCGCCGTCTCGACCAGCGTGAGCACGCGACGCAGTTGCGCATTCGCGGCCTGGCAGTCTCCGCACGCGGCGAGGTGCGCATCGACGCGGGTCTCATCCGCGCGATCGGTCTCGCCGTAGTAGTGGAGGATCAGTTCTTCTTCAGAGAGATGGTTGGTCATTTCGTTTCACGGCCGCCCGCAAAGGGCGGCCCTACGCGTTCCCCCACGGCTGAACAAACGGTTCGAGCGCGTTCCTCATCTTCTTCACGGCGCGAAAGATGCTGTGCTTGGTCGCACTCGTCTTCATCCCGAGCTTTTCGCCCACTTCTTCGATCGACATGCCTTCGACGTGGCGCAGGATGAAGGCGGCGCGCTCGAGGGCGGTCAGCACCCCGAGCGCCTCGTTCACGCGCTCCGAGATCTGCGTGCTGGCGGCCACGCGTTCCGGCGTCGGCTGCGCGTCGGCGCCGCGCTCGCTGAGCGGGCCCTGTTCGAGGTCCACCGGATCGTGGGCGTCTTCACGATGGCGCCGGCCGCGAATGAGGTCGATCGAACAGTTCACGGTGATCCTGTGCAGCCAGGTCCGAAAATCGGCCCGGGCCTCGAACCGGCTCAATTGCTTGTGCGCCTTGAGCCACGCTTCCTGCACCACGTCTTCCGCATCCTGGGCGTTGCCGGTCATCCGGTGCGCCAGCGAGAAGATGTAGCGGGAATGACGATCGACCAGCGCCCGAAACGCATCGCGGTCGCCGTCGCGGGCCTTGGCGACCACTGCCACGTCGCGTTCATCCATCCCTGTCACTTGGACGGGTCCAGGGGAAAATGGTTGGGTTCTGTTGCCTTGCCCCGTCTGAACCCGCATTATTGGCCGTATGGACCCACGCTATCCGACCGGCAAGTTTGTCTTCGATCCCCAGGTCACGCCCGAAACACGGCGTATTTCCATCACCGCGATCGGCAGCTTTCCGGCCGAACTCAAGGCCGTGCTGCCCGGGGCCAACGTCGATCGCCCCTATCGCGAGGGCGGATGGACCGGGCGGCAGGTCGTGCACCACATTGCCGACAGCCACATGAACGCCTTCGTCCGCTTCCGTCTCGCGCTCACCGAAGACAAGCCGACGATCAAGCCCTACAACGAGGCCGACTGGGCCAGGCTCGCCGACTCGACGACCGAGGATCCGGCGGTGTCGGTGCAGATTCTCGACGGCCTGCACCACCGCTGGCACCGTATGCTTGAGGCGATGACGGAGGCCGACTTCGCACGCACGGCGATCCATCCCGATCATGGACCGGTCACGCTGGACTGGTTCCTGCAGTTGTATGCCTGGCACGGGCGTCACCACCTCGGCCACCTCAAGCTGACGCGCAGTGAAGGAGCCTCACATGTTGAGTGAGTTCAAGGAATTCATCGCCAAGGGCAACGTGATGGATCTCGCCGTGGGCGTGATCATCGGCGCGGCGTTCCAGAAGATCGTTGACTCGCTCGTGAATGACCTGGTGATGCCGGTGGTCGGTTTCGCGCTGGGCGGCACCGACTTCACCAACCTGTTCGTGGTGTTGCGGGAAGGCACCAAGGCCGCGGCGCCGTACGCCTCGCTCGCGGAGGCCAAGGTGGCGGGCGCGGCGGTGTTTGCTTACGGATCCTTCGTCACGCAGGTCGTGCAGTTCCTGATCCTCGCCTGGATCGTGTTCCTCATGGTGAAGGCCGTGAACCGCATGCGGCGGACGTAACGAGAGTTCAGGAGAAACCGAAACAGAAGGTCAGGAGATCAGAAGAAATGGGTTTCTTCTGATCTTCTGATCTCCTGTCGTTCTACTGTGGCGGCTTGAGCAGCGCCGACCAATTCACGATCATTTCGATCGGCGTCGGCAGAGAACGACGGCGGCAGCACCTTAATCGCGACATCGCGTTCGAGCCGCGCATCGCGCGCGCGATAGACCTCGCCCATACCTCCGGCCCCGAGGGCGGAGAGGATTTCGTACGGACCGAGCCGGGCACCAGGAACGATGGGGATGGCGAGAGTATAGGTGAGAACCGCCCTCTCTTTGTCAGGCAGCCGTCAGGAAGTCCGGCGGAGCGTAGAGCATCCGGACGCGCAGCGGCTCGGGGCCTTCCGTCTGGCACGATCGCCGCAACCTCGGCATCGTCTCCGCCGCGCGGACCAGGTACACCGGCTCAGGGGCGGCACCAACGGCGCCCGTCCACGGCGGTGGCGCCTGGTGGGCCCTCGCTGCGAAGAGCTCGACCACGCCGGCCGCCACGGAAAGCTCCAATGCGCTCCAGCCGACCGGGAGCGGCACATCGGTCCAGACCACGGCTTCGCGCGTGGCGTCCGCCGTCCACTGGCGGGCCTTCAACGCGTCCCGCGCGAGTAACGCCAAGACGAGATTACGAAGTTCCATGCTCGCTCTCCCATAAGTCGTCAAACGCGTACTGTGCCTTCGTCTCGCGGCCAGGCACGAGGTGGGGCTCGACCTGCCGCCACACGTCGGCACGGGTCCCCGCGCACTCCTTCAGCAGCCGCCGAGCGTCCTCGACGTCCAAGTCGTCGCGCCATGCCGACGGCTTCATCGCCAGAAGCTGCGTCACCGAGAGCGTTCGCACGCGGAGCGTGGCCGTGTCCACTACGACGGAACCGATTGAGAGGCCGTGCACATATCCCTTGGCCGCGTCGTTAAGCCAGTCGCTGGGTAGTTCGAGGACCTCGGCCACGGACGCAGCAGCCGCCGCCACACGGGACCTGGAATCCGGATCCAAATGAAACGCATCGACGTCCTTCGTCGAGTCGCGAGCGCCAAAGAGCAGAACCATGGCTGCGCCTCCGACGATGACCAAGTCAACGCGGGGCTGGTCGGCGTCGAGCCGACCGGCGAGACGCCCGAGCGCTTCCACAATGACCTCCCGCGTCAGCGAGTTCACGATGGTGATGGTAGCACCGCGAACTGGTGAGCTTCGGGATCCCGCCGACAATTGCCCTCCCGACAGAACGCGCCCTCCCGACAGAGAGTGCCATCCCGCATTGCCCTCCCGTCTGTTACGGCAACTTCCTAGATGTTGCCGCGGTCGTTGCCAAGTCTTTGACGACGATAGCATCGTCGTCGTCGACGCTACTCGGCGTCGGGCTGAAGGCGAGGTATGGCTGCGAACACGATCAACGAAGGTCTGGCATGGCTCAAGACGATCGTTGCGTTGCTGGTTTCACCTGACCGTGGACTTCCGGGCCTTCCCCTCCAGACGCCGCCCGTCGCCGCCGCCGCTTTGCGATCGCGGGTATTTGCGGTTTCCCGACAAATGACCATGATGACCATGATGACCTGTAATCAGGGAAGGTCCTGTGGCAATTGCCTGGACGGTGGCTGAGGCCAAGGCGAGATTCAGCGAACTGATCGACCGAGCGGCCGAGGCTGGACCGCAGGTCGTGACCCGCAACGATGCCGGGTAGTGGTCTAGTTCGAACTAAACCACTACCTAGCGGTCTGGCTGTTTGACACGCGCCTGGATGTCTTGCAACTGCGCGATGTCCAGCAGATCCTGCGGTCGTCCGGCTTTCGTCTTCATGGCGATCAGGTCATCGATCGACGCAACCAGAAACGTCCGTTGTTCGATGGTGACCTTGAGGGCGCGTCGGCGCAGCGATTCAAACTGGTCGCTCTCGCTCACTAATAGGTCGACCTCAGTGCTGCCATCCGGCGTTCGAAAATTCAGCGCCAACATGCCCTTGTCGCGCCGCCAGCGCCGGATCTGCCCGACATCGCGAATTCGATCCAACGGTTCCGGAATGCGCGGCCTGGCGCCCAACGACCACAATAAATCGACGGCCGCCTGCCAGGACTCTTCAGCCAGACTGGGTACCACATCGAGGTCAAACGTGACTCGCGAGCCGCCGTGCAGCGCCGCGGCGACGCCGCCGACGATCACAAAGTCAACGTGCCGGTCGTGAAGTTGGCTCAGGATCTCTTGGAAGTTGCTGGCCATGGGATGTCTGGTCGGCGACGGCCTGGCGCAGGCGGGTCAAGCTCTCGGCCCGCTCGGCCAGTAAGCGCAACCGCGTGGAAAACGTGTCGGCATCCAGCGGGCGAATCGGCGACCGGTCGGGCTGCACGCCGGTCCAGTCGATGGTCTCTGCCATTGGCCTGATGATAACAGGGCACGGTTCCCGCCTTGTCCTCGAATCCGCGGCAAATGAACCGGATCGAGCGGGGTCAGGAGTATGGGCGGGATTGTGCCCGGATGCCTGGCAGAACCAACAGGAGCTCAGGAGATCAGAAGAACAGCGCAATGCCTGGCCGGGCGGCCCCCGTGAGGTGCGCTACGACCAGGCGCGGAAGGAGCCGCTGCGCGCGTCGAGGATCTCGCCGATGGTGATCGCGGCGTGGATCAGGCCGACGTGGGTGTAGGCCTGCGGGAAGTTGCCGAGCAGCGCGCCAGTCGCCGGATCGATGTCTTCGGAGAAGAGTCCGAGGGGGTTGGCGTACTTCTCCAGCCGGCGGAACAACGCCACCGCCTCGTCCACCTCGCCCATCATGGCGAGAGCCTCGACCCACCAGAACGAACAGATCGAGAACGCGCTCGTGGTGTGTCCGAAGTCGTCCACGTGCTTGTAGCGCAGCATCAGGCCGTCCGGCGCCAGCAACCGTTCGTAGGCGCGCACGGTGGACCGGAAGCGCGGGTCCATCGGATCGACCAGGCCGATCTGCGGCAGCAACAGGTTCGAGGCGTCCGGAAACTGGCCGTCGAGGGCCTGCGTGAAGTACCCAAGCTCTTCGTGATAAGCGTGCTTCAAGATGCGCTCGCGTTCCGCGTCGGCCCAGATCTTCCATTGACGCGCCGGCTCGGGCATGCCGAAACACTCCGCCAGCTCCGCGCCGCGGTGGGCCGCCACCCAGCACATGGCCTTCGAGAAGGTGTAGTGCCTCGGCAACGTGCGGTACTCCCACAGGCCGGTGTCTTCGACGACGGACGCGGCGATGGCTTCGGTGACCAGGCGCTCGAGCAGCGGTGCCAACGACGGATCCTCCCAGACCACGCGCGGGTCGGTGAGGATGGTCTCGAGGCACAGCACCATCTCGCCGTGCAGGTCGTGCTGGTTCTGGGCATACGCGGCATTGCCGATGCGCACCGGGCCAATGCCGTCGTAGCCGCGCAGCGACGGGAGAATCTCCTCGTCCAGGTTGCGCTTGCCGGTGATGCCGTAGATCGGCTGCAGCGGCCCGTTGTCGGCCATGTCGCGCAAGAACCGCACGAACGCTTCGCCCTCCGACAGGTGGCTCAACCGGCGCAGGGCCTCCACCACGAACGCCGCATCACGCAGCCAGCAATACCGGTAATCCCATGTCCGGCCGGAGCCAATCGCCTCGGGCACGCTGGTGGTCGCCGCCGCGATGATCGCGCCGGTGTCGTTGTAGGCGTGCAACTTGAGGCACAGGGCCGACCGCAACACCGCTTCCGCCGCAAACGACGGCAGCGCGCAGGTCTTGGCCCAGTGCCGCCAGCCACGAATGGTCTGCTCGAGTGCGGTCTCTGCCGCAGGCCCCGAATCGATGCCGGGCGGGCGGCCGGAGCTCAGCGCAAAGTAAATGGGGCGATCGATGCGGACGGGCGAGCCGTCAAGGATGTAAGGCGGCGCCACGTTCGACGACAGGTACAGCCGCGTCGGGCCACCGACGACCTCGATCCCCTTGCCCGCCGCCACCACTTCGACGCTGGCGCGGGCGTAGTCGGGCCGCGGGTCGAAACGTACGCGCGTGCGCGGTGTGCCCTCGAGGGGACGCAGCAGGCGGCACACCTCGATGGGCGCATCGACCCGGTCACCGTCGAGCACCCGCGGCGCGAAATCGACAATCTCGAAGCGGCCGTCCGCCGCCGTGATCTCGGTGCGCACGACGTTGGTATTCCGGACGTAGGCCGTGGACGATGACCAGGTCTCGGCCGGCTCGAACGCCCACGACCCGCCGCGTTCCTGATCCAGCAGCCGCGCGAACACCGACGGGCTGTCAAACCGCGGCAGGCACAGCCAGTCGATGCTGGTGTCGGGTCCCACCAGCGCCAGCACGCGGCCATTGCCGATGGCCCCGTGATGAAGCGGAATGGGCGTCAGCGGACGGCCTCCATGCGCACCGATTCGAGTTGAACTGCGTTCATGGAGTCGATCAGACCTTACCCCGCACCGGCCAGCCATCTCAAGAAGTGATCGACATCGGCAATACCGTTGAGCTTGTGCGTGGCTGAGGTCGGCCGCAGTCCGACGAGCACGCCGATGCCGGACGTGACCGCGCGAAACGCATCTTCGTCCGTGATGTCGTCGCCAATGTACGCGACCCAGGCCGGCCGCTCCGTGCGCGACTCCACGTCGGCGGCGATCCATCGCGTGGCTTCACCCTTGTGGCCGCCGATGTCGGGCAGGTACTCGACCACCGCATCCCCTTCGAGACGGCGGACGAGACGCTCGGCAATCCAGGGGACGGCGAGGATGTCGGCACGCGCGAACACCGCCTCGCGCCGGTCGGGCGCGACGCCCCTCGCGTGCACGGCGACGCTGGCGCTCTTGTCTTCGATCGCGGCGCCGGGGAACTCCACGGTGACGCGACGTAGGCAGTCGGCCAGCCCCTCGAGGCGATCCGCGGCGCCATGGAGATGGGGATGATCGATGCGGCGGCCATCGATGTCGATCTCGAGGCCATGCAGCCCCGCGTGATACACGCGTTCGGGAAGGCGCGTCCGCCGCCGCAGGTCGTCCAGCCGCCGTCCGCTGACGATGCCGACCGCCACGCCGGGCTGGCTCGAAATGCGCTCGATCAGATTCCATCGCTCCGGCGTCAGTTGCGGCGCCGACGGGTCCAGATTGAACTCGGCGAGGGTGCCGTCGAAATCGAGCAGGAGAATAAACGCGCTGTCAGCAGGCCGGTTGGCCACCTCCGCCTGCACTTCAAGTAACACCCCGCTATTGTTGCGGGAAAATCACCCCGGGCGCGAGTGAGCCGTGGGGATCGAGGCTGAGCTTGACGGCGCGCATCGCCTCAACGCCGTCGTCGCCGTAGAGCCGCCTTAGCAGCGCCTGCTTGATGGCGTTGCGGCCGACACCGTGCTCGGCCAGCGGACATCCCCCCATCGCGATCACGGCATCGCCCAGCGCCAGGATCGCCACCTGCCCCTTCCTCACGTCGTCCGCGCTCGTCGGGATGACGTTGGGATGGACGTTGCCATCCGAGATGTGTCCCCACACCGCAAGGTCCAGGTCGCGCTCCGCGAAGAGGCGCCGGCAGGTGCGCATCATGTCAGCAAACCGGTCGAACGGCACGATCATGTCGGCGGCGGTCTTGTAGATGCCCGGATCGATCTGCTGCTGCGCGAGCGCCACGCGCCGGTTCACGCCCGCGGGCACGGCCTCTCGCAACTCCGCAAACGCCACCACGCGGGCGCGATGCTCCGGCAGCGCAATCTCCGCATCGTCCAGGGCGCCATGGCGATCGAGCAGCGCGCAGAACCCGCGGAGAGGTGAATCGGGCGCGCCCTCCTCTCGTGCATTGGCCAGTTGATTCCATAAGTCGGCTGCGGCTGCCTCCCGCGAGAGCTCGATCTCGATCAGGAGGACGATGCCAGTCCCGGATGGGAGGGTGATGTCGAGCTTCTTGTCGATGCCGTCTTCCCTGATCACGGCAATCGACCGCGCGTCGATGTGCTCGATGGCGGAGATGTCGATACCGAGAGGGTCGTTGGTTCGCCAGGTCTGCTGCGAAGCGGCGCGAAGGTCTCCGGCCAGGCGTATGCCGGCGTCCTCATCCGAGACCGGGACCAGTGCGTGACAGCGTGCGGCCGGTAGCGGCGCGGTCCGGAACACCACTTCCGCGATCACAGCGAGGGTCCCTTCGGATCCGACGAACAGATCAACCAGGTCCATGTTCGGCGCGACGAAGTAACCGGCGGAATGCTTGGGGACTTCGGGCATGCGAAGGGCCGGCAGCGTGATGCGGTGGGATCCCGATGACGTCGGGAACTCGAGCACGCCCGATGCGGCAGCGATCGATCCGCGCGTGATGTCCAGGATGTCACCGTTGGCCAGCACCACCGTCAGGCCATCCACCCACTCGCGGACCGTGCCGTACTTGAACGTGGCCGCTCCAGCGGCGCAGGTGGCCACGGCGCCGCCGGCGGTGGCGCCGAGGTAGGTTGGCACCGGCGGCAGCCAGCGGCCCACCGCGGCGAGGGCATCCTGTATGGCCTGCAGCGTTACGCCGGCCCCGGCGCGCACGCGATCCCCTTCAAGGGCCAGCGCGGTGAGCCGTTCGGTACTCAGCACGACATCACCAAACGGTGTGGCGCCGCCAGTCAGAGACGATTGAGCGCCAACCACCAGAACCCTGTAGGGCGCCCCTTCATGGGGGGCCGTCAAAATCTCGGAAACCTCGTCCGCGGTCCGCGGCCGCGCGACACCCGCGGCATGTCCGCCAGGATAGCGGGCCGCATCATGCAGGAACCGCTCGACGAGCTCGCTGTTGGTTTCAATAGCCACGGCGCGGGTTGAGTCCGGGTTATCCGCTGAACAGTTGGAGCTTGCCGATGGTCACGAAGTGGCGGAAATCCCGGTCGGCGGTCACGAGACTGACATTGTGATCAAGGCAGCTCTGCGCGATCAACGTGTCGGCCAGGCGCGCTTTCAGCCCCTTGGCCAGCAGCCGAGAACGCAACCGGCCCGCCCGCTCCCAGTAACCCTCGGTGACCGGTAGGGACGGCAAGGCCACGATCAGCTCCGCGACGCTGAGTGGCAGCTTGGGATCGCTGAGGAACTCAGAGACAACAACGGGCGGCAAACACGCCTGCCGCTCCGCCAGGACCAGGGCGGCCGCGGCGGCGACCACGGTGTCGCGGCCCTCGAGGTGGGCAATCAGGGCTGACGTGTCGAGCGCGATCATCGGTCCGCGCGGAGCCGGTTGACCTTGATGGAGAACTTCACCTTGCCCCGCAGCGCGTGAAGTTGCTCCTGTGCCCGGGTCGCGGCGACCAGCTCGAGTCCGCGGCGAATCGTGCCGGTAATGCCCTCGCCAGTCGAGTTTTGCGCCCGATCCAGCAGATCCACCGGCAGTTCCACCGTCACCTTGGTCGTCTCCACTTCGCTATTCTACCAGCCTTGAGGCCATACTCAATACTGGTATCGGCCATTGGATCGCGGCAGTCCGACGCGCTGGGCCACCGATTCATCCGATTGGACGCCGATAGCCGGACGTGCTCCTAGGGAAGCGGCTTCGCGCCGGCGCAGCGCCCCCCGGTTTCCGACCTGACGAACCTCAGGGGAATGTGGCCCGAACCAGAACCGAGATCGCCGGCGATCTGGTCGCGCTCGTCTTCGAACTTCCCCGCAAATCGCGCGCCGCCCGTTGGCACAACGAAAGTGACCGTCGGCAATTCGCCAGAGACCGGCGCACCCTCGAACAACAAGAATCCGGCGTCGCCACTGCACGCCACGCCGGACACCGTATCGCCGTCTTGCGTGAGCGACAGTTCGAAGTAGTGCCCTGAATGCCCGATACCGGGAGCGCGCCAGCTTCCGACGGCGGAGCCGGAGGGTCCCGTCAGCAGATCGCAGGCGGATAAGCCCAGGGCCATGGTCAAGACGATGGACAGCTTGATGCGCATCTCAAACGACCTCGGTCTGATTGTCTCTCGATATCTGGCGATCGGAGCTCGGCCAGAGGAGGGTGAGGCGCGAACTAGAGCACCACGCGAGCGCTGAGTCCGATCAGAGCAAGCCCCGTCGCTGTCTGCAGCGCCCGCCGCGTCCATGGCGCAATGAACCAGCGACGCATCGCATCCAGGCCGATCGCCCACGCCGAGTGGCAGAGCAACGCCATGCCGACATGCGATGAGGCACGCATCGGGTAGTAGAGCCGCGACGCTCCGGCGGGAATGAACGTCGGCACCACCGACAGGTAGAAGCTGATGATCACCGGGCTCAGCAGGTTGATGGCCAGGCCGTCGCCGAAGTACGCGCCGGCGTGTGAGCGTTGCGGCGCGCTCGGGTCCAGGCCCGTCGCAATCACTTCCTCAACACGGCCGCACTCGACGTGGCCTCGGCGTGGTATCGCTTCTCACCCGCTTCGATGCGCACCGGCAGCTTGTTGGCCGAGGGCGGCAGCGGGCACGTGGTCCACGGGTTGTAGGCGCACGGCGGGTTCTGCGCGCGGTTGAAGTCGAGCGTCACCTTGCCGTCGGCGGTGGGCGCGTCGGTGTAGAGGAACCGCGCCGAAGGATACGTCGCGTCGGCGCTGGTCAGGTCGCGGAAGACAAACAACAGGCGGTCGCCGGACTTCCACGCTTCCATATTCGCCGTTTTGCCAGCGACCGTCACCGCCACGTGACCGGGCACGGTGAACGGTTCGAGGTCGCCGAGGATAGTGGGCGCCTGGATGACCTTGGGCGCGGCAAGCGGCGTGAACGTACCCGTCACCTTCAAGGCCGGGTTCGCCGGAAACCACTTGAGGCCCTTGAAACCCGTGCGCAGTGGCGCCTTCTGGTCGCGCACGCGAATGGCGAGGCGCGGGCCGCTGAAGTGCAGGAAGAACGAGGTGCTCTTGTAGGTGATGAGATCGGCCGGCCGATCCTTCTCCGACAGGCGCAGCGGACCGTCTTTCACCGGCTTGCCGTTGTAGGTCAGCGTCTGGCCGTCCGCCGCCGTGATGGTGACGGTGTTGCCGTTCATCGTGATCACGCCCGCCTGCTTCGGCACATCGGCGAACTCGAGCACGATGTCGTTGAGCGGGTCAGATCCGAATTTGTTCTCGCCCGGATTCAGGAAGTGCAGCCCGGCCACGGTAAACCATCCGTTATCGGCGAGCAGGGACTTTTCGCGCTCGGCGTGGAACGCCTTGAGCGCGGCTTCGTCATAGGCGGTCTGCGCCCCGACACTGGTAGCGACCAGCGTGAACACTAACAAGCTGATGCGTTTCATCGTTCCCCTCAATGCGCGGATTATAGGGGTCAGACCCCTCGAATACCACCTACTCGGGGTCAGACCCCTGCCGCGGCACCGCCCACACCGTGTCGAACGGCGCCTGCTGCCGATCCGCTCCAGCTCACGAGCAACATCACCGTTTCCGCGCCAAGTAGCAGGCTTGCCAGGGTTAGATGCCCCACCTGGGCGCCCGGTAACAGGGAAACATACGCCATGACCACGCCGAGCGCCACCTGCCCAGCCGCGAGGACCAGCACGACCCAGGACCAGCGAATCAAGACGATGTGGCGGTCGCGCATGGTCACCAGCCAGAACGTCAGGAGGAAGGCGCCCAGCAGGACAACGACGGCGGCGTCGCGATGGATGACGCTAATCGAACCCAGGGTGGCCAGTGCGCTGTTGCGCGCCACGCCGGCGTCGATGGCGGCGTCCACGCCGCCGCGAACTTGGGTGCCCAGAGCGACCTGGATCAGCGTGACGACGATCAATAAGGCGATCGACAAACCTAAAGGTTTGTCGCCACGAACGACGATCAATAAGGCGATCGACAAACCTAAAGGTTTGTCGCCACGAACGACGGCTGAAGCCGTCGCTCTCCGAACGCCGGGCGACGTCGCCTGGAGAGCGGGGGCTTCAGCCCCCGCTGCCGGAGCCATCGCGGCAACCGTGACGTAGAGCAACATCTGCACGATCACAAGCGCGACGATGAGGTGAGCCGTCACGATCCAGGCGGCCAGTTCGTGCGCCACCACGCGGCCGCCGAGCCATCCCTGGAATCCCGTAAGTAGCAAGGCGCCGATCGTGGTCCAGAGGATCCGCGAATCGCGGCGATGATGGCGCCACGCCGACACCGCGGTGGCCAGGACCATGAACCCCACCGTCACGCCGAGCAGGCGATTGAGGTACTCCGTCCACATCAACGTCTGGTTGAACTGGGACGGGTCGAACTGCGGCGGCAGGTCGGCCGCCGACATCGGCGGCACCCAGCCGCCGAAGCAACGGGGCCAGTCCGGGCACCCCAGCCCGGCGCCCGAAGCGCGGACCAGGCCGCCGACCAGGATCAGGAAATAGGTGGCCGCCGTCGTCCACAGGGCGAGGCGCTGGAAGGAAGTGAAGCGGGTCAAGACTCTATTATGGGCCGGGAGTCGGCAGTCGGCGTTCGGCAGTCGACGTCAGGCCGCAACGCCGTGGACTGCTTCGTTGCCCAACTTGACGATGACGCGCGCCTTGTTGAACACGGCGTCACCGGCTGCAGCCCGAGTGGCCCGCGCTGTTCGAGGCTGCGTCGCTAGCCGGACGCCAGTCCCACTCCCAGGATCCGCTTGACCCGCCGTGTAGCACGGCTCGAGCCGGCGATCTTTTGCATCAGCCCAGCACAGTGATCGTCGTTGAGAACCCCCTTGTAGACCACCTCTCCGGCTTCGTACAAAGCCTGAAGCTCCTGCAGTCCCACCTCTCGCTGTCCCGCGGTGCCACAGTCGATCAGGGTATCGAGGGCAAAGCAGTCGTACGTGCCCGGCGGCAGGTGCAGCAAGTCGTCTGGCGCCGGATGAGCGACGTGCTTCGGCTTCTGTGACGTCGTCAGGATGTAGACGATGGGATCGTCGTGAGGTGAAGCGCTGAGGACGATGAGAAACTTGGCCTTTGACTGCCCGGCGAGACCGGGGTCATCAAGCTCGGCGTAGCGCTTCCAGAGGAGGATAACGCCGCGCCGAACCACCGAATCGAAGGGCAGCAGCACGGGTGCATGCGCGCGGCATTAATGGGTGGTCTGGGAGTACTGGCGGCGCGTCAGCGCAAGCCGGCCCGCAGCCTCGAGCGCGTCGGCAAAAGCGCGATCGGCGTGCTCCTCTTCGGCGAGCGCGCGCGCGGCATCTGAGCCCGGAGGCGCGTCTTCGAAGAAGTACTCGTAGGGCAGGTCAACGCTGCTGCCAGGCGAGCGGCCGGCGTCGGCGCGCTTGTACGCGGCGTGAGAGTGCGTCAGGTCAACGAGCTCACTGGCCTTGCGCTTTCCGAACTCCTTGACGATGCTCTGCAGCACCTCGATCTCGGAATCCGAGAACACCTCGAGATCAGGCTTCTGTACGGCACGAACCACAGCGTACTTGCGCATGACGCCCTTGTGTATCTCGAGATGGGCAGTGGCCGCCCTGTAGCCGGGATCGTCGGCTTCTGGCGGTTCGGCCAGACGTCCGATGAGCTGATAGGCACTTTCCGGAACTGGACCCAGGTCCATCGCGATATAGCGATCGCCCGTGATGGGACGACCGAACTTGAACAGATGGCGCTGGTCGGCGAGATACAGGAGCTTGGCGGCCTTCAGCTTGGTGAGGTCGCTGACGCCCGCGTCGGCGAAGTACGCCAGCGCATTGACCAGCTTGTCGAGGTCGAAGCGGAATTTCAGGGTGGCCATTGTCGGGGAACAGTTCGCACTATACCGTCGTCCGTTGGTGTTGGACAAGCTTGCTTTGAAGGCGTTGACGGGGGTCGCAGCAATCGGCTCGTTTCCCGCTCATTTCAGTCGCGGTGCTCGGGCTAAAGTCAATTATGGCAAGGGCTTGTGCGTCATGTGCCGCCTGTCCATTTCGCCCTCATTTCGAGGCCGGTTTCAGCCCAAGTTCAGCTCGCCGTTGAACGCCTGATGCTGGAGGGAGGCGAACAGTTCGTCCAGCTTCTTTAATCATGCGGAGACGTCATCGTATCGCAGGGGAGGTCCGGCTAACCGCCGTCGCCAAGGCTACGGCGGGTCAAGAAGGCGGACGCCACATCTCGATCCCCTTGAAACATTCCCGACTCAATCTGGGTCTACTCATTCCGCAGAAACTCGCGGCGTGGACCGCCGGCAGCGTCGGCGTCATCGGGATCTTCCTGGCGGCGCTGGGCCTGTATGGCCTGATGGCGTTCTTCGGGGGGACCGCCGTCCTGTTCGCGATCGTCCTCGCCGCCGCCTGCTGGCCA
>CAYHCX010000001.1:102720-106497 GCA_964355095.1 uncultured Acidobacterium sp.
TCCTGCGCCACCCGCAAGCCGGTAATCGCGGGCACCGGAAACGCCGGCTGCCACGGGGTGCGGCCAACGACGACGAACTCGGGACCGCTGGCGGCCGCCGCCTGCTTCGCCTCCTCCGCGGTCGCGTAGGACCGGGCGTTCGACACTTCGCAGAACTCGCGTCCGGTGTCGTCCCGCAACTGGCGCTTCCGCACCACCCACGCGCTGTTGACCGGCGCCGCGGAACGGCCGCCCAACACCATCAACCGGTACGCCATCGTCTGGTAGTAGGCCTCGTTGTAGATCCAACTCGGCTGCCACGGATCGGTGTCGCGGTCGCGCGTGTAGCAGAGCGAGTAGAAGCGTGAGGTCGGGATGCCGGCCCAGTCCGCCAGGTTCTGGAAGCGCCCGCCGAGCGCACCGCCGCCGGCGTCGCGGAACGGCAGTTCCCAGTCAACCACGACATATCGCGCACGCTCGGCCTTCAGGATATCGAGCGCAGCCGCTTCATCCGTCGAGGTCAGGAACGCAGCCGACACCGGCGCGCCGCCTTGCGTCGGGTTCGAGACCGGCACGCGATGCGCGGCCTGGACGAGCCAGTAGCCCTGGTCCCACCAGTTCATCACCGTGTAGCGGGCCGGGGGATTGGCCGTGCCGTAGCGAGCCAGGTAGTAATCGGGCGCATCGAACGGTTCGGGCGTCTGGGTCCGAAACCACTGCATCGTCGCGGCCCAGTAGTCGGGCATGCCGCCCGCGCGCGTGGTGGTGAGGGCGGCCGGCATTAGGTTGGGCGCGACGGCAATTCCCGCGACCAGCACGACGGCCACCTCGCGCGACATGGGCATCCAGGTTTTCACCTTCGGCTGCGGATTCCCGGCGTGCGGCACGCCGCCCCAGTCGAGCAAGCGCATGCACAGCCATCCCACCACCAGCGCCGATGCCGGCACCAGGTAGTAGCCGAACCGGTTCTGGCCGATGGTGGCCGCGTAGTTCACCACGGTGAAGATCACGACGAGCAGGTGATCGAGCCGGCGCGACTTCCACAAGCTCGCCGCCAGGAAGACCACGGCGACGATGCCGGTGTAGAAGCCGCTGCGGAAGAAGGTCCACGGCTGCGTCCAGACCCAGTTGCCGGTGTAGAGAAAGAGCGGCCGCGCTTCGAGCACCGCCATGCGCGTCGGATCCGGGCGGAACCGCGCGAGATCGATCGTCACCTGCCGCACGAGATCCGGGGCCAGCACCGATGCCGCCAGGGTAGCCACGGATAACACCACGGCCAATATCACCACTGCAGACCGGTCCGCCGAAGCACGCAGCGCGAAGGTGGATGACACCGATGACACAGAAAACCAACTGGTCTCGGGTTGCGTCGCCATCCACCCAACGACTGCAGAGACGCCGAGCAATGCGACCAGCGAGGCAACTTGGGTGTTGTAACGAAACAGAGCCGGATCTTGTGCTGCGATGACGAGGACCAGCGCGACAACGGCAGTGATGACCGTGGCGCGCGCGGCGGCGACGATTGCCTCTCGGGTGGAACCAACGAGCGGCGCGAGCACGACCCAGCCGGCGAGGATGGCGACGAAGTAAGCGCCACTTCCCCACGCGAGGAGGTAAAGACCCAAGAAGACACCCGCTGCTGCAGCGGCAAAGCGGGAGCCGGGAACCAGGAACCGCAAGGATTGGGGTTGGGTTCGCGGCGAACACGCCCACGCGAGCGACGCGAGCGTGGCGAACGACAGCAG
Source organism: uncultured Acidobacterium sp. (assembly GCA_964355095.1). GTDB lineage: Bacteria > Acidobacteriota > Vicinamibacteria > Vicinamibacterales > UBA2999 > 12-FULL-67-14b. Next base: position 104,445 of record CAYHCX010000001.1, read on the forward strand.
GACCTCGAGCGCATGGTGATCGACGAAGCCGACCAGCGTGCGATCGAGGAAGTGACCGGGGAGCACGGCCGCGAGCAGCCCGGCGATCAGGCCCGCGCGCCGGTCGAACGCGATGGTGCCCAGCGCCCACACCGCGGCCACCGCCAGCACGCCGATCACCGCCGGCACGAGGGCGGCGACGCGCTCGATGTAAGCGGTGGACGCGCCGGTGCCCCGCGTGAGCACGACCGCGGTCGCGATGATGGTGTCGAGGAGCGGGGCGACGGCGACGTACTGGCCGTTGGGCGACGCGTACGGATCCACGGTGACGCGATGCGGGAAGTTGCGGACCTGGCTCTCCGCGAGACGGACGTGGTACCAGGCATCGGTTTCGAGGAAGTTGACGCGGGCGCCGCCGAGCACGTCATCCCACGGGGCCCAGAGGCGCAGGGCCGCGGCAATGCAAAGGATGGCCGCGAGAAACACCAGGTCCAGCTTTTTCACGGGAGAAGCCGATGATAGTCAACCGCGGCCACGATTAACAGGAGGTCAGAAGGTCAGAAGGTCAGAAGGTCAGAAGAAAAGTACTTCTTCTGATCTCTTGGTCTCCTGTTAGGATGCCCGGCAGGAGGCCGGCTATGTCGAAGAAGATTACCCGTCGCGAGTTCGTCCAGACCTCAACCGCCGCCGGTGTGGCCCTGGGCGCTTCAACTTCTGTGTTCGGACAGGCACCAGCCGTCGTCACCAGCGCCGTGAAGCCGGTGGTCGTGGCGTCCAACAACGGCAACGTCTACAAGAACGGCGGCACCGAGACCGGCGTGCAGAAGGCGTTCAACCTGATGACCAGGGGCACCGACGTGCTCGACGCGCTGGTCGCGGGCGTCAACAACTGTGAGCTGGACCCGGCCGACAGCAGCGTCGGCTACGGCGGTCTGCCCAACGCCGACGGCATCGTGCAGCTGGATTCGTGCTGCATGCACGGGCCGACCAGGCGCGCCGGCGGTGTCGCCGCGATTGAAGGCGTGCGGGCGCCGTCGCTGGTGGCCAAGGCGGTGCTCGAGCAGACCGACCATCACCTGCTGGTCGGCAAGGGCGCGCAAGACTTCGCGCGCAACATGGGCTTCACGATCGAAGACGACCTCAACACCGAGACCTCGCGCCGGCTGTGGCTCGAGTGGAAGCGCCGCATCGACCCCGACCACTATCTCGATCCCAAGAAGCGCGGCCAGGCCATGCAGATGGCGGGCCTCAGCATGGTGACCGACGGGCTGGTTGATCCCGATCACTACTACGGCACGATCAACTGCGACGGCGTGAACAGCAAGGGCGAGGTGTGCGGGGTGACGACCACCAGCGGCCTGGCGTGGAAGATCCCGGGACGCACCGGCGACTCACCCATCCTGGGCGCGGGCCTCTACGTGGACGGCGACGTCGGCGCCGCCGGGTCAACGGGCCGCGGCGAAGCCAACCTCTACAACCTCTGCTCCTTCCTGATCGTCGAGCAGATGCGCATGGGCAAGTCGCCGAAGGATGCCGGCATGGAGGCGTTGCGGCGCATCCAGAAGAACACGGTCGAGAAGCGCCTGCTGAACGCGCGCGGCCTCCCCAACTTCGGCATCAACTTCTACGTCGTCAACAAGAAGGGCGAGCACGCCGGCGTGTCGATGTACGCGGCGACCTACGCGGTGTGCACGGAGAACGGGCCGCAGACGCTCAACTGCGAGCCGCTGCACCCAGGCCGCGCGTCGGAGTGACCGTCTAGGCTTGGGGCTTGGGGCTTGGAACAGGCACGCTCAAGCCTCAAGGCACACGATCAGTATTCACGCGTTCGCCTCGCAGGAACGCGGCGCGATCGCTCAACCGCCAGACCCGCGTTCGATGTGACGTTCCCGCCTCGAACGCGGGTGGCCATTCCAGCGACACCGCCGGCAACGCGCCGAACTTCGCGCGGAAGGGCTCGTTCTCCCAGGCATCAAGCGCAATCACAATCGGGCGGCCACCAGCCGCCAGCGTCCCGATGGCGCGCGCCAGCGCGTCTGGCGACGCCGCGTCCCAGCGCAGGATCGACCGGCCG
>CAYHCX010000001.1:106597-125336 GCA_964355095.1 uncultured Acidobacterium sp.
AAGACCGCGTAGACGAGATAGGCGGCCACCACGAGCGTCGCGAATGTCGCCAGGGCCCTCGATGACGCCCGTCGCCACGCCACCGCGACGCCGGCGGGCGCGATCAGCAGCACCGGAGACGTGGCCACCAGCCACGCCAGATAGCGCGTCGTGTTCGGCGCGATGTTCGCGAACGCGAACAGTTCGTCAGCGGTGCCATATCCGGATCGAAGCGGCGATCCGTACCAGCGCCACTGCAGCCACATCAGCATGAGCCCGGCCAGGACCACCGGAACCGAGAACGCGACCAGGCGCCTCGTGCGGAAGCCAATGACCATGAGCGGCACAGCGGCCAGCGGCGCGAGGTTGGGCCGAATGAGGACGGCGATTGCGCATGCAACGCCAGCCAATGGCAATCGTGAATTGGCGAGCATCAGCCACGTCACCATCCAGGCCGCGGTCACCGGCACGTCGCTCATGGGCTGAACGGATTGATAGAGGAACACCGGGGTCAACGCCAGCAGCGCCGCCGCCAGCACGCCCGCGATCCCGCCGGCGAGTTGCGCAGCCACGGCGGCCGTGGCCCACACCGCAATGCCCGCGCCCGCCGCGATCACCAATGACGCCGCCATGGTGCCGCCGAGCGCATGGGGAATGGCCATCAGCAGCGGCAGGCCTGGCGGATAAGTGGGCGCTTGCACGCCGGTGGTCCCGGTGGGGCGCCACCCGAGCGGCGCGGTGATCCACGGGTCCGCGGCGCCGATCGCGCCCGGCAGCGCATCCCGGTAGAACAGCTCGCCGGCCGACCATTGCGCCGCCTCGCTCAGGTAACCGGAGGCATCCGCGCCGGCCGCCGAGTGGGTGGCAAACACCCCGGCCGTCACGGCGCTGACCGCCGCGATGGCGACGACGACGTGTGATGAGCGGCGCGCGAGCGCGGTCCACGCCTCAACCAGATCCGGCTGGATCGACCGGGCGCGGCGCGCGAGGATCCACCACACGGCAACCAGCGCGAGCGCGGCCGTCGACATGGGGATCGGAGAGCGGACTGAAATGCGAAGGCCGCCAACGGTGGCGCGAACCCCACCGCTGACGGCCAGCAACACTGCGATCACGGCCAGGATGGCCGCGATGTAGATCAAGCTCCGGCGGGTCGCCACCTTCGCGCTCACGCGCTTCGGCGCGGCAGGCACTACCGCTTCGGAATGGTCCAGAAATAGACCTTGCGGCCGTCCACGTCCAGTTCCTTCTCCGGCTTCCAGTCGCCCATGTCGAACGCGTGCGACACGATGCGCGTGCCGGGCTTCAGCTCTCTCATCAGCTTCGGCATCAGCTTCACGTTGAGCGACGGCAGCAGGTACAACGTGATGACGGTGGCGCCGCTGAGGTCCTGCTCGAACAGGTCACCCTGCACCACGCGGACGAGATTGCCGACGTTGTTCTTGGCGACGTTCTCGTTGGCTTCCTTGATGCGCTCCGGGTCGATGTCGAAGCACACGCCGCGGGCGCCGTACTTGCGCGCCGCGGTCACCGGAATGCGTCCGTCGCCGCAGCCAAGGTCGTACACTATGTCGTTCTTGGTGACGTTGGCCACTTGCAGCATGGCCTCCACGACCGGCTCGGGCGTGGGAACATAGATGACGTCAGGCCGCCGCGTCGGCGCGGCCGCTTGCGCGAACGCCGAGGTGGCGCCCGGAAGCCCCGCGACGACGACCGTGATGGCCAGTGCGAGAAAACGATTACGCATGCGAAGCAACCTCCTGTGGACGTGAGACGCACAGTATATCTCCTGCTCGTGGTGGCGTTTGCCGCGCTGGCCGTGCCCGCCGTTCGTCACTGGCGCGAGCAGCCGCCCGGGCCGCCGCCGCCACCTGAGCCGCTGCGCGCCGCCTGGACGGCCGGTGACGGCGTCGAGGTGGGCGCGGGATCCGACCACCCCTTTGGACTCGCGCTGGCCCCCAACGGCCGCCGGCTGGCCTACCCGGCCGTGCGTGCCGGCCTGGTGTCGTTGTGGCTGCAGGACCTGACAACCGGTGACGCGCGGATGCTGGCGTCCACGGATGGCGCCGCGGCGCCGTTCTGGTCGCCCGATGGCGCCCGCCTCGGGTTTCTCGCCAACGGACGGTTGCACGCCATCGATCTCACGTCGGGATCGATCAGCGACCTCGCCGATGCGCCGGCCGGCCGTGGCGCCGCCTGGAACCGGGCCGGCGACCTCGTGTTCGCGCCCGACGGCGCCGGCGGGCTGATGCGCCGGTCGGCCGACGGCACCATCGCGCCGCTCACCACGATCGATCGCGACGCCGGCGAATCGACACACGCGTGGCCGGCCTTTCTTCCAGACGGACGGCACGTCGCCTTCCTGGTGACGGCAACCGATCGCTCGCGGGCGGGCATCTGGGTGATGTCACTGGACGACGCCGCATCGCGTGTGCGCGTGTCGGCGTCGGATGCGCAGCCCATCGTCGTCGGCGAGACGCTGCTGGTCTTGAACGACACGACGCTGGTGGCGCAGCCGCTCGATCCCGGGACGTGGGCGGCCGCGGGCCGCTCGACGCTCGTGGGCTTTCCTGCCGGCCGCGGTCCGCTCGGCCAACTGTTGGCCACCGCCGCGCCGGATGTCCTGATCTACGGCGCGCCGGGATCCAGCCTGCGCGAACTTCGCTGGGTGTCGCGCGATGGCCAGCGGCTGGGCCGCGCCGGTGAGCCCGCGGAATCGTGGGAGCTGCGGATCGCGCCAGACGGACGACGGGTGGCGGTCACGGCGCTCGACCCGCAACTGCGAACGCTCGACGTGTGGATCCGCGACGGCACGCAGCCGGTGCCCGTGCGGCTGTCGCTCGGCACCGACATGGACGAGAGCGCCGTGTGGTCGCCGAACGGCCTGCGCGTGGCGTGGGTCGGCAAGCGCCGCAACATCCTCTTTCGCGGCGCCGGCGCGCAGTTGCCGGAGCAGACGGGTGCGACCTTCGATCCGCCGGTACAGCTCTGGGACTGGTCGCGCGACGGCGTGCACTTCCTGCTGGGGCGCACCGATCCACAGACGCGCGACGACCTGTGGGTGGTGCCGCAGGTGGAAGGCGCGAAGCCGCGCGCTTACGCCGCCGGCAGCTTCAACCAGACGCACGGCGCCTTCTCGCACGACGGGCGATGGATCGCCTACGCGTCTGACGAGTCCGGCCAGTCCGACATCTACTTGGATGCGTTCCCCGACCCGGGCTCGCGGCTTCGCGTGACCACGGCCGGCGGCACCGAGCCGCGATGGCGAGATGATGGCCGCGAGCTGTACTTCCGCCGCCGCGCCGAGGTCCACGTCGTCCGGTTTGCCCAGGCCGGCGCGACGCTCGCCATTCAGTCGATCGAGCGCCTGTTCGACGCCGGCGCGCCGATCCGCGCGTTTGACGTCACGCCGGACGGTGCGCGATTCCTGCTCAACCTCCCTGCCAACAGTGTGGCGCCGCGATCAGCCACAATGGTGATGCATTGGCGGCGCGCGAGCGACCTCCCAAAACCATGAAAATCGCAACCTGGAACGTCAATGGCATCCGCGCCCGGCAGGCCCAACTGATCGAGTGGCTCGCCGCCGAGAAACCTGACGTGGTGTGCCTGCAGGAGATCAAGGCGTCGCTCGACCAGCTTCCGTTCGAGCTGCGCGACGTCGAGGGCTACTGGAGCTACTGGCACGGCGAGAAGGGCTACTCGGGGGTGGCGGTCCTGCTCAGGAAGACGCTGGTGAATGCGGCCCCCAGCTGCTCGCATCCCGGCTTCGACTTCGAGCAGCGCATTGCCTGCGCGACGCTGCGCTCGTCCCTCGGTGAGATCACGCTGGCCTCGGTCTACGTGCCGAATGGCGGCAAAGACTACGAGGCCAAGCTGCGCTTCCTGGATGCGCTCGACGGCTTCGCCGCCGACTCGGCCCGCGACGGGCGGCTGGTGATCTTCTGCGGCGACCTGAACGTGGCCCGCACCGAGCGCGACATTCACGAGAAGGAGCGCAAGCCCAACCAGATTGGCACACGGCCGGACGAGCGCGCCCTGCTCGAGCGCATCATCTCGCGCGACCTGGTGGACGTGGGCCGGGCGCTCGACCCGGACAACGACAACCTGTTCACGTGGTGGGCGCCGTGGCGCAGCCTCAAGCAGCGCAACATCGGCTGGCGGATTGACTACGTGCTGGCCTCGTCCGCTCTTGCCTCTCGCGCGACCTCATCGATCGTCCAGCGCGAGATCGGCACGAGCGATCACGGGCCGCTGGTGGTGACGCTGAACCTGGATACCTAAACAGGAGATCAGGAGATCAGGAGAACTAATTCTGGTTTCTTCTGGACTCCTGATCTTCTGTAAAGGCACGCACCGGTTGCACGGTGTGTCTCCTGTGAGGCGGATTGTGCCGTGCGTCCGACAGGCTCGGGAGTATCCTTGGAGCCGTGAAGGTGCTCCTGCTCGGCGCCACTGGCGGGACGGGCCGGCACGTGCTCACCCAGGCGCTCGAGGCCGGGCACCACGTCACTGTCTTTGCGCGGAACCCGGCCGCCGTTACCACCCGGCACGACCGCCTCCGCGTTGTCGCCGGCGACGTCACGGCCGGCGATGCGGCGCTTGCTGTCGCCGTGCAGGGCCAGGATGCGGTGATCTCCGCCCTGGGGCGCGGCAAGACCTTCAAGTCTGGGAACCTGATCCAACAGAGTGCGCCGGCCATCGTCAAGGCCATGCGGGCGCGCGGGGTCTCCCGCCTGATCTTCACGTCGGCCCTGGGCGTTGGTGAATCCCTCCAGGACGCGCCCCTGTTCATGCGCCTGATGATTCGTTTCCCGTTGCGTGGAATCTATGCCGACAAGAAAGCTGGAGAGGCGCACATCCGCAATAGCGACCTCGACTGGACGCTGGTGCAGCCCGTGCAACTCACCGACGGCGGTTTGACTCGCCACTACCGTGCCGGCGAGCGCTTGCCGCTGCGCGGCATGGTGACCATCTCGCGGGCCGACACCGCCCACTTCATCGTCGACCAGTTGACCGATCCGAGCTACATCAGGAAGGTGGCCCTGCTCGCGTATTAGCGCGGCGTCCAAGGAGAACCCAGCATGCGGGGCACAGCGCTCGTGTCACTCGTCGGAATGGCGGCGGTCAGCGTCTCGCTCCTCGCCCAGCCCAGATTCGGCGCCCGTGTTGACCTGGTCGTGATCTCCGCCGTCGTCCGCGACGGCGGCAACAGTCTCGTGCGCGCGCTGACGCGGGATGACTTCGAGGTCATCGAAGACGGCAAGCCGGTCGCCGTCTCCACGTTCGCCGAAGTCAACACCGACGCGCTCGCACCGCAGGACGATGGGCGGTTCGTCGTGCTGCTGTTGGACAACCTGGTCACCGACCCGACGCTGACGCCGCGCATCAAGGACATCGCGCGCGGGTTTGCCGATCGAAAGGGCCCCGGGGACGTGATGTCCGTGGTGTACCTCAATGGCGGCAGCAGCGCGACGACCAGGAGCGCAACTGAGGTGCGCGCCGCCATCGATCGGTTCAAGCCGTTCGGCACCAGCCTGATGGGCGGCCTGACGGCGAGAAGTCATGCGATGGAATCGGTGGCGGGTTTGGCGAAACAACTCGCGGGCGTGTCACACCGCCGCAAGGTGCTCGTCTGCATCGGGCCAGCCAATGTCTTCAACGTCCAACTCGGCGACTTCGATGGCAAGCTCGACGGAGCCATTGGTCCAACGCTGCGCGACACCGCCCGAGCGGACATGACGACCTATGTGATCGATCCGCGTGGTCTGCAGGTGAAGAACGTCGCCAGCCAGCTGGATGGATTCGCCCGCGAAACCGGCGGCGTCGCCTTTGCCAACGTCAATGTGTTCACAGAGGCGATCGACCAGGTCTGGCAGGAGAGCGGAGCGTATTACCTGCTTGGCTATGAACCCGCGAAACGCGACGACAAGCGCCACAGCATCGAGGTGCGGGCGAAGAAGCCCGGCTTGCAGGTCCGCGCCCGCCGCACGCGCGGGTGACACGCTACGGCATCTTCTCGATCGCCGCCTTGAGCGCCTCCGCTTTCTCCTTCATCCGCGGATGCGCGATCGCGACATCGACATGCGTCAGTGCGGGGCCCTTCTGCCCGGTTCGCGCAAACCCCTGGGCGGCGTTGAACGCGGATTGGGCGGAACGCTCTTCGGCCAGCTCGATGTCTTTGGTCAGCTTGGCGCGCTGACGAGTTTCCCTGCCTGGCGGGTTCAGGGATCCGCCGCTCCGCCTCACTTCCGCATCGAGGTTCGCGAGGTCCCGGCGGGCCTGCGAGGCCGCACCGACGAAACAGCTCATGGCGCGCGAGAACCGGGTGGACGCCGGCGGCCATTGCTGCTGGTCCACATGCACCAGTCCGGACATCCACGTCGCGTCGCAGTTGGCGCCGTCAATCTCGAACGCGCGGTCGAGACGCAGGATCGCGGTGGGCAGGTTCTTGCGGTCGTAGGCAATCAGCCCGGCCAGCATGTAGACGTTGGTGTTCGACAACAGCTTGATCGCCGTCTCGACGTCGGTCCACGCCGGCTCGAGGGCCTTGAGGTTGTAGTGGTTCCACGATCGCCAGTAGTAGGCGTCGCCGATATTCCAGGTGCCGAGCTCGATCATGCGAGTGGCGGTGACGATGGCCTCCTGGTGGCGCATCAGGTAGCTGAGGCTGGTGAGGCGGCCAAGCAGGGCATCGCGATGCGTGGGCGAGTCGGCGAGGACCGCGTCGAACGCCGAGAGCGCGGTTTCGAACTCCGCGATCGACTGGTTGACGCGCCCCGCCGTGATCGTGATCCAGTGCGAGGACGGGAACGCCTCGCGCGCCTGGCCGAGGAGCGCCGCCGCCTGGTAGAGGTCGATGGCTTCGGTCGGCGAGCCCACCATGGCCCGCCGCGCTTCCCAGGGCAACGTATCAACGAAGCGTGGATCTGCCTCTCGAAGGGAGGCCGGCGTGGGCACTCCGGGGCCCTGGCACACCGCGAGACGAAACCGGATCAGCGGCACTCCGCTGTAGCGAGCCAGAATCGGCGCCGGATCAATCGACGGGCGCAGGCGTGTCTGCTCGCAGTCGATCACGAGAGCCAGGTACTGGGTGACCAGGTTGGACGCGACCGCGGCATCGAGGGCGCGGCGCCGCGGGCTGTCGGGATCGAGCGCAGGGCGGGAGCGGCCGGTGAGCTGCGCGCGCTGTTCGGGATCCATGCCGGCCGTTTCGCCGATCACCAGCCCGGCGGCGTCGATGAGGACCTGCGGCGAGAGCGCCGGCGGAATGACGGGCGGGAGCGCCGAGGCATGATGGCGGGCCCGGTCGATCGAGATGTCGGCTGGCATCCCCAGCTCCTTCTCGCGCATCGCGATCAGCAGCGTGGCCTCGAACGCCCCTTGCGCGGCGCCGTGTGCCGGCCTCGGCGGCGCCGACAACCGCTCGAAGATCGACTGGGCTTCCTTGAGGCAGGCGTAACAGCCTTCGCGAACCAGGGCGTTGGCCTTGCCGAGCTCGGCGACCACTTGGGGCGAGGGGCCGCGGGCGGCGCATCCGCAGAGGGCCAGCACCAAACACGCCGCCGCAATACGTGTCATGCGGGCTTTAGACACCGCTGGCGTCGTTTTGTCCTCCAGACGCCAGCGCCCTGGGCGAGCCACCGGCCCGCTGAAACGCGTGTCGGTGGCGAGTCGAAGGGCCTCACGGCAACGACAGCGCGACCAGCTCCGGTACCGCCGTCGGCGTCGCCCCCTGCACGGTGATGGCGATGAACTGCTTGCCGCCCACCGAGTAGGTCATCGGCGTCCCGATCGCGGCGCCCGGGCCGCCCCCTGCCAGTTACCGCCACCGGTGGTGCCGGGCCGCACGATCGTGCCCTGCACTGATGGCGGCGTGAAGAGCGGCCCCGTGCGGAACCCTGCGATGGCCTTGACGGCCGCGGCGCGAATCTCCGGCGTGAAGTCGGCGAGATCGTTCACCGTCACGCCCTGGTATTCGTACGGAGCCGGCGTACTCGTTGGAACCGTCGCTCCACGTCTCGCTGCCGAACTCGCCCTTCGCCGGCACGGTCTGGAACGTCCAGCGCACCTGGCCGGTGCGCACATCGAAGGCGCGAATCCAGCCCGGGATCTGCTCCTTGGTCTTGATCAGCGACGAGATCGCGGCCGGCGTAATCACCACGTCTTTCACGACGATGGGCGGGGACTGGACCGAGTAGGTCAGGGCGTTGAGGTAGTCGCGCGTGCCGCGCTTGGCCCGGGGCAGGCCTTCCATCAAGTCAACGCGGCCGTTTCTACCGAAACCCGCCACCGGCCGGCCCGTCTTTGCATCCACCGCCACCAGGAAGCCGTCGCCGGTGCCCCGGTAGATGCGTTCCTCGCGGCCATCGGTCCAGTAGGCGACGCCGCGCTGGTTCCAGCGCAGTGTCAGGGTGGTCGTGCCCGACTCGTAGCTCTTGGGGTTGTAGACCCACTTGAGCGCACCGGTGCGCGCGTCGTAGGCGGCGGCGACCGAGGCCGCGGTGTTGACGTAGAGCGTGCCGTTGACCATCAGCGGCGTGGCCTTGTAGTTCTGGACGAACGGCGGCTGGCCGTCGCGCCAGCGCTTGGGATCGATCCGGTTCAACTCGTCGAAGATCGTCTTCGAGTCCGCGGACCACTCACTGCCGTCTGGCAGCGTGAGGCTGAGGAACCCGTCCGGTGACTTGGCGCGCCAGGCCAGCTTCAGCGAGGCGAAGTTCGACGCGGTGACCTGATCGAGCGGCGAGTACTTGGTGCTGGCGAGATCGCCGCCGTAGGTGGGCCACTCCCCGCGAGCAGTGGAGTGCACCATCGGCTCCTGGGCGATCAGGGCCGCGGTCAGGCTGATCGAGACGAAGAACAACATGAGTCGTGTCATTCGGAAACTGGCCCCCTGAGGCGGCGGCCCCGCAGTGTTGGCCGCTTGGGCGGCCGCACATTCTACTAGGGGGAAAGGGGCCGGGCCGCCAGATCGGCGGGAATCAATCTCAACTCGCGATGGCGACCATCCGGGGAACCGGGACGTCTCAGATGGCCAGGTTCGGCACTATCTCCGTTGCCGCGGTGGGACGGTGCTCGAAGACCACGAGCACCAGGCATGCGGCGCTCAATAGCTCGCGCCCCAAGGACACCGGCACCTCTCGAGCAGAGGCCAAGGTGGCCACACAGTGCGCCGGCGCAAACACGATCACTTTCGGCGGCTCGACCAAGGCCCCGACCGGTTCAGTCCGGTAGCCTTCCGCCCGCAGACGCTCAGCGTCCGCGGGTGAAACCACATACGCACGACTGGCGTCGGCAAGCAGGCGACGGAAGCGGAACCACACGCCCCTGGCATGATGCCGTTGCCGGTAGTCCCATTGGCGGATCAAGATGCGCGACCGATATTGCCGGACGCGCCGTTCGAGCGCGGCACTCATGGGGCCTCCCCAGCTTCGAGCCGGCGCAGCAACGCGCTCACGTCGGCCCGTCCGGACCGTGGGTCCGGCATGCCTGCGCGAGGAGCAAGCAGCGAGAGCAGTGTCAGGTTGGCACGAACCACATGGCGAAGCTCCGGCCGAAGGCGCCGGTACGCATCGTCCAGCTCGTCGACGTCGGCGGCCGCGGCCAGGAACAAGAGGCCCAGAGCAACGAGAAGGTCCCGCTCGCCTTTCTCGCCGGTCCGATCCGTCACGAGCTTTTCGAGCAGCAATCCCGCCGGCCGCGGCAATCGAATCCGGGTGCCGGCGACCTCGAGTGCGCCTCCCGGAGCAACCAGCGACAGGGCGCCGAATACCAGCAACGGGAGCTGCTCGTCGGCGATCAGGTAGGCCTCGGCCGGATCTTGTGCCGCATCCATCCCGACAAAGTTGATCTCCAGCAAATCCGGTGAACGCGGCGCCCACACCGACGGCTCTTCGGACGACTGGCGAAACTCACCAAGGGTGCCGAGCTGCTGTTTGACCGCGGTGTGCTGGTTCGTGGGAACGCCGACATCGAGATCCTGCGACACGACGAGAGTCGAAGCCGCGCCAGGTTCGAGGAGATTTGGCACCTCGGATCCCACGATCAGCACGCCAGGCACCTCCAGCACGGCCCGCGCCGCCGCGATCGTCGCCCACAGCCGGTCACGGAACAGCACTCTCAGAGTATAGGGAGCATCCGGATCGAAATCTACACCGAGGCGGCCTCAGCGAGCGACCACGCTGATCCGGGCGCCACCTTGAGTGCGCGGCTTCTTCCTGATCACGATGTCGATGTCCCGGTCGAGGATGGTGAGCAGTGTCATCAGACGCTCAACAGAGAAACCACGGAGTTTATAGTGCCGGAGCGCCGACACCTTCGGTTGCGTCAAGCCCAGCACCTTTGAAGCGTCGGTCTGCGTCAGCGCGCGCTGTTCGAGGACTTGGTTGAGGGCGTATGCGAGCCGCAGCCTAGCCTGGCGCTCGACCGCATCCGGATATCCCAGGTCGGCGAAGATGTTCTTCGTACCCCTTGTAATCGCGACGGGTTCGGTGTGTCGTCTTGGCATGGTGCTCCTTGTAGTTGCGATTGCACCTCCTCGACGGATCCGCTCATGCCTGCCGCCAACCACCAACGAAGGAAGGGCGTTGAACCTCCACGACGGGGTTATGACTTCCGCGTGAAGGGGGCCGGCAGGTGCTGCTCGCGGTCCGTCTTGGTGCTCCTTTCAAAGGCGGCAGCCTTCGGCATCGCCTTCAACAAGGGGTGACCGCGAAAGTAGGACCGGGGTTGTTGCGGCTCGAGAACAGCGATGCCCTATCGACGAGATCCCGAGCGACACCGGGAAATGTCAGAGAGTCAGACGTTCGAAGGGACAGGAGCTAAGGAGACCAGGAGAATCACTTGCGTCCCGCAGGAGGCATAACGGGGCAGCCTTTCTCTGGTTGCGGGTGTTGTGGATACCGACACGCAGCAGTCTTCAGGGCCGTGGCCTGGTTGAGATGCGGTAGTCGCTTCCCTATACCGCGAACCCCAGACGTCCGCCCGCGACTGATCATCGCGGCAAGTCCTCGGTTCCACTTCGATCGTCAATCCGACGCGCGGAAGGCCACCTCAACGGCCCTCACGCGCATTACTGAAGGATCAGCGAGTGAGCAAACGCTGCTGTCCCCCATCTTCGACGATGGGCATCGGATGATCTTCGAGTTCCGTCGCGCCCACATCCTTCGTGTCGATCAACGGGGCAACCTTGAAACGCGGCTGGTCGCTGTCGACCCCGTCCGCGGCGTCGTCGGCACCAAGACAGCTCCGTCATGCGGCGGCCGCCACAGGTCGGGCAGAGTCCGCGGCCCTTGCACGAGAACGGCACCAGGCGATCGTGACGGCAAATGGCAGTGGCCATTCGACGCTGTGCATTCGACGCTGTTGCACACACGCTCCACGACGCTACAATGTCGCGATGAGCGGACAGGCGGCAACCCCCAAGGCCCAGATGATCGAGCTCATCGACAAGCAGCCCGATGGCAGTTCTTACGATGAATTGCTTCGAGAACTGGCGTTCGCTCGAATGGTCGACCGCGGGCTCGCGGACTCTGACGCTGGTCGGACGGTTTCCCACGACGCGATGAAGCGGACGACCGAGTCGTGGCGGAAAGCACGACTCAATGTGCGGGATTGAACTTGTCTTCTCGTTACCTCCTGATCTCCTGACCTCCTGTGAAGTCAGTCCTACCTCGCCACCCGAAACGCCACCCACTGCTCCGCGGCGTGCTCGCCCGACAAGGCCGTGGCCCGCAGGATGTAGGTGCCGTTGCCCAGGCTCGACACCGGCAGCGGCAGGCGGAGCCGGCCGTTCGTCAGGGGCGGCGCCTCTAGGGCGCGCAGCACGCCGCCCATCGCGTTGAGCAACTCCACCGTGATCTGCGGCGCCTCGCCGGCCGGCGCCGCGCACTCGATCTCCACGAGCACGCGCTCGGTGGCCCCGAAACGGGTCGAGGCCGTCGGCGACGGCGCCGGGTTGGCCTCGATGGCGCGCAACTCGATCATGTTGCGCGCGCGCAGGAAGCGGGGCGTGGCCAGCACGATCGGGTGCTTCGACAGGTCGGGCACCAACTGCGTCTGCACCCAGCGGTCGATGGTCTCGCCCGCCGCCGTCAGCGAGGTGAAACGAAGGCGCTGGCGGCCGGCCGGCAGCTGAAAATGCGCCATCAACGGCAGCTCCCCTGGTGCGCCGCCAATCACCTGCGCCGGCATCGCTTCCTTGCCGGCGTCGTCCACGGGCAGAATCTCCAGGCGCGCGGGCGTGTCGGCGGCGGCGCTCCCAGGAGCTGCTTCCCACGTGAACGTGAGGCGGGTGCGATCGCCGTCGCCCTTGGACACGCCGGTCCACACGTTGACGGCCCTGGTGGTCGTCGAGTCGGCGATGGCCGCCAACGCGTTGTTGAGTGCGGTGTTCACCGGCGTCGCCGCCGCCTCGGCCGCGGCGGTCATTTCCTTTTCGCTCGCCGCCCAGTAGCCCCGCCGCGCGGTGACCTTCACGCCCCGGCGCTTCACGCGGACCTTGATCTCGTGGAACTTGCCGTCGTTGGTCCGGCGCGTGGGCGTGTAACCGATCAGGTAGTAGGCGCTGGCATCGGCCATGACGCCGGCCAACTGCTTCTCCGGATCGTTGGTGTTGACGATGGCGCGGCCGCCGGTGTCGTAGGCGATGCGGCGCAGGAGGTCGTCGCCGCCGAAGCCAACGCTGCCGAGCGGCCGGGGATCGATCACGTGAATGGTGACGTTGCCGCGGTTGGCGGCTTCCATCGCCTCCTTCAGCAGCTGATCGTTCGGGCTGCCCGGCCGCGCCGGCGGGCCCTGGCTGAAGAAGAGGATGGACTTGCGGCCCTCGCGCAAGCCGCCCAGTTGGGTAGCAAGCGCGCCCAGCGCGGAGAGCGTGACGCCGGCCCGCAGCTCCATCCAGTTGCGTTGTGACATCTGCGCCTCTTCCGCCGCGCTCTTCACCGGAAAGATCTCGCCGCGGCGGCCTTCGAAGTTGCGGACGCGGCTCAGCAGCTCGGGCTTCGACCGCGTGTATTTCAGGTCGCGCAGGCTCTCGAGAGGCTCCATGATCACGGCGAGGTCGTTGGGCCCCAGCTGGTTGATGAACGACGTGATCGCGTCGCGCAACGGCAGTGTGATCTCGGGCCGCTTGTCGATGTGGTAGTCGTCCAGGAAGATACCGAACAGCCGCACGTCGTCGCGCGCGGCCTCGAGCTGCGCGTGCTGTCGCGACCGGATCTGCATCGGCTCGTTCAGGTCCGACGTGCGCGCGCCGTCGACGCGCACGAACTTGATGGTCTCGACGACCTGCGGCACGTCGTCTTCGGTGACCTCGAAGTCGGACAGTTGCAGGTCGGCCACCGGCTCGTCGCCGCGGACGGTGGCGGTCACATCGACGCGGACCAAATCAGTGCCGGCCCGGAAGATGGGTTGCTGCGGCGGTTGCTCTGCAGCCGGCTTCGGTTCCTGCCCGTGCGCCCCGCCTCCGATCAGGCAGGCAACGATCACGCAGTAGGGCCTGGCACGGTTACACGCCAAACGACGCAAGTCCTGCACACGTGGCAAGAATTGCGACCAATTCGATGTAACCGTGCCAGGCCCCACACCCGCATCCTATACTGGCAACCAATGTTCGCTGGAAAGACTTGGGATGTGGTTGGGATTGGCGTTAACTCCGTCGACTACGTGTACCGCCTGCCCGCCGCGCCACGCGCCGACAGCCCCACCGCCAAGTTGCGCATCAGCAGCCACTCGGTGTCGTGTGGCGGGCAGATGGCCACCGCATTGGCGGCCTGCGCCGGGCTCGGGCTCAGGACCGCCTACGTCGGCGCGTCCGGCACCGACGACAACGGCCGCCGCATCCGGCAGGAACTGCGCGGCCGCGGCATTGATCTCTCGCACCTGGTGACGCGCGAGGCGGCCAACCAGTTTGCCGTGATCACGGTGGATGAGCGTACCGGCGAACGCGTCGTGTTGTGGGACCGCGACGATCGGCTGCTGCTGAAGCCGGACGAGGTCCCCGCGGCGCTGATCGCCTCGGCGCGGCTGATTCACGTGGACGACGTTGATGAAGACGCGGCGATTCGCGCGGCGACGCTCGCGCGCGAGGCCGGGGTGCCGGCCACGAGCGACCTCGACCGCGTGACCGATCGCACGCCGGAACTGGTGGCGGCGGTCAGCATCCCGATTTTCGCCGAGCACGTGCTGCCGGCGATCACCGGCGAGGCCGATCACGAACGCGCCCTCTACAAGCTGCGCGAGGCGCACACCGGCATCCTGTGCGTAACGCTCGGCCCGCGTGGGTCGATGCTGCTGGTTGGTGACGAACTCTGTTACGAGCCCGGGGTCGAGGTGGACGCCGTTGACACGACCGGCGCCGGCGACGTGTTTCGCGCCGGGTTCATCCACGCGCTGCTGAACGGGGAATCGCCCCACGACATCCTGCGCTTCGCGAATGCCGCCGCTGCGCTGAGTTGCACACGTCCAGGCGCGCTCAACAGCGTGCCCTCTCTCGCCGACGTGGTGGCGTTCATGGACGGGGCGCGAGCGCTTCGGTAAGCACGCGGCCCATGGCTTCGGGCAGCGTGATGCCGGTCAGGAACGCGAGCGTCGGCGCCAGGTCGATGGGCGCCGCCGGCTGGAGATACTCGCCCTTCCTGATGCCCTGGCCAAACAGGATCACCGGCACGCGCGTGTCGTAGCGGTGGCCGGTGCCGTGCGTGCTCGTGCTCGAGGACGTGATCCAGTAGCTGCGGCCGAGCATCTTGATGTCGCCGCTGCGGCCGTCGTAGTGGCTGAGCGCCGACGGGCGCGTCAGCGGATCGATCATCGACAGCTCTTCCTTGCGATACACGCGCCACACGCCCTGCGTCTTGCGGACCGTGTCCAGCACCGCGGTCATCGCCTTCGCGTTGCGCGTCAGCTTCGGGTAGACGCCGTCGTTGAAGTAGATGTCGTTGTAGATCACGCGGGTGCGATAGCTGCCCGGACCCAGCTCGCGGGCCAGCACGTCGTCGATAGCGCGGCCCACGGCGACGGTGTTGATGCGGCCGGCGTCGAAGCCCTGGGCCTTGACGCGTTCCGGCACCGGCGCGACGCCGTGATCGGAGCTGAGGCCGACCAGGTAGTTGCCCTTGCCGACGTCGCGATCGAGCTTGTCGAGCAGCGCGCCGATCTCGCGGTCGAGGCGGATCATGACGTCCTGCACTTCGTGCGAGTCCTGGCCGAAGTCGTGGCCGACCTTATCGAGCGCCGAGAAGCTGATGCCGAGGTAGTCGGTGCCGGCGCCGCGCCCGAGCTTCAGGCCGTCGAGCGCCGCGCCCGCCAGGCCCGCCAGGTAGGCGTCGGAGTAGGGGCTCGATTCCCACGCGTCGGTGAACGCGCCGCCCACTTCGGTGCCGTCGCCCTTCACGATGTGGGGAAAGTCCTTGGTGACGAGCGCGGTCTTCTGCCGCCCCTGCGTCGATCCGTCGTAGAGGTAGCGGTCTTTCGGCAGGGAGCGGTCCCACGGGCGTCCCATCTCGTTCTTAAGCGGATGCTTGTCGATGTAGCCGGCAAAGTAGGGCGCCGTTTGCTTCGCGAAGGCGGTGGAGGTGACCCATTCACCGTTGGCCTCGTCCAGCCAGATCACCGCGTCGGGACGATGGCCGCCGAGGTTGATGGCCGAGCGCGCCTTCAGCGAGATGCTCACCACACGCGGCGCCGTCGAATCCTGTAGCCGCATCTCGTCGGCGAGCGTCGTCGTCATCAGGTTCCTGGCGCTGTGGCCGACGCCCTTCACCGGAATGCCGTAGGTCACCAACTGCACATCGTCATCATCCGTGCAGCTCACCAAGCGGCTGTTGTCGCGCTCCCACCACTGGTTGAGCACCATGCCGTGCACGGCGGGCGCCGTGCCGGTGCTGATGCTGGCGTGCCCGGCGCAGGTCACGGTGTTGTAGTACGGATAGTCGGCCTGCCGGAACCACGCGCCCTCGGCGACCAGCCGCTTCAACCCCTTCGACCACTGGTGCTGAAAGCGATCGATGTAGTCGCCGCGCATCTGATCCACCGAGATCAGCACCACGAGCCGCGGCCCCGTGCGAACCGCCGGTGGCGCCTGAACTTCGGGCTGCCTGCCCTGAGCGAGCGCTGTGACGCGCGAGTCGAAGGGAGCGCCGGGGCCAGGAACGAGCAGGAGGGTGATCAGGGCGGCGAGTGCGAATGTTCTCATGGGGGCTCAGACGAAATGGTGCTCGCCGATGGTGGTCGTGAAGGTGCGGCCGTCCACGTCCAGATAGAGTTGCCGCTCCGTCACCGAGACTGCCACCTTGGCGCGACGGGCGATGGTAGCCGCGACCTCCTCGATAAATCCAGCGCCAAACTCATACACGGGAATCTCGGCGGCGCGGTGGATGCCCTGGCCGTTCAATTGCGCCAGCACCTGGCCCACGGCGCGATGCGTGTACACCGCCACGCGCCCGGCCTTCTTGCTGCCGCGATGCAGGCGGTCCGCGCCCGGCATGCCGACTTCAATCCACGCCGTGAGCCGGCCGGTCAGGTCGCGGATCACCACGGCCGGCTCCTCGCCGCCGGCCGCCACGCCCTCGGTAAAGGCAATGCCTTCGGCGTACTCGAGGCAATAGGCGAGATAGCGCGCCAGCATGTAGTCCGGGGTTTCCGACGGCTGCCGCGCCATGCGAATCGCCAGCGTCTCGTAGACGCCGCGATCGATGTCGGCCAGTTCGGTGTCGAGGTTGAAAACGGTTGCGGTCAGGGCCATGCGTTACAGGGTGATGACGAACGGGGCGGCCATCAGCGCCGCGCCCACCGCCAGCGTCCAGAAGAAGCTGTCAATGAAGTAGGGACACACGCACAGCAGCACGCCGGCCGCGAGCGCCACGGGGTTGTGGGCCCTGCGTCCGTACATGAAGTACCCCGAGCCGATGATGCCCAGGAAGATGGAGGCGATCAGCGTGTTCATGGAAGCGTGCGCAACCGCGCGCCTCCAGTATGGCCCGAACTTCCCGCTGGCGCCTTCCTCGTCGCCCTCCTGACCACCGAGCCTAGCGGGGCACGCGAACCGTCACGGTCTTGCCGGGTGCGACGCCCCGCTGCCAAATCGGCACGCGACGCCCGCCGCGCGGCGCGATCACCTGCACGTCCACCCGAGACACGCCCGCCGGCACCCCCACGTGCACGGGCATGTCGTTCTGGGCGTCGTAGCCGGAGCCGCTGTCAACCAGGCGCGCGCCGACCAGCCGGGTCGTCCCCGCCGCATACACGCGCACCTCGGCCCCCGCGAGCGTGGCGTGCCCCGCGGCGTCCAACACCCGAACGTGCAGCCCGCGTTGCGCGTCGGCAGCCGGCAGCATGTTCCGCATGACCAGGTGCATGCCGTCGGCCCTGGAACCCGTCAGGGCCAGGTCCAGATCGCCGTCACCATCGACGTCGGCCCACTGCACGCCGTGATCCGCCTGCAGCTTGCGAATCGACGCCGGCGTAACGTCCACGAACGCGGAGCCGGTGTTGCGGAACAGCGAATCCTGCCAGCTGGCGCCGCCGGTCACGGTGCCGTTCACATACAGATCGAGCCGGCCGTCGTGATCGAAGTCGGCGAACGCGCAGGCGTCGTAGCGGGAGTCGATGGCAATGCTCCACGCCGCGCCGCGGTCCTCGAACACGCCCTGGCCGCGATTGCTGAAGAAGCCCAACGGCCCGTAGTTGGCCGCGAACAGGTCGAAGCGCCCATCGTTGTCCACGTCGGGCGCGCAGACGCGGACCGTGCCACTGCCGGCGTGCTTCGGGCGCCGGCCGCCCCATGCCACGCCGGCCGCCTCGGCGACGTCGGTGAACTTCCCACCATCGTTGCGAAACAGGCCATTGGCATCGCCATCCATGTTGCCGTCGGCCAGGTCGAGGTCGCCGTCTTCGTCGAAGTCGAACCACACCGCGCCCACCGTGTGACGGGCATCGGCGATGCCAAGCGAAGCCGCAACGTCGCTGAACCTGCCGGCGTCGTTGCGATAGAGCACGTTGGCGCGGTCGCGGTAGGCGATGAACAGATCCAGGTCGCCGTCGGCATCCACATCAACCCACGCCGGTTGCCGAACGGCGCCGGTCGCCACCACGAGGCCGGCGTCCTTCGTCACGTCAGCGAATGCGCCGGTGTTGTTGCGATACACCTTCAACACCGAGGCGCCGGGGCTGGGCGTGAAGCCGACCAGCAGGTCGCTGTCGCCATCGGCATCGAAGTCCCCCCACGCCACCGCCCGCGTCGGCCGCACATCCGCCACGCCGGCCGCGGCGGCCACGTCCACGAATACGCCCTTGTCGTTGCGATACAGGCGATTGGGCTTGCCGTCGAAGCCGACGAACAGGTCGAGGTCGCCGTCGTTGTCGAAGTCGGCGAACGCATTGGCGAACGCAGAGCCCGCGCCGAGCAGGTCGGGCTGCATCGGTTCGAACACAGGCTGCGCGCCCTGCGCCATCACCACTCCAGTGAAGAGTGCCGCCGTCACGAACATGCGAAGCCAAGTCTGCATGGCCGCAGATTAACATCAGCCTGCCCTGAGCGAGGCGCCGCCATTCGGCGGCGGCCGAGTCGAAGGAGGCCGCAGACTTGTCGGTCGGACGACGCCGCGGCCGAGAATACGGCCACAGATTAGACGCCGATTGGACACAGATTCGCTTTTCCCAGGTCCGCATTGATCAGCACTCCCCTCGACAGCCGGAGCTGGCCTCAGGTTGAGCGATCGGCTTCCCTTTGGCGAGCGGAAGCGGATCGAACTAATCTGCGTCT
>CAYHCX010000002.1:0-24455 GCA_964355095.1 uncultured Acidobacterium sp.
AACGTCCCGGCGGAGCCGTCCCAGCCGTACTCCCCGGTCGAGGTGAGGTAGCCGCGCGTGCTCGGCGTGACCACCACGTCGACGTTGCCGAGGCCCCAGCCCATGGCGCCGCCGCGCTGCCGCAGCACGGGCGCCGAGAGGCCGTTGGCCGTTATCGACTCCACGGTCCGGGCGCTGAGCAGCCGCACGCCGTCGAGCTCGCCCCGGTTCAGGAACATCTGGCAGAAGCGGAGAAAGTCCGGTGCGGTCGACACCAGGCCGACCGCACCTTCGATCAGCGCCGGGCGCTTCGTGAACGGCACTTCTTCTTCGATCTCGAAGGGCGTGAGCCCACCGGTTGGCGCCACACGGTAAACCGTGGCGAGGCGCGCCTGCGCCTCGCCTTCCACCCAGAACGACGTGTCGTTCATCTCGAGCGGCTTGAGGATGCGGTCGGTCACGAACGCATCGAATGGCTGTCCCGACCAGACCTCCACGAGGCGCCCGAGCACCGTCGTCCCCTCGCTGTAGCGGAAGCGTGTGCCGGGATCTTCCATCAGCGGCGCCTGCGTGATGTTGGTCACAAACTGCGGCAATCCCTGCGACCGCACTCGGACCTTGCGCGCGCTGTAGAGATCCGAGGTGCGATGGCTCAGGCCCGAGGTGTGGAGGAGGAGGTCTTCCACCGTGATCTCACGCGACGGCTTGCGCGATCCCTCCGGCGTCTGCACCATCACGTTCTTGAACTCCGGCAAGTACGCCGAGACGGCATCGGTGAGATGGAACTTCCCTGCTTCGTGCAGCATCATCACCGCGACGGCGGTCACTGCCTTGGTCTGCGAGTAGATGCGGAAGAGGGAGCGCTCGGTCATCGGCGTGCGCGTCTCGACGCTCTGCAGGCCGACCGGCTCGAGGTAGACGATTTTGCCCTGGCGCGCGACCAGGCCCACCGCGCCGGCAATCCCGCGATCGCTGACGGCCTGCCGCAGCACGGCGGTGGCGGCCTGGAGGCGCTCGGCCGACATGCCGACCGAATCCGGCGTGGCGCGCGGAGTCGGTTGGCTTGCCCACCGAAGCTCCGAGAACGAAGGTGGGACGGCGGCCAACAGGCCGGTGGCGAGGGCGAGACCGCACAGGGTCAGGGTACTTGCGTATTGGAGCATCGTGGATGGCATTCTAAGGTGCCACGGTGCCGGCGTGCCCGGCGGCGTGGACGTGCTCACTTGTGACATGCGGGCGGCCTGCCTTCCAGCGGGATTGCATGCGACCGTATGATACGCTCCGACGGATGGGCAGCGCGACACCTGTGGACGATGAGGCCACCCTCATCGCTCAGCTCCGCGCCGGCGACGAGTCCGCGTACGAGCACGTGGTGCGGACCTACGGCGGGCGGTTGCTGGCCGTGACCCGTCGCATCCTCGCCTCAGACGAAGACGCCCGCGATGTCGTCCAGGACGCCTTCCTCAACGCCTTCAAGAACCTGGACCGCTTCGAAGGGAACTCCAAGCTCTCCACCTGGCTGCACCGCATTGCCGTGAACGCCGCTCTGATGAAGCTGCGGACGCGAAAGCGCAAGCCCGAGCAGTCGATCGAAACCCTGCTGCCGGCGTTCCTCGACGACGGCCATCACGAAGAGCGATTCAAGAGCTGGGACGAGCCGGTCGATGTCGCCATGGAGCGGGCCGAGACCCGGAACCTGGTGCGGCGGAAGATCGACCAGTTGCCCGAGAGCTACCGTACCGTTCTCGTCCTGCGCGACATCGAAGGATTAGACACCGAGGAAACCGCCAACATGCTTGGGTTGTCCGTGAACGCCGCCAAGATTCGGCTCCACCGCGCCCGGCAGGCGCTCCGGACCATGCTGGCGCCACATTTCCGGAGGGACGGTGCGTCATGAAATGCCGCGAACTGGCCGACTTCCTGATGGACTACGTCAGCGGCGAGCTCCCGGAAGAGAACCGCGCGCACTTCGAGCTGCACCTGTCGCGGTGCCGCAACTGCCACGAGTACCTGGCGCAGTACGAGAGCACGGTCAAGGCCGGCCGCATCGCCTGCGGCGAGATGAGCGACGAGCTGCCCGACAACATCCCCGAGGACCTGGTTAAGGCCGTGCTCGCCGCTCGCAAGCTCGAACCCTCCAGCTAACCGCCCGGCACCTTAGGCACCCTTTCGACTTGACACGCCACGTATCAAGTCCTACACTCGATCTGTGTCAACTTCAGAGCTGATCTTCATCTCCGTTGCCGCGCGCATGCTGAACATGCACCCGCAGACGCTGCGCAAGTACGAGCGGCTCGGGCTGGTGCGGCCGGCGCGCACGGTGGGCAGCATGCGGCTCTACTCGCACGACGAAATCGAGCGGCTGCGCTTCATTAAGCGGCTGGTGGATGACGCCGGCGTCAACCTCGCCGGCGTGCAGCAGTTGCTGTCGGTGGCCGAGGCGATGCAGCGCATCCGCCCCCTGATGCGGCCCGGCGCCCTGCTGCGGGACGCGACGCGCCGGCGCCTGCTGCGTGAAATGGATCAACTGTCTGCCCTGCTGGGCCTGGACGCCGAGGGCTAGTCGTGGACTTCAAGGATTACTACACCACGCTCGGCATCGCCAAGACCGCCACCGGGAAGGAGATCAAGCAGGCCTTCCGGAAGCTGGCGCGGAAGTTCCACCCGGACGTCAACCCGGGCAACAAGGGCGCCGAGGCGAAGTTCAAGGACCTGAACGAGGCCAACGAGGTGCTGAGCGACCCCGTCAAGCGGAAGAAGTACGACGAGCTTGGCGCCAACTGGCGGGCCTACGAGAACGCGCCGCCCGGCGCCGCCAGCCCGTACGGCGGCGGCGGCGCCGGCGGTGGCGGGTTTCGGAACATGTCCGAGGACGAGGTGTCCGCGATGTTCGGCGGCGGGGACGCCCCGTTCTCTGACTTCTTCACCACCTTCTTCGGCGGCATGGGCGGCGAAGACCAGGCGGCCGGGGTGCGCGGCGGGCGCGGACGGGCGCGCAGCCGGAAGGGGCAGGATGTCGAGCACCCCTTCGAGCTGGACCTCGAAACCGCGTTGCGCGGCAGCGTCCAGCGCCTGCAACTGCGCCACGACGGCCACGCGCGATCGGTCGAGGTGCGCATCCCCGCCGGCGTCACCGACGGCTCGCGGGTGCGGGTCAGCGGTGAAGGCGGCCGCGGCACCGGCACCGGGCCGAGCGGCGACCTCTTCCTGCGCGTGCAACTGAAGCCGCATCCGGTGTTCGAGGTGAAGGGGCGCGACGTCTACACGAAGACCCGGGTGCCGGTGCCGACGGCGGTGCTCGGCGGCGAGGTTGACGTGGTGACTCCGGAGGCGAAGACGCTGCGGCTGAAGGTGCCCGCTGGGACGCAGAGCGGCCAGCGGTTCCGCCTGAGAGGCCATGGGTGGCCGGCGGTCGGGAAGCCAGACGAACGCGGCGACCTGTATGCGAATGTCGAAGTGGAGATTCCGAAGGTGTTGAGCGAAGAAGAGCGCGGGTTGTACGAGTCGCTCCGCGCGGCGAGTGCGTCGAGCCAGAAGGCGACCGGCAAGAGCGCAGGCTGAGGGACATCATGAATCTCAACAAGTTCACCGAAAAGGCCCAGGAGGCCGTGCTGGCCGCGCCGCAGTTGGCGTCGGAGCTGAACCACGCGCAGGTCGAGCCCGAGCACTTGCTGGTCACGCTGGCCGAGCAGCAGAACGGCGTCGTGCCAAGCGTGTTCCGCAAGCTGACCGTGGAGCCGGGCGCCATCGCCGGCACGCTGCGCGCCCACCTGGCGAAGCAGCCGAAAGCCCACGGCGGCTCGGAGCCCCACCTCTCCCCGCGCCTCCGCGTGGTGTTCGACGCCGCCCAGGCCGAAGCCAAGGCGATGCAAGACGACTACGTCAGCACCGAGCACCTGCTGCTCGGGATCCTGAACGAGCCTGGCAAGTCGGCCACCGTCGATCAGCTCAAGGCCAACGGCATCACGCGCGAGCAGGTGCTCGAGGCGCTGACCGCCGTGCGCGGCAGCCAGCGGGTGACCGACCAGAACCCCGAAGGCAAGTACGAGGCGCTCGAGAAGTACGGCCGCGA
Organism: uncultured Acidobacterium sp.; assembly: GCA_964355095.1. Classification (GTDB taxonomy): domain Bacteria; phylum Acidobacteriota; class Vicinamibacteria; order Vicinamibacterales; family UBA2999; genus 12-FULL-67-14b. The sequence continues at coordinate 4,052 of CAYHCX010000002.1, forward strand.
CCTCACCGAGCTCGCCCGCAAGGGCAAGCTCGACCCGGTGATTGGGCGAGACGAGGAAGTGCGCCGCGTGATCCAGGTGCTGTCGCGCCGCACCAAGAACAACCCGGTCCTGATCGGCGAGCCCGGCGTCGGCAAGACGGCGATCGTCGAAGGCCTCGCCCAGCGCATCGTCCGCGGCGACGTCCCGGAGGGCCTGAAGAAGAAACGCATTGTCACGCTCGACATGGGCGCGCTGATCGCGGGCGCGAAGTACCGCGGCGAGTTCGAGGACCGGCTCAAGGCCGTGCTCAAGGAAGTGTCGGAGGCCGAGGGCCAGATCGTCCTGTTCATCGACGAGCTGCACACCGTGGTCGGCGCCGGCGCCTCGGAGGGGTCGATGGACGCCTCGAACATGCTGAAGCCGATGCTGGCCCGCGGCGAGCTCCACACCATTGGCGCCACCACACTGGACGAGTACCGCAAGTACATCGAGAAAGACGCGGCCCTCGAGCGCCGCTTCCAGCCGGTGCACGTCGGCGAACCGACGGTCGAAGACACCATCAGCATCCTGCGCGGCCTCCGCGAGCGCTACGAGATCCACCACGGCGTCAAGTTCAAGGACGCCGCGCTGGTCGCCGCCGCCGTGCTGTCGCACCGTTACATCGCCGACCGCTTTCTGCCCGACAAGGCCATCGACCTGATGGACGAGGCGGCGTCGAAGCTGCGCATGGAAATCGACTCCATGCCGGTGGAGCTCGACGAAGTGCGCCGCCGCATCATGCAGCTGGAAATCGAGCGCGAGGCGCTCCGCAAGGAGAAGGACAAGGCCTCGAAAGAGCGCCTCGAGAAGCTCGAGAAAGAGCTGGCTGACCTCAAGGAACAGCAGACCGGGCTGACGTCGCACTGGGAGCAGGAGAAAGAAGCGATCCAGTCGGGCCGCCAGTTGAAGGAGCAGATCGAGCGCGTGCGCGTCGAGGTCGAGCAGGCGCAGCGCTCCGGCGACTACGCCAAGGCCTCGGAGCTGCAGTACGGCCGCGTGCCCGAGCTCGAGGCGCGCATCAAGGAGCAGGAGTCGCGCCTGCAGCGCCTGCAGAAGGCCAAGAGCATGCTCAAGGAAGAAGTGGACGAGGAAGACATCGCCGAAGTCGTCGGCAAGTGGACCGGCATCCCGGTGAGCCGCCTGATGGAAGGCGAGGTCCAGAAGCTCCTCAAGATGGAAGAGCGGCTGCACCTGCGCGTGGTCGGACAGGACGAGGCCATCGTCGCCGTGTCAAACGCCATTCGCCGCGCCCGCGCCGGGTTGCAGGATCCGAACCGTCCGCTCGGCAGCTTCATCTTCCTCGGGCCCACCGGCGTCGGCAAGACCGAGCTGGCCCGCGCCCTCGCCGAGTTCCTGTTCGACAATGAGCACGCGATGGTGCGCATCGACATGTCGGAGTACCAGGAAAAGCACACCGTGTCGCGCATGATCGGCGCGCCTCCCGGCTACGTCGGCTACGACGAGGCCGGCCAGCTCACCGAGGCGGTCCGCCGCCGGCCGTACGCCGTGGTGCTGTTCGATGAAGTCGAGAAGGCGCACCCCGAGGTGCTGAACGTCATGCTCCAGTTGCTCGATGACGGCCGGCTGACCGACGGCAAGGGCCGCGTCGTGGACTTCACCAACACCGTGGTGGTCATGACCTCGAACCTCCGCGACCTGGACTCGCTGCGCGGGCACTTCCGGCCGGAGTTCATCAACCGCATCGACGACATCGTGTTCTTCCACTCGCTCGACCGGGCGCACATCAAGAAGATCGTGGACATCCAGCTCAGCGGCCTGCTGAAGCGGCTGGAAAGCCGCAAGATCCGGATTACCCTGAGCGACGCCGCCAAGGACTTCCTGGTGGGTGAAGGGTATGATCCGGTCTACGGGGCCCGGCCGCTGAAGCGGGCCCTCCAGCGGCTCCTGCTCGATCCGCTGGCGCTGCGCGTGCTCGACGGCGAGTTTCGCGATGGCGACACGGTCGTCGTCGATCTGACGGCCGATACAATCAGTTTCACGAAAGGTCAGCCCGCCAATGCCTAGCCCGACCGCGCCTCCCGGCGGTAACCCGAAAGACCGCCGGCAGGCGTCGCCCAAGCCCGCCGTGCTGTGGTGGGTGCTTGGAGCGCTCACCGTGCTGGCCATTGGCCAGGCCTACTTCCTCACCCCGGCGGGCCGGCAGATCTCGTACAGCGAGTTCAAGGGACTGGTCCGCACCGGCCAGGTGGCCGAGGTGGCCGTCGGCGACTCGATCATCCGCGGCACGCTCAAGAAGGCCGGTGACGACGGCACGACCGCGTTTTCGACGACCCGCATCGAAGACCCGAAGCTGGTCGAGGAACTCGACGCGGCGACCGTGAAGTACTCCGGTGAGCTGGTCAGCCGCTGGCTGCCGGAAGTGCTGGGCTGGGTGCTGCCGCTCCTGCTGCTCTTCGGCCTGTGGTCGTTCTTCATGCGCCGCATGGGCGGCGCCGAAGGCGGCATCATGTCGTTCGCGCGCAGCAAAGCCAAGCTGATGGCTGAAGACGACGTCAAGACGACCTTTGCCGATGTGGCCGGCGTGGACGAGGCCGCCCAGGAACTGCGCGAGATTGTCGAGTTCCTGAAGACGCCCAAGAAGTACACCAACCTCGGCGGCAGGATTCCGAAGGGCGTGCTGCTGGTCGGCCCGCCGGGCACCGGCAAGACGCTGCTGGCCCGCGCCGTGGCCGGCGAAGCCAAGGTTCCCTTTTTCAGCCTGAGCGGATCGGAATTCGTCGAGATGTTCGTCGGCGTCGGCGCGGCCCGCGTGCGCGACATGTTCGCGCAGGCCGAAGCCAAGGCGCCGTGCATCGTGTTCATCGACGAGCTCGACGCGCTGGGCAAGGCGCGCGTCCAGAGCCCCATGGGCAGTCATGAAGAGCGCGAGCAGACGCTGAACCAGTTGCTGTCGGAGATGGACGGTTTCGACGCGCGCAAGGCCATCATCATCATGGCCGCCACCAACCGCCCTGAAGTGCTGGACCCGGCCCTGTTGCGCCCCGGCCGCTTCGATCGCCAGGTGCTGGTGGACAAGCCGGACGTCAGGGGCCGTGAAGACGTCCTGAAGATCCACGTCCGCAACGTCAAGCTCAACGCCTCCGTGGATCTGCGCAAGGTGGCCGCGCGCACGGCCGGCTTTGCCGGCGCCGACCTCGCCAACCTCGTCAACGAAGCCGCCCTGCTGGCGGCGCGGCGCGAGGGGACGACGGTGGAGATGATCGACTTCGACGAGGCCATCGACCGCCTGGTGGCGGGCCTCGAGAAGAAGCGCGTGATGAGCACCAAGGAACGTGAGATCGTGGCGTACCATGAGTCGGGCCACGCGATTGTGGCGACCGTGCTGCCCAACATGGACCCGGTCCACAAGATCTCGATCGTGGCCCGCGGCTTTGGCGCGCTGGGCTACACGATGCAGCTGCCCCTGGAAGATCGCTACCTAATGCAGCGGGGCGATTTGCTGAACCAGATGGCGATCCTGCTCGGCGGCCGCGCCGCCGAGGAGATTGCGATCGGCGAAATCTCCACCGGTGCGCAGAACGACCTCCAGCGGGTCTCGGACCTGGCCCGCTCGATGGTCACGGAGTGGGGCATGAGCGAGCGGCTCGGCACCATCAACTTCGACCCGCCCCGCCGCAACCGCTTTCTGGACCTCGGCATGCCGGTCGAGCGAGGCCTCTACAGCGACGACACCGCCCGTCTGATCGATGACGAGGTGAAGCAGATCATTACCGGCGCGCACAACGAGGCCCGCCGCATCCTGCGCGAGCAACGCGAGGCGCTCGAGGCCGTCACCCGCCGCCTGCTGGAAAAGGAAGTAATGGAAGGCGACGAACTGCGCGAGATCATGAGTGCCCAACGGCAAGAACAAGAGATCAAGAGTTCAGGAGCAACGATTTCGCAGGACTTCTCGTGATCTCCGGGCGCTGGTGGTCGGGCATCACCCGCGACGTGCTCTACGCCTGGCGCGCGGTGTCACGGCGCCCGGCCCTCTCCGGCGTGGTGGTGGTCACGTTGGCGCTGGCGCTGGCCGCCAACAGCACCACCTTCGCGCTGATGGACGGGATCGTGCTGCGGCCGTACCGGTTCCCCGGCGTCGAACGGCTTCTCGTCGTGGCGACCAATCCGCCGGACCAGACCCTGCTCGATCGCGAGAGCGTGAGCGCCGGCGATTTCCGCGATTGGGAGCGTCAATCGGTCACCGTCCGGCAATGGTCGCTCAGTCAATGGTGGGACGCGAACCTGTCGGGCGTGGACATCCCCGAGCAGGTTCCCGGGTTTCGCGTCTCACCCGGGTTCTTCTCGTTGATGGGCACCGCGCCCGTGCTCGGCCGCGCGTTCCTGCCCGAAGAGGCGCAGCCGGGACGGCACCGCCGCGTGGTGTTGGGACATGGGTTATGGACGCGCCGCTTTGCCGCGAACCCCACCATCGTCGGCACCATGGTGCGATTCGACGGCGAGCCCTACGAAGTGGTGGGCGTCGCGCCTGAAGGGTTTCAGGTGCCGGATGGCGCCCAGGTCTGGTCGCCGCTGGCGCTCACCGACGAGCAATGGCTTGACCGGCGTGCCGGCAACTTCTCCACCATCGCCAGGCTGGCGGACGGCGCGACCGTTGACGGCGCGCGTGCCGAACTGACGACGATGGTCGAGACGCAGGGCCGCGATCATCCCGACACCAACGGGAAACGCGTCGCCCGCGTGCTCGCCTTCACCGATGGCATGGCGGATCCTGGAGCCGGACCATTCATGGCGGTCTGGCAGGTCGCTGCGGCATTGCTGCTGCTGATCGCCTGCGCCAATATCGCCAACTTGTTAATGGCCCGCGGCGCCGAACGGTCGCAGGAGTACGCCGTTCGCCTCGCCATGGGTGCCGGACGTTTGCGGCTGTTCGGACAGACGCTGCTCGAAGGGCTGATCCTCTCGGCCCTGGCCGTGGCGGCCTCGCTTCCGTTCACCGCGATTGGGCTGGCGATGTCGCGTCAGGCCATCCCGCCCGCGGTCGTGCGCTTCATTCCGGGGTGGAACTTCATCCAGATCGACACCAGGCTGTTTCTGATGACCGCGGCGCTCGGTACGGCCGCGATGCTGGTGTTCTCGCTGGTGCCCGCCCTGCAGGCGGTGCGGGCGCCAGTGGCCGACAGCCTGCGGCAGACCGGGCGCAGCCTGACGCCCGGGCGGTCCCGCCAATGGCTGCGCAGTTCGCTGGCGACGGCGCAGGTCGCGCTCGCCCTCGCCCTGCTCTTTGGGTCGGGCCTGATGCTGACGTCCGCCGATCACACCGTCAACGGCGCGCTCGGGTTCGACAAGCGCCACGTGCTGGTGGGTCAGTTGGTGCTGCCGAGCCGCACGTATGAGAACGCCGACAAGCGCCGCCGGTTCATCACGCAGGTCATGGACACCATGCGCACGATCCCGGCGGTCAGCGACGTCGGAATGACCAGCAATATTCCCGCCGGCTTCAGCAACAACGGACGGCAGTTCTGGCCCGAAGGCCAGGAACTGACCGAGGCCGACGCCCGCTACGTGAATTTCCGAAGGACGACGAGCGGCTACTTTTCGGCACTCAGGGTTCCCCTGCTGCAGGGGCGGTGGTTTGAGGAGTCGGACCGGCTGGACAGCACGCCGGTGGCCGTGGTGAGCGCCGGGCTGGCGCGCCTGTACTGGCCAGATCGCGATCCCCTCGGGAAGCGATTCAAGCTCGCGGTCGACGGCCCCTGGATTGCCGTGGTCGGTGTATCGGGCGATGTCGTCCACAACTGGTTTACACAGCGGCGCGACACCACCGTCTATCGGCCACTGAACCAGGACGCGCCGTTCGCGATCGCGTTCACCGTGCGCACCGTCGGGGATCCATCGGCGCTGGCCGGCGACCTGCGGCGAGCCGTCGCTGCCGTGGATGCGGACCAGCCGATCGCGTCGTTGACGTCGATGGAAGATCTCGTCGAAGAGCGCGCGGCCGGCTTCGCGTTCATCGCCAACGCCCTTGGCATTGTCGCGCTCATCGCCCTGGTCCTCTCGATTACCGGGATCTACAGCCTGATGGCGTACATCACCAGCCAGCGGACCCAGGAGATCGGGGTGCGCCTGGCCCTCGGCGCCAGTAGGTGGCAGGTCGTCCGGCTGACCACGGCGCAGGCGATGCGAATCACGGTCACGGGCCTGGTCGTCGGCGGCGTGCTCTCGTTCGGCCTGGGCCGCGCCATGCAGACCGTGCTGTTCGGCCTGGTCACCACGAGCCTGTGGCAATTGGCGGCGGTGGCCGCCGCCCTCGCCGCGGCGGCGCTGCTGGCCGCCTACGTCCCGGCGCGGCGCGCCGCCGCGCTGGATCCAACCAGCGCATTGCGCGAGTACTGAACGCGGTTATAGTGTCGGCCGGGGTCCCTGCTTGGCCGAACTCTTTCACCAGATCTACAACCCGGTGGCCGGCAGCGTGCTGCTGTCGGCCCTGGTCGCCTCCATTCCGCCCATCCTGCTGGCGATTTGCCTGGCGGTGCTGCGCATTGCGCCATGGAAGTCGGCGATTGCCGGCGCCGCGAGCGCCTTTCTGCTGGCGTGGATGGTCTGGGGCATGCCGCTGGGCCTCACCTTTGCCGCCGCCACCCACGGCATGGCCTTCGGGCTCTGGCCGATTTGCTGGATCGTGTTCAGCTCGGTGATGTTCTACAACCTCTCGGTCGAGAGCGGCGACTTCGACGTGATTCGGCGCTCGCTCGCCCGGCTCACCACCGACCGGCGAATCCAGATCCTGCTGGTGGCGTTCTGCTTCGGTGCCTTGATCGAGGGCATCGCCGGCTTCGGTGCGCCAGTGGCGATCACGGCGGCGATGCTGGCCGGGCTGGGGTTCGAGCCGATCATGGCGGCCGTGCTCGCGCTGATCGCGAACACGGCGCCGGTCGCCTTCGGATCGCTCGGCATCCCGGTGACCACGCTCGGCGGCCTGTTGGCGCCCATGCTCGGGCACGACACGCAAACCACGACGCGGGCGTTGTCGGCGATGGTGGGCCGGCAACTGCCGTTCTTCTCCCTCGTCATCCCGGCTTACCTCGTCGTGCTGTACGCCGGCTGGGGCCGCATGCTGGCGGTCTTCCCCGCCGTGTTCACTGCCGGTCTCTCGTTCGCGATCGGCCAGTTCCTGGTCTCCAACTACGTGGGGCCGGAGCTGACGGACACGCTCGCCGCCTTGTTCTCGCTGGCGTCGGTCGCGCTGTTGCTCAAGTTCTGGCGTCCCAAGGACGCCTATGTGGACGGCCGTCCGATGGTGGTGGAAAGCACCATCGACGCTGGCTCGCGCGTCAGCCGCGCGTATGCCACCTACGGCATCCTGATCGTCACGGTCCTGATCGGCCAGGTCGGCAACTTCGCGGGCATGTCGCAACTGCAGCCGCCGGCCAACGTCACGGCCCTCCTGCGCTGCGGCCAGATCGGCAATCGGCTGTGCCCCGACCCCTGGGCCGGTGAGAGCGCCGCGACGGATCCGCAAGGGTTCCGCTTTCCGGTGTGGGAGTTCAGCTGGCCCGGCGCCTTCAATCTGGTTGACGGCAAGCCGGCTCCGATTGTCCAGCGCGAGGTGCCGGTCGTGGCGTCGTCATCGCCCTACGCGCTGACCTACCGGCTCGACTTCCTGGCCACGGCGGGCACGCTCGTGCTGTTCGCGACGTTCATTGCGCTCGTCCCGATGGTGGCCGCGGGCGCACGGCCGGGCATTCTCGGCATCGCTTTCAGGAAGACGGCAACGCAGTTGCGGCTGCCGATCATCACGATCGCCTTCATCCTGTCGATTGCCACGGTCATGAATTATTCGGGCATGACCTCGTCGATGGCGCTCGCCCTGGCGCAAACCGGGTGGCTGTTCCCGTTCTTCTCCGCCTGGCTCGGCATGCTAGGCGTCTTCCTGACCGGCAGCGACACCTCGTCCAACACGCTGTTCGGGCCTCTGCAGGCCACCACGGCCAAGGTGTCGGGCCTCGATCCGATCCTGATGGGCGCGACCAACAGCTCGGCCGGCGTGATGGGCAAGATGATCAGCCCCCAGAATCTCTCGGTCGGCGCCGCGGGCGTCGGCGCGGTCGGGCGCGAGGGGGAGATCTTCTCGAAGGTGATCCTCCACAGCCTGGTCCTGACCGGCCTGATGGGTGTGCTCGCCATGCTGCAGGCGTACGTCGTCCCCTGGATGGTGCCGACGCTCTGAACCGAGGGCGGAAGGGCATCCGACAAATTCATCGTGCCGCTTCGCCCGGCGATTCTCAGGGGGGCAGGCCGGGCCCGCTTACGTCGTCGCGGGAGCGGGCGGGTTGGCCTTCGGACCGGGCGCGCCCTCGCCGGCGGTGAAGCCGCAGGTCTTGTGGGAGCCGTCGCAGAACGGCTTCTGCTTCGACTGGCCGCAGCGGCACAGGGCGAACGGCTTCTTCGGCACGACGTACTCGGCGCCGGTCCAGTCCACCAGCTTGACGTCTTCGCCCTCGACCAGCAGCGAGCCGTTCTCTCGAACCTTGATTGTGATCACGTATTCTCCCGGCGCCCCATGAAGGGGCGCCCTACTGACTATCCGCGTTGCATGGCCGAGAGGAACTCGGCGTTGTTCTTGGTCTTCGCCATCTTGTCGAGCAGCAGTTCCATCGCCTCGACCGGCGACAGCGGGTTCAGCACGCGGCGGAGCACGTAGACGCGGCTGAGATCCTCTTTCGAGATCAGCAGCTCTTCCTTGCGGGTGCCGCTCTTGAGGATGTCGATGGCCGGGAAGGTGCGCTTGTCCGACAGCTTCCGATCCAGGTGGATCTCCATGTTGCCGGTGCCCTTGAACTCCTCGAAGATCACGTCGTCCATGCGCGAGCCGGTGTCGACCAGCGCGGTGGCGATGATGGTGAGCGAGCCGCCCTCTTCGATGTTGCGGGCGGCGCCGAAGAAGCGCTTCGGCTTCTGCAGCGCGTTGCTGTCGAGACCGCCGGAGAGGACCTTGCCCGACGCCGGAATCACGGTGTTGTAGGCGCGGGCCAGGCGCGTGATCGAGTCGAGCAGGATCAGCACGTCCTTCTTGTGTTCGACCAGGCGCTTCGCCTTCTCGATCACCATCTCGGCGACCTGCACGTGGCGCTGGGCGGGCTCGTCGAACGTGGAGGAGATCACTTCCCCGTCCACCGAGCGCTGCATGTCGGTCACTTCCTCGGGACGCTCGTCGATCAGCAGCACGATCAGGTAGATCTCGGGGTGGTTCTTGGCCACCGATTGCGCGATGTTCTGCAGCAGCATGGTCTTGCCGGTGCGCGGCGGCGCGACGATCAGGCCGCGCTGGCCCTTGCCGATCGGCGTCATCAGGTCCATGACGCGGGCGGAGAGGTTGTCGGCCTCGGTTTCGAGCTTGACCCGCTCCAGCGGATAGAGCGGCGTCAGGTTCTCGAAGAACAGCTTCTCGCGCGCCTGGTCGGGGGCCTCGAAGTTGACGGCCTCGACCTTGATCAGGGCGAAGTAGCGCTCCCCTTCTTTCGGCGGCCGAATCTGCCCTGACACCGTGTCGCCGGTCTGCAGGTCGAACTTGCGGATCTGCGAGGGCGAGACGTAGATGTCGTCGGGACCAGGCAGGTAGTTGTAGTCGGGCGCGCGGAGGAACCCGAAGCCGTCGGGCAGCACTTCCAGCACGCCTTCCGAGAAGATGAAGCCGCTCTGCTCGGTCTGCGCTTTCAGGATTTGGAAGATCAGCTCTTGCTTGCGCATCCCCGTCGCGCCGGCGACGTCCAGGTCCTTGGCGACCTGGGTGAGATGCTGGATGCTCATCTCCTTCAGCTCGGAGATGTTGAGCCCGGGCTTCTTGCTTTCGTTCAGGGCATGTTCGGCCGATTCGGCGGCGACATCAGGCTGGGGTGGGGGCTGGTGACCGCCACCGCGGTGCGGACCGTGACGCTTGTGACTGGGCATGCGGGCTATTCCAAAAAGGGTCTGACTCGGGTTGTAAGGTTCTGGAAAGGAGCGGAGCGGCGTCCGCGAGAACGAAACGAGGCCAAACCGGAAGAAACTCCCGGTAGTATACCAGAAGTGCATCGCATCACGCTCCCACTGCTCCTTCTGGCGGCGGTCACGTTCTTTGCCGGCCTCGGCCGGGGGGCCATCACGGATTCCGACGAGGCGTTTTATGCCGAGTCGGCCCGGGAAATGGTGGCGTCGGGTGACTGGGTCACCCCCTATTACAACTACGAGCCGCGCTTCCAGAAGCCGGTGCTCTACTACTGGCTCACCGCGTCGGCGTCCCTCGTGCTTGGCGACACCGAGACGGCGGCCCGCTTGTGGGCGGCCATGGCGGGCCTGGGCCTCGTGCTGGTCACCGCGGCCGCCGGCCGTCGCTGGTACGACGAGTCAACCGGGCTGCTGGCGGGCGCGATTGTCGCCACCAACGTCGGCTACTTCTCGATTGGCCGCATGGCGCTGCCGGACCTGCCGCTGGCCTTCTGCATCACGCTGGCGATCTGGGCGGCCCTGGTGGCGACGCTCGAGCACGAACGCTCCCCGCGCCAGTTCGTGCTGTTCGCGGCGCTGGCCCTCGGCCTGGGCGCGCTGACCAAGGGGCCCATCGGCCTGATCATTCCGGCCCTCGTGATCGTGCCGGTGCTGATGATCGAGCGGCGATCGATCGCGCTGACACCCGACGACATCGTGCTCGGCATCGTGGTGATGCTGGGCGTGGCGGTGCCGTGGTACCTGCTGATGTGGTTCCGCCACGGCAACGACTACCTGCAGGGCTTCTTCATCGGCGACAACTTCGAGCGCTTCGCCACGGATCGCTTCAACGACCCGCGGCCGTGGTGGTTCTACGTCCCGATTGTCGCCGGCGGGCTGCTGCCGTGGACGCCGCTGGCGCTGGTCTGGCTGGGGCCGCTGACACAGTTCGTGCGGCGCCGGCGCGACGTCGGCACCATCGACCTCCGCCTGCTGTTGTGGGCGCTGTTGCCGCTGGCGTTCTTCTCGCTGTCGGTCGGCAAGCAGCCGCGCTACGTGCTGCCGGTGCTGCCGCCGCTCGCCCTGCTGCTCGCCTCGTCCATCGTCGAACGCACCCAGGAACGGCGTGGGTTCGACGGCGCGCGCTCGCGGCCGCGGCGCGCCACCGGAGTGGTGGCGGGGTCGCTGCTGAGCGGCGCGTTTTTCGTGGTGATGGGCGCGCTCCTCCACCGGTTGCAGCCCCTGCTCGTCAACGTGTCGCCCATTTTCACGCAGGTGGCGGCCGGGCTGATCGTGGCCGCCGGCGTGTTGATTGTCCTGGTGGCGCTGTCGGGGCAATGGCGCAACGCGCCCGCGGTGATCGCCGTTGCCGCCGCGGTCACGCTGCCGGCGCTGCAGTTCGGCGGCCTGTCGAGCGGCGGCGACGACACCGTGCGGCAGATGGCGCGGCTGGTGCAGGCCAATCGCCCGGCCCAGGAGCCAGTCGGCACCTATCGCGTGTTCGTGCGCAACCTGGTGTTCTACTCGCACGCCCAGACGCTGGATATCATCACCGACGAGCAGGCGCTGCATTTCCTGGCGCAGCCCGGCCGCGCGTTGATGGTGGCACCGGCGGACGTGCTCGATCGCCTCGAGCGCGAGGGGGGCATCACGCTCCATCGCATTGCGGAGCTGCCCTACTTCAACGAGGCCGGCGTGCGCGTGCGCACGCTGCTGTGGCCGGACCCGTCACGCGACCTGACGCGGGTGGTGCTGGCCTCGAACCGCTAGCAGGCCGCTGAACAACGCGGCCTGAAGTGAGAAGTCAGAAGCGAAAGGTGAGAAGATCTCGATTCCGGCCGGATTTCACGTTTCCCACGGCACACTTCTCACGTCTCACTTTTCACTGCAGGTTGCCGGCTCTTTCAGCAACCTGCCAGGTCTGTCCGCGGGTGTCCCGCTTGATCCACGCGTCAATGGAACTGCGCATGGCGAGCGCGTTGCCCCCGGTATTGGGGAGCACGAGCCAGGCGCCGTCCTTCCGCTTCAACACCACGACCCCGCCATCCACTTTGGCGCCTTCAAAGTCGGAGCGGGCAAAGGCCCGGCGCCGGAACAGGCTGAACACCAGCAGCGTTTCAGGCTCGAGGACGAGGCGCGAGAAGAGCGCGTCCAGCGTGGCGGCCAGGGCGAAGGCGGCCATCGCCGAACTGGTCACGCGCAGGAAGAACGAGTCGCCGTAGATGAAGAGGTACCAGGCGAACCAGACCAAGGAGAGGGCCGACGCCAGGATGAGGGCGATCACCCACGGCGCCATCCGGAACACGACGCGCCGGCCGCTCATCCGCCGGCTACCGGGTGACGGCGATCTTGCCGCTCTTCTCGAGCGAGGCGACGAACCTGAACATCCGGTCCACGCCCTCCCGCAGCCGCTCGATCGAGGTCGCATACGACAGCCGGAAGAACCCGGGCGCGTCGAACCCTTCACCCGGGGTGACGGCGACCGCCACCTCCCTCAGCATGGCCTCGGCCAGCTCGCCGGTGGTCCGGATGCCCGTCGGTGAGAGCAGATCGGCGACATACGGAAACAGGTAGAACGCGCCCGACGGCTTCACGCAGACGAAGCGCGGGTCGGCGGTCAGCCAGCCATGCACGGCATCACGGCGCTTGCGATACTCGTTGAGCATCGTGGTGACGCCGTCTTGGGGGCCGGTCAGCGCGGCGATCGCCGCCTTTTGCGTAATCGAGTTGATGTTCGACGTCGAATGGCCCTGGATGACGTTGAACTGCGTGACCACGTCCTTCGGCGCAATCGCCCAGCCGCAGCGCCAGCCGGTCATGGCATACGCCTTCGACGCGGCACTGCAGATCACGGTGCGGTCGCGCATCCGGTCGAACAGGACCTTGACGAGGTTGTGGGCGACCGGGTCGTAGATCAGCCGCTCGTAGGTGAGGTCGGCGATCACCCAGATGCCGCGCGCCGCGGCGGCATCGGCGATGGCGGCCATCTCGGCCTCCGAAATCAGCGCCCCCGTCGGGTTGCACGGCGAGTTGACGATGATCGCCTTGGTCCGCGGCGTGATGGCGTCGATGATGGCCGACGCCTTGATGGCGAAGCCGTCTTCCATGTGGGTCTGCACCACCACGGGCGTGGCATCGGCGAGTTTGATCTGATCGCCGATGGAAGGCCAGAACGGGCCGTGGGTAATCACCTCGTCGCCCTGGTCGAACAGCGCCATCGCGGTGTTGAACAGCGCCTGCTTGCCGCCGGCGGTGATGATCACTTCTTCTGGCTTGATCTGCACGCCGTAGTCAGCGAGGTAGCGCTGGCCGACGGCTTCGCGCAATTCGAGGACACCGGCCGACGGCGTGTACTTCGTGAAGTTCGCGGTGATCGCGGCGTGAGCGGCGTCCTTGACGTGCTCCGGCGTGCCGAAGTCGGGCTCCCCCGCCCCCAGGTCGACGACGTCCACGCCCTGGCGACGGAGGCGATCGGCCTCGGCGGAGACTTTGAGGGTGGGCGATGCCGTGACCCGGCTCATGCGACGTGCGAAAGTCATAGTCTGTTTTCCTGAAGCCTTTCAGTCCTCGAGTTTCGGCCGGCCCGCGCGCTTGGCGTGCAGCCGCTCTTCCACGATCGGCGGCACCAGGCCGTCAACCTTGCCGTTGAGCATGAACACCTCCTTGATCAGCCGCGAGCTGATGTAGGTGTACTGCTCGGCCGGCATCATGAACACGGTCTCGATCTCCGGCGCCAGGTGGCGGTTCATGAGCGCCATCTGGAACTCGTACTCGAAGTCCGACACCGCGCGGAGCCCGCGCACGAGCACCGACGCGTTCTTGCGGTGGGCGTAGTCGACCAGCAGACCGTCGAAGGTCTCGACCTGCACGTTGGACCGTCCCCTGAACACGTCCTGGATCAGCAACACCCGCTCGCTTTCGGTGAACAGCGGCGTCTTCTCGACGTTGGCGAGGATGGCGACGATGATCTTGTCGAAGATCCGCGCCCCGCGCTCGATGATGTCCACGTGCCCGTTGGTCAGCGGGTCGAACGACCCGGGATAGATGGCGATGCGGGGTGAGTGCTCGATAGTCATGCGTAAAAGCTCAGGGCGCTGTCGCCGGCTGTAACGGTGCGTGTCACCGACAACCCGGCCGGCGCCGGCGGCGCGACGCGGGAAGCGTGTTCGAGAACCAGCACCGCGCCGGTGTTCCGCTGTCCGGCGGCGAGACCGACGGCGGCCGCGAGCCCGGCGTAGGCGTAGGGCGGGTCGAGCACGATGATGTCGAACGGACCGCCGCGAACCGGCCGCGCCAGCGCGCGTTCCACGCTGTCACGAATGATAGCACAGCGGTTTTGCTCGCCGCAGCGCTCGCGGTTCGCCTCGATCAACTGCACGGCGCGACGGTCCTGCTCGATGCAGGTGGCTGACGCGGCGCCGCGGCTGAGGGCCTCGAGCGCGACGGCGCCGGTGCCGGCGAACAGGTCGAGCACGCGCGCGTCGATGACGTGGGGCGCGATGATATTGAACAACGTCTCTCGCAGCTTATCCGAAGTCGGGCGCAACCCGTCCCAGGCCGGCGCCTTCAAGATCCTGCCCTTATTGGTGCCGGTGATGATGCGCATGGTCCCTAACCGACCGTGATCAACCCGAACTGGCGCTGCCACACGCTGCGCACGTAGTCCTGCTGCGCCGCGGTCAGCGTGCCGCCGTCGACCCGCGCGCGCGCTTCCTCGTAGGCGCGCTCGAGCAGGTCGGCGTCGCGCATCAGGTCGCCGGCCCGCAGCGTCGGCAGTCCCGACTGGCGCGTGCCGAAGAAGTCGCCGGGGCCGCGCAGCCGCAGGTCGCGCTCGGCGATCACGAAGCCGTCGGAGGTGTCGGCCATCGCCTTCAAGCGCTCCCGCGCATCGTCCGACCACGGCGCCTGGTAGAGCAGCACGCAGGTGGAGGCGTGCTCGCCGCGGCCGATGCGGCCGCGCAACTGGTGCAGCTGTGACAGGCCGAACCGCTCGGCGTGCTCGACCACCATCAAGCTGGCATTGGCCACGTCGACGCCGACTTCCACGACCGTGGTCGCGACCAGGAGGTTCAACGCGCCGGCGGCGAAGGCGCGCATCACGCGCTCCTTCTCGTCGCCCTTCATGCGGCCGTGCAGCAGCGCCACCGAGAACTCGGGAAACACCCGGGTCAGTTCCTCGGCCATGGCAGTCGCGGCCTTGAGGTCGATCTTCTCCGACTCCTCGACCAGCGGGTAGATCACGTAGACCTGGCGCCCCCGCTTGATCTCGTCACGGATCATCGCGTAGACCTCGTCGCGCCGCGAGTCGGCCTTCACCAGCGTGCGCACCGGTTTGCGGCCGGGCGGCAGGCCGCGAATCACCGACACTTCCATGTCGCCGCATTCGGTCAGCGCCAGCGTCCGCGGGATGGGCGTTGCCGTCATCACCAGCACGTCGGGGTTGAGGCCCTTGGCGGCCAGCGTGCCGCGTTGCACCACGCCGAAGCGGTGCTGCTCGTCGATCACGGCGAGGGCCAGTGCCTTGAACTTGACGTGTTCCTGCACCAGGGCCTGGGTGCCGACCACCAGGTTGATCTCGCCGCGCTCGATGGCCGGGAGCAGGTCACGGCGCGTGGCCGCGGTGACGCGGCCGGTCAGCAGCGCCGTGCGATACCGCCGTCCGTCGAGGGTCTTGACCATGGTGCGGTAGTGCTGCTCGGCCAGGATCTCGGTCGGCGCCATCACCGCCACCTGGAAGCCGTTCTCCATGGCGACGACCGCCGCGAGCACCGCCACGATCGTCTTACCGGCGCCGACGTCGCCCTGCAGCAGCCGCTGCATCGGCCACGGCCGCTGGAGGTCGGCGACGATCTCCGCGAGCGCGTCGCGCTGCCCGGGTGTGAGCTTGAACGGCAGCACCGCGCGCGCGCATTGGCGAATGCGATCGTCCACCACGCAGACCAGCCCCTTGCGGACCTGCGCGTTCTCGTGACGCCGCAGCGCGAGGCCGGTCTGAAAGACGAAGAAGTCCTCGAAGATCAACCGGCGCTGCGCGCGGGTCGTGAAGGCATTGAGCGCCTCGACCGGCGTCGTGGCGTCGGGAAAATGCGCCTGCCAGAGGGCATCCCGCCGCGACGGCCAGCCTTCCTGCTTGAGGATGTCGTGCGGCACCGGATCGAACCCGTCGGGCGGCAACTGCTCGAGCGCCTGCCAGACGAAGCGCCGCTGCATGTTGGGCGTGACGCTCCCGGTGCGTTCGTACACCGGCACGATGCGGCCGGTGTGCAGCGTCTCGATCTCGCGGTTCCCAGCCTCCGGTTCCCGGTTCCCGGCGGTGTCGTCCTTGATGATCTCGAACTCGGGGTCGGTGATCTGCAAGCCGCGCGATCCCCAGAACTCCACCTTCCCAAACAGCACGATCTTCTGGTGCGGGTGGATGACGTCCTTGAGGAAGGCCTGGTTCGGCCACACCGCCTGGATTTGCCCGCTGGGGTCCTGCACGAGCGCCGAGAACAGGCGAAACCCGGGCCGCCGGGTGTGGGCCAGTCCGGCGTTCAGCACTTCCCCGCTGATGGCCGCGGTCATGCCGGGCCTGAGGGAGATGATCGATTGCAGACGGCTGCGGTCTTCGTAGCGCCGGGGAAACCGGAAGAGCAGGTCTTCAACGGTGTTGAGGCCGGCCTTCTTCAGGTCGGCTGCCTTGCGCGGCCCGACGCCCTTCAGATACTGCAGGGGCAGCTGCAGGACGTCGTCGGCCATGTGACGGCTATTGAACGACGATGAACTTGCCGGTCGCGACGTCGATGCGGCGGATGTCGGCGGGCAACTCGAAGGTGTCGTCGATGGTGGCCCCCTTGGGATTGCCGGCGGTGCGCGTGAAGTAGTTGACCATCTGCGCGAGCAGCGACTTGGGCACCGGCACGCCGCTGACATCCGCGCTTTCCAGCTCGAAGCGGCCCTTGCCGTCGGCGGTGATCACGCGGCCGACCGCGCTCACCGGTAGCTTACCAGTCAAGTAGCTGGTGGGGTCGAACCAGCTTCCGCTGCTCTGCCGCTGGCGGACGACGTCGAGATCGACGACGGCGCGGCCGGTGACGCGGCCGTCACCGAGCAGCGAAATGGCGGGCTCGGTCAGGCCCGTCGGCAGGATCGGCGCCGACTTGAACTTCAGGTACGAATTGGTTTCCGCTTCGCTGAACTGCGTGGGCCGTCCGCCCCGGGTGTCGAGGCCGGCGTTCGATTGCACGGCGACAATCTTCTTCTCGAACGACTCGGCCAGCTTCGGCGTGAGCGCTTCGTTGGCGGCCAGCGCCACGCCCACGGTCAGGCACACGGCAATGATCGACGGTGCGCGCATGCCTTCCATTCTACGCCTGCCGGGCGCCCAATCACCTCCGGCTGGAGCCTGGGCTACTTTCCCGGGGGCGGCTGGTTCGGGCGGCGGATGGGCGGCTGCTGCTGACCCGGCTGCTGGTTGGGACGGTTCTGCTGCCGGGCGCGCATCAGCAGTTCGATCTTGCGCCGTTCGATCTGTTCCTCGAACACGCGGAAGCGGGCCTGCTGCGTCACGTCGAGAATCTCGTCCAGGGCGTTGTAGGCCTTGCGCATCTCGGCCGCGGTGCGCGACTCGAGCTCCTGCAGGGCCGTCAGGCGTTCCTTGACCGCGGCGTCGTCGGCACCCTTGGCGCGCGGATTGGTCATCCGCTGCAGCTGCCCCATGATCTGGATCCGCTCCTGCTGGTTGCGGCGCCGCGTGTCCTGGAGCGCGCGCAGGCGCGTGAGGAACTGCGGATATTGCTGGTCGCTCAACGACAGCGCCTGCTGGGCCTCCATCACGAGGTAGGCGTCGAAGAGTTTCTGGATTTCCGCCGGCGACATGTCGCCGTTGTCCAACCCTGGCAACGGCGGCCGGGCCTGGCCTTGCGGCTGGGGCTGAAATTCCTGCGCGGACAGCGAGCCGCCCAGGAGCGCGCCCGCGATTGCCGCGGCGACGAAGAGAGTTCGCATGGTCATCATGATACTTCTCGGGCTTGAGGCTTGGGGCTTGGGGCTTGGGGCTTGGGTCATGACTTGGCTCTTGTCAGCTCCGCCTTCAGCAGACGCGTGAGTTCCTGTTGTTCCGCCGCGGTGAGTTCGAGCACCGCCCGATCGGCGGCCCCCGGTGCGACCGCGAGCCCCGCCGACACCGCGGTGTCCCAATCCATGTCGCCGACCAAGTCCGCCACCACCACCCAGGAGTCGTCGATGGCCGCGGCGGCGGGGCTCGGGTCGGCGGCGCCGGTGACGGCCGCCGTCGTCGTGACCGGCCGCTGGCGGGGCACCGCCACCATCAGCGCCATCACGACCAGCGCGAGCGCGCCGATCGGCGCCAGCACCGGCCAGCGCAGCCAGTGGCGCCACCCGCCCGCGGTGAGCGGGTCGGCATCAATCGCCGCGCGCACGCGTTCCGACAGGTGCTGCCAGTACAACGGCGACGGCTCGGGCACCGGCACGTCGCGCGTATCCCGGAGCACGGCGGCCAGGCCGGCCAGGTGCTGCCGGCATGGCGGGCAGGCGTCGAGGTGGGCCTTCCGGGCCGTCTCGAGCACGCCGTCGAGGGCGTCAACGAGTTCGTCGGAGGTCAGGTGCGTCATGGTTGGTTACCCAGGATCTTCTTCAAGTTGGCCAGCGCGTGGAAAAAGTTGGCCTTGGTCGCGCCGACGGAACTGCCGAGAATGTCGGCGATCTGCTGGTGCGACAGGTCGTGATACGCCCGCAGGATCAGGGTGGCACGCTGCTTCTTGGGCAGCGACGCAATCGCCTTGCGCACCGTCGCGGCGCGCTCCTCGCGCAGCAGCGCGCTCTGGGCGCCCTCGATGCGGGTGTCTTCGAAGTGGTCGGTGGACTCGATCGGCTCGATCGCCGGCGTCTTCGCGCTCACGCGATTGAGGCACACGTTCACCGCAATGCGATAGAGCCAGGTCGAAAGCGCCGACTGGCCCTTGAAGTTCTTGAGGCCACGCCAGGCGCGCACGAACGACTCCTGCGAGAGGTCGCTCGCGTCCTCGTGATTGCTGACAAAGCGGTAACAGACCTGGTAAACGGTGCGCCGGTGGCGTTCGACGATGACGTCGAAGGCGTCCGTGCGGCCTTCCACCGATGCCGCGACCAGCGCCGCATCATCCAGGTCCGCGAAACCGGCCGCGACCGGGGCGTCCGGGTCGGATGGCTTGACCACCGTCACCGTCCACCCCGCCGAAGCCGCCGGAGCCCAATTTTGTCGAACTGCCGATCCATGTGTCATGACCGCGTTCCTCTGCTGTAGGGATTAGACCGGCAGGGTCGCGGAAGGTTGAACGAAGTATGCGCCATCTTTCTCGCGGGATTGACTTTCGCCTTTTGTTTGTTTACGCTTCCTGTTCAGGGCGAAGAAACGGAGCAACCCGATTTCTCCGGAGCGCACTTTCATGCAACCACTAACCAAGCGTCAGCGCGAAATCCTTGACTATCTCAATGAATTCATCCAGCAGCACGGCTACGCGCCGAGCCTGGAAGAAATCGGCGAGCGCTTCAACCTGTCGTCGCTGGCGACGGTGCACAAGCACCTCACCAACCTCCAGGAAAAAGGCTTCATCCGCCGGGCGTGGAACCGCAGCCGATCGGTCGAACTGCTCCCCAGCCGCTCGGGCGGGCGCGCCCTCGAACTGCCCATGCTGGGCTACGTCGCCGCCGGCATGCCGATCGAGGCCGTGGCCGGCAACGAAACCATCAGCGTGCCCGACTCGCTCGTCGCCGGCAAACGCGACACCTACGTGCTGCGCGTGCGCGGCGAGTCGATGATCGACGAGCAGATCCGCGACGGCGACTGGGTGGTCGTCGAAGACCGCAAGACCGCCGACAACGGCGACATGGTGATTGCGCTCGTCGGCGGCCAGGACGTGACGCTCAAGAAGTTCTACAAGGAAGCCAACCGCATCCGCCTGCAGCCTGCCAACCCCGCCATGCAGCCGATCTATGTCGAGCCGGACGGCTTGCAGATCCAGGGCGTGGTCGTCGGGGTGATGCGCAAGTACTGACCGGCGATGGCTGAAGCCATCGCCCTCCGAACGTTCGGAGAGCGACCGCTTCAGCGGTCGCTGCCATGCCCGGCCGCGCGCCAGTGATAGCCTAGAGCCCAGCAGGCCCCAACATGAGCGACCGCAAACAGATCAACTTCACCATCGTCCCCGAAGACGGCGGATCCGAACCGCGCACCTACGCCAACTTCTGCGCGGTCAATCACACCCCCTTCGACTTCACGCTGACCTTTTGCGAGGTGCAGCCCTTGTCGGACAAAGAGATCAAGGAAGCCGAAGCCGAGCACATGGTGCGCGCGCCGGTGCGGGCGAAGCTGGTGCTGCCCGTGCAGTTCATTCCCACGTTGATTGCGGCGTTGCAGGAGAACATGCGCGTCTACTCCGAGTCGCACCAGGCGCCGCCGCCCATTACCCCGGGCAAGGGTCC
>CAYHCX010000002.1:24555-34289 GCA_964355095.1 uncultured Acidobacterium sp.
CGCCCGGCGGTCAAAGCCAAAAAGGCCAAGAAGGCACGCCGATGACGCGCGACGAGTTTCGTGCGCTCGTGCAGGAAGCGATCGACCTGATTCCGCGCCGCTTCGCCAGGGAGATCCATAACCTCGCCATCGTTATCGAAGACGAGCCCTCCGACGAACTGCTGGACGAACTCGACGTCGATGACGACGGCACGCTTCTCGGCTTGTATCAGGGCACGCCGCTGAAGGAGCGCGGGTTTGGCTACGGCAACCAGCTGCCGGATCGCATCACGCTGTTCCAGGGTCCCATCGAAGACGAATGCGACGGCGATGAGGACGAGATCATCGTCGCGATCGGCGAAACCTTGATCCACGAGCTCGGCCACTACTTCGGCATGGAGGAACACGAGATTGCTCCCCATGAAGAACGCTGGCTGCGGGGCGAAGTCGATCCCGACGACGAGGCCGCCGACGACGACGAAGACGAGGAGCTGAAGCCGTGAGGGCCCGTAAGCGTTTTGCGCAGCACTTTCTCGAGTCCGCCTGGGTCACCAAGGTCGTCAAGGCCGTGGCGGCGAAGCCGGATGAAGACATCCTCGAGATCGGCCCCGGCCGGGCCGCCCTCACGCGGCCGCTGGCGGCGCAGTGCGGCCGCATGCTCGCCGTGGAGGTCGATCGCGATCTGGCAGCGGAGCTCGAGGCCACCAAGCCCGCGAACCTGACCGTGATTGTCGGCGACGTGCTCAACGTGGACCTGGCCGCGGCGCTCTCGGAGTGGCTGGGCGGGACCCTGGGGCCGGGACATGCCGTCCGGGTGGTCGGCAACCTTCCCTACAACATCTCGTCGCCCATCCTGTTTGCGTTGCTCGAACTGGCGGCGTCAACCGGCGGCGTGCGCGACGCCATCCTGATGCTGCAGAAGGAAGTGGCCGACCGGCTGGTCGCCAAGGTCGGGACCGGAGACTACGGCGTCCTGACCGTGCTGACCGCCGTCCACGCCGACGTGACGCGCCTCCTCTCCCTGCCGCCGGGGGCGTTCAGGCCCCAGCCGCAGGTGCATTCGGCCGTCGTCCGCCTGGCCTTCCGCCCGCCCAAGGTGGAAATTCCCGACATGGACGGGTTCGTGCGGATGGTCCGGACGACGTTCACCCAACGCCGGAAGACCCTGGCCAACGCCTTGAAGCCGTTTGGGGCGGAACGGTCGGTCTCGCCGGTGGCGGCGCTCGCCGCCGCCGGGATTGACGGCCGGCGCCGCCCGGAGACGCTGGACCTGGCCGAGTTCGCGGCCCTGTTCCGCGCCTTCCACGGCCACAGATCAGACCAGATAAGCTAGAACCTGCCGGGCCGGAAGTTGAACCTGTGCTATAGTTTCCGACGAAACCCGCCTCGTTTTACAGGCGCTCCCAGCGGCCTGAACAGGTGACCTTGCCGGCTCGCCAGAGTCCACGGTTGCCTTGCTAGTTTTCCCTGGGCGTGGAGTCACGCCCGGCTGGGATATCGCATGAGTGTGTCCGTGCCCGTGGCGCCGGCCGCGGCGCTTGCAGTCGACGTGGTGCCGCTTGGCGGCCTCGGCGAGTTCGGCCTCAACATGATGGCCATCTCGTGTGGAGATACCACCATCGTTGTCGACGCCGGTGCGATGTTTCCCGAAAGCGATCAGCCGGGCGTGGACCTGATCGTTCCCGATCTCACCTACCTGGAAAGCCGCAAGGGACAGGTCAAGGCGCTGGTGCTGACGCACGGCCACGAAGACCACATCGGCGGGGTGCCCTACGCGCTGCCGCACATCGACGGCCCGATCTACGGTACGCCGCTGGCGCTGGCGTTTGTCGGCAAGAAGCTCGAGGAACACGGGCTCGACCCCAAGACCGTCGCCGTCAACCCGGGCGACGTGGTGAGCATCGGCCCCTTCACGCTGGAGTTCATCCGCGTCACGCACAGCATGCCCGACTGCGTCGCCGTGGTGATCCGCACGCCGCAGGGCGTGCTGCTGCACACCGGCGATTTCAAGGTGGACCAGACGCCGATGGACGGCGAGGCCTTCGACTTGCACCGCTTCGCGCAGCTGGGCGCCGAGGGCGTGCTCGCCATGTTTTGCGACAGCACCAACATCGATCGCCGCGGCTACACCGGTTCGGAGAAGGACGTCGAAGACGGCTTCGAGGAGATCTTCACCAGCACCGAGGGGAAGATCGTCGTGGCGACGTTTTCGTCGAGCCTGTACCGGCTGCAGATCGTCGCCGACCTGGCGGCGCAGTTCGATCGCAAGGTGGCGTTTGTCGGCCGCGGCATGAACGAGAACTCGGTGATCGCCCAGCGCCTCGGGCACTTGCACCTGCAATCGGGCGTGGTCATCAAAGACAGCGATGTCTCGATCTTTCCGGCCCAGGACGTGGTCTGCCTGGTGACCGGATCGCAGGGCGAGGCCAACGCCGCGCTGTCGCGCATCGCCATCAACGACCACCGGCACGTGCGCCTGGTCGAAGGCGACCGGGTGGTGATCTCGGCGCGCGCGATCCCGGGCAACGAAAAGGCCATCGGCCGGGTGATGAACCACATCGCCCGCCGCGGCGTGGACGTTTTGACCGAGTCGAGCAAGCACGTGCACGTGTCGGGCCACGGGTCGGAAGAAGAGCTCAAGCTGGTGCTGTCGCTGGTGCGGCCCAGGTATTTCGTGCCCATCCACGGCGAGTTCCGCCAGCTGGCGCGCCACGCCAAGGTGGCGACGTTCGTGACCCGCGGCCTGCCCACCGGGGTGGCAGTGCTGACCGCGGAGAACGGCGACGTGCTCCGCTTCGACGCTGACGGCGGCCGCATCGCCGACAAGGCGCCGACGGGCCGGGTCTTGATCGACGGCACCCGCGTCGGCGAGGTGGACGACGAGGTGCTGCGCGACCGCCGCCACATCTCGATTGACGGCATGGTCATGACGGTGGTCGCCATCAACGCGCGCACCGGCGTCATTGAAGGCGTGCCCGAACTGGTGGCGCGCGGGTTTGTCAGCGACGACGGCACGGCGGACGTCCTGCTGGAGGGCGCGCGCGTGGTCGCCAACACGATCGACGAATGCAGCGTTGAAGAACGCACCGACCCCGGACTGATGAAGGAGCGCATCCGCACCGAGCTGCGGCGCTTCCTGAAGAAGCGGACCGGCCGGCGCCCCATGGTGCTGCCGGTCGTGATCGAAATCTGAGGAGACGACCGAGTGGCTGCATCAGGTTCTGCCCTATCGCGCCGCGTCAGTGAGGTGGTGGGCGTCGCCTTGTTCGCGATGACCCTCATCTGGCTGATCGCCCTGGCGACCTACGACCCCAACGACCCGGCGTGGTTCTTCAGCACCGGCACGCACGAAGTGCCGGCCAACTTCGCCGGGCGGGTCGGCGCGTTCCTCGGCGAGCTGTCGTTCCAGTTGCTCGGCTACGCCTCGTACCTGCTGCCGGCGGTGGGCGCGGTCGCCGGCTGGCATTACTTCTGGTGCCGCAAGATCGACGCCGCCTACACCAAGATGATCGGCGCCGGCATGCTGCTGGCCTGCGGCAGCGCCTTCCTGGGCCTGACCCTCGGCCGCGTTGACTTCGGGCCGCGGCCGTTCCGCGCCGGCGGCTACCTTGGCGAGTGGCTCGGCGGCTTGATGTCCGAGTACCTCAGCCGCACCGGGGCGGTGATCGTGATCCTGGCGCTGATCGTCGCGGCCGTGATCATCTCCACACAAGTCTCGTTCGGCCGCCTGTTCAGCGCCGGGTTTGCCGCGATCCAGGGCCTCGGCGGTCAGGGCGTGGAGTCATTCCGGCGGTGGCGCGAGGAGCGCCGCAAGGCCCAGCAACGCCGCGAAGTGCTGGTGAAGTACGGCAAGAAAGACAGCGCGGCGGCGGCGAAGGTTGAGAGGAGCGACAAGAAGCCGGCGAAGATCGAACGCCCCGAACCGTCCCCGGCGGCGCGCGAGCGCGCGGCCGCCCGCGACCTGGACGAGGAGCCGGTGACCGCGGCCACCAAGACGCCGCCCGTGGTCAAGAAGGCGTCGCCGAAAACGCCGATGGCCCCGTCCCTGCCCTTGCCTGAGCCGGAGCGCAACGTCGAGCGGCGGCTGGGCGCGTACACGCTTCCGCCGGTGTCACTGCTCGATGCGCCGAAAGCCGAACGCAAGATCGACGAGCGCGAACTGATGGAATCCGCGCGGCTGCTCGAGGAGAAATGCCGCGAGTTCAACGTCGAAGGCTCGGTGGTGCAGATCCACCCGGGGCCGGTCGTGACGACGTTCGAGTTCAAGCCCGATGCCGGCGTGAAATACTCCAAGGTGACCGGCCTGGCCGACGACCTCTGCCTGGCGATGCAGGCCGAGTCGGTGCTGATCGAACGCATCCCCGGCAAGGCCACGGTCGGCATCCAGATTCCCAATCCCAATCGCGAGGCGATTGCGCTGCGCGAGCTGCTGGAGTCTGACACCTACACGCGGTCCACCTCGAAGCTGACCTTCGCGCTCGGCAAGACGATTCACGGCGAGCCGTACATGGCGGACCTGGCGACCATGCCCCACCTGCTGATCGCCGGGTCCACCGGCTCCGGCAAGTCGGTGGGCCTCAACGCGATTCTCACCAGCATCCTGTATCGCGCCACCCCGGACGACGTGCGGATGATCATGGTGGACCCCAAGCGCCTCGAGTTGGGCATGTACGAGGACATTCCGCACCTGATGACACCGGTGGTCGTCGATCCGAAGAAGGCCGCCAACGCGCTGCGGTGGGCCGTGCGCGAAATGGAAGAGCGCTACAAGACCCTCGCCGCCTACGGCGTGCGCAACATCGAGCAGTTCAACCGCAACGTCCGCGCGGTGATCGAATCCGGCGAGCCGATTCCCGAAGGCAAGCCCAACCGGCCGCTGCCCTTCATCGTCGTCGTGGTGGACGAGCTGGCCGACCTGATGATGGTGGCCGGCAACGAAGTGGAAGAGTCGATCTGCCGCCTGGCGCAGATGGCGCGCGCGGTCGGCATCCACCTGATCCTGGCGACGCAGCGGCCGTCGGTGGACGTGATCACCGGCCTGATCAAGGCCAACCTGCCGTCGCGCATCTCGTTCCGGGTGTCGTCGAAGATCGACTCGCGCACGATTCTCGACAGCAACGGCGCCGAGCAACTGCTCGGCAAGGGCGACATGCTGTTTCTGCCGCCGGCCTCGTCACGCCACACCCGGCTGCACGGCCCGTACATCTCGGAGCAGGAATCGGCGCGCGTCGCCAGCTTCCTCCGCAAGCAGGGCAAGCCGGTCTACGACCAGACCATCACGGAAGAAGCGAAGACCGCCAACCAGGAGCTGCTCTACGAGAAGGACGACCTCTACGATGAGGCCGCCCGCATCGTCGTGCAGGCCGGGCAGGTGTCGATCTCGTACTTGCAGCGCAAGATGCGCATCGGCTTCAGCCGCGCCGCGCGCCTGGTGGACATGATGGAGGCCGAAGGCCTGGTGTCGCCCGCCACGGGCGGCAAGCCGAGGGAAGTGCTGGTCGGCCGCGAGTACTTCGAGGAAGTGGACGCCCAACTCCGATGACGCAGGACAGCCAGCCTGCCCTGAGCGAGGTGGCCGGAGGCCACCGAGTCGAAGGGGGCCGCAGATGACGCACGGTCACCAGCCGCAGATGACACAGATGACACAGAATCTGGCGATCAAAGGCACGGTGATGGCGGTTGCCATGGTGCTGGTGGTGTCGGCGTCGGCCGCCTTCGCGCAGACGGCGCGCGAGCGCTTCGAGTCCGCGTCGGAGCGAGACGAGAAGGTGCGCGTTCTCCTGACCAACAACGCCGAGGCCGCGCCGGCCGGTGGCGTGATGGCGCAGGCCGGCAAGGTGATCGCATCGTTCGAGGCGCTGGTGCGCCGCTTCCCCACCAGCGGCTACGCCGACAACGCGCTGTGGCAGGCGGCGAGCCTGGCCGATGCGGCCTACCAGAAGTTCAATCGCCCCGAGGACCGGGACCGCGCGGTGCGCCTGTACCGCTGGCTGGTGCAGGAGTATCCGACGAGCTCGCTGGTCAGGCGGGCGAATCGGCAGCTCACGGCGTTGACGAAGGCGGGGATGTCCCCCACGCTTCAGCCGGTTGCCGCGGCCCCCATGGCACCGGTCGCACTCGTTGCACCTGCCGCGGCCGCGACCGCCGCCACCTTGATCGGCATCCAGCGCACGGTGCTGCCTGACACGGTGCGGGTCACGCTCGAACTCGACCGCGAAGTGACGTATCACGAGGAACGCATCGCCGGACCGGCGCGTCTCTTCTTCGACCTCAAGGGCGTGCAGCTGACGCCGGCCCTGACGGACAAGGTGCTGAACTACCCGGGCGATATCGTGAGCAAGATTCGCGTCGGCCGTCATCCCGACAGCACCGTTCGCGTTGTGCTGGACCTGGAACAGGTGTCGCGCTACAGCGTGTTCACGCTCTATAGCCCGTTCAGGCTGGTGATCGACGCCGAACGTTCGGTGCCGCGCACGGTCAAGAGTCCCGGCGTGGTCGCGCCAGACACGGTGGTGTCCGAACTGCCGCTCGCCGCCGCGCCCTCGCCGACCGAGATTAGCCGGCCCGCGCCGGCGCCGCCGGCCGTTGCCGCGCCGGCCCTCGCACCGCGGACGACCACGGTCGCGGCGGCTCCCGCACCGGCGACGCCGCTTGCCTCCCCTGTCACGCCGGCGCCGGCAACGCCGGCGTCGCCCTCGGCCAACGGCGCGGGCGGCTTCTCGATGGCCCGCCAACTCGGCCTCGGGGTGTCCCGCATCGTGATCGATCCCGGCCACGGTGGTCACGACCCCGGCGTGCTGGGCAAGGGCATGAACGAGGCCACGCTCGTCCTCGACATCGCGCTGCGGCTCGAAAAGCTGCTCGCGAAGGAACCGGGTCTGGAAGTCGTGTTGACGCGGCGCAGCGACGTCTACATTCCCCTCGAGGAACGCACGGAACTGGCGAATCGGCAGAGCGCCGACCTGTTCCTGTCGATCCACGCCAACGCCAGCCGCAACATCGCCGCCAAGGGCATTGAGACGTTCTTCCTCAGCTTTGCCTCGTCTCCCGAAGCGGAAGCCGTGGCCGCCCGCGAGAACTCGGCGTCGGCGCGCGAGATGCACCAGTTGCCGGACATCATCAAGGCCATCGCGCTCAACAACAAGCTGGACGAATCACGCGACCTCGCCAACATGGTGCAAGAGTCGCTGATCACCGGGTTGCGGAAATCCAATAAGGAAGTGCGGAGCCGGGGTGTGAAGAAGGCGCCGTTTGTGGTGCTCATCGGCGCGGCGATGCCGAGCGTGCTGGCCGAGATCTCGTTCGTCAGCAACAAGCAGGAGCTGTCGCTCCTCAAGACCGCGGCTTACAAGCAGAAGATTGCGGAATCGCTGTTCAACGCGGTGATGCGCTATCGGCGGTCGCTCAAGACGCAGACAACCATGGCCGCGCAGGAGCGCTAGACGCGGAACAGGTTGTGCTGGTTGCCGCGCGCCTCGATGATGGTGATGGCGCGGCGTGAGCGGTACCAGATATAGAGCGCCCCCGCCAGCAGGCCGGCGACGACGGCCGCCACCATGATCACTCCGGTGAGGCCGAAGGCCGCCACCGCCACGTCGACCATGCCCAGCTCCCTCGCCGGCTGGTCGGTGACAATCTGGACGATCGTCGGGGTGATGGCCTGGGGATCCTGCACGGATCGATTCTATTTCGGAAGGCCGCCCCTCGCGACGTCGATCAGCGTGCGGATCATGGCCCCGGTCGCGCCCTTGGGCTGCCACGGCTTGCTTTCCTCAGCAAAGGCAGTGCCGGCAATGTCCAGATGGGCCCAGGGCCCGTCGCCGGCGAATTCCTTAAGGAACATCGCCGCGGTGATCGAGCCCGCGCGCCGTCCGGGGCTGTTGATCATGTCGGCAATCTCGCTCTTCAGCTGCTCGCGGTACTCGTCGAAGAGCGGCAACGGCCAGACCTTCTCGCCCGCGCTGGCCGCCGCGGCACGAATGTGGTCAACCCACGGCTGCGGCGTGCCGAACAGGCCCGTGGTGGTTTTGCCGAGCGCCACGACGACGGCGCCGGTCAGCGTGGCGACGTCGATCAGGTGCGTGGCACCCAACTGGCGCGCGTACCAGAGCGCGTCACCGAGGACCAACCGCCCTTCCGCGTCGGTGTTGTTGACCTCCACGGTCAGGCCCGAGGCGCCGCGCAGGATGTCGCCCGGCTTGGTCGCCTTGCCGCCCGGCATGTTCTCGGTCATCGGCACGATGGCCATGACGCGAATGGGCAGCTTCTGCAGCGCAATGGACCGCAGGGCGGCGACCACGGTCGCGCCACCGGCCATGTCGTCTTTCATCCCCTCCATGCCGTCGGCGGGCTTCAGCGAGAGGCCGCCGGTGTCGAACGTGACGCCCTTGCCGACCAGCCCCAGGGTCTGGCCGTCCGGCGCGCCGGCGGGTTCGTAGCGCAGCACGAGCAAGCGCGGCGGCTCCACGCTGCCGCGCGCCACGCCCAAGAGCAGGCCCATGCCGAGGGCTTCGATCTGCCGCTCGTCCAGCACTTCCGCCTTGATGCCAGGGACCGCCGCCAGCTCGCCCGCCTTTTCGGCGAGGATGCGCGGCGTCAGGAAATTGCCCGGTTCGTTGACCAGGACCCGCGCGGCGTTGATCGACTCGCCCGTGCCGCGCCCGGTGGCCGCGGCCGTGGCGGCGTCTGGCCCGGTGAGGATCACGGCCTCGGTGATGAAGAACGGGTGATCGTTGCGGCTCTTGTGGACGCCGTTGTCGAAGTTGGCGACGGTCAGGCCCTCGGCCACCAGCTCCACGCGCGCGGCGGTCGTCAGCGTGCCCGGCTCCACGTCGGCCCAGGCGATGCGGCCGTGACGCTGGGTCCGGGCGGCCTGCGCCGCCGTGACCGCCATGCGCCGGACGCGCTCGGCGTCGATTTCGGCCCGCGGCCCGCCACCAACCAACACGACCCGCGACGCACGCCAGCCCTTGCCCGGGGTGCGTGGCACGTAGATCTCGCAGGCCTTCGCGTGGAACTCGCCGCGCTCCAACGCCGAGCCCAAATCGCCGCCAAACACGGCGTCGTAGGCGCCAAGGGCCGACGCGGTGTGGTCCTGGGCGATGGGGATGATGACGAGGTCAACGTCGGCCGCGCCGGGGGTGGCGCTGCTCACGGACACACGAGGCACTTCGTAAGGAACGTGCATGTTGGGTTAGAATTCCTCTGCGCCCCGCCTGCGGGGACCTTGCCATGCAATTACAAACAGGCGTCGCTCAGGCAGCAATCCTGGCGTTCAGCGCTCTGCTCATCATCCCGTCAAATGCCCTGCAGGCCCGCGCGCAGGGCGGCAACAAAAAGCCTAGTTTATCACTCAAGGCCACGCCGGCCGTGTCGTTCGTGCCGGCGCGGATTGTGGTGGTGGCCGAGGTGAAGGGCGGGGCCGAAGACAACGAGGAGTTCTACTGCCCCACCGTGGAATGGGAGTGGGGCGATCTGACGACGTCAACCGCTGAAGCCGACTGCGAACCGTACGTGGCCGGGAAGAGCCAGATCAAGCGGCGCTACACCGTCGAGCACCAATACCAGAACCCCGGCGGCTTCCGCATTCGCCTGCTGCTGAAGAAGGGCACCAAGGTGGTGGCGTCGGCCAACACATTAGTGCAGGTCCGCCCCGGTCTCGGCAATCCCGGCGAACCGCTGGGGAAGTGAGAAGTTGGGACGTTCCCCTTCTCACTTCTCACTTCTCACTTCCTAACTTCTCACTTCCTAACTTC
>CAYHCX010000002.1:34389-46984 GCA_964355095.1 uncultured Acidobacterium sp.
ACTTCTCACTTCCTAACTTCTCACTTCCTAACTTCCCTGCGGAGCGGGTCCCGTCGTAATGGGGGGCGGCACCGTGTGCCACCGCCCCAGTCCGGTCAGAATCGCCGCGCCCAGCCCAATCGTCCACGCCAGGAACTCAATCGCGAGGCCGACCATCAGCAGGGCGAATGCTCCAGGGCGAAGCGCGTCGGGGCCCACGCCAATCAGCCGCGCCGCCAGCGTCGGGCCCATGATCAGGAAGACCCCGATGGCCGTGGCCAGGAACGCATTTCCCGGCTGCCAGCCGAGGCGGTCCTCAAGCCATTCGCCGAGCCGGCACGCCAGCGACGTGAAGCCCAGCACCAGCGCGAACACGGCAATCACCAGCGCGATCGGCACCAGCAGCGCCACAAACGGGATGCCGACGATGGTGATCGCGAGACCAATGGACGCGGCAATCAGGAACGGAACGAAGAAAATCTCCGCGGCCAACCCGATCAGCGCGGCGCGGACCGGTTCGGCGGCGGCGGTCCGCCCGGTGCGCGCCACCGGCGCGCGGGCGACGATCAGCAGGACGGCCATCAGCACCGCCAGCAGCGAGAGGCGCGCAAAGGTGCCGGCCAGGCTCAGCCAGCGGCCGAAGTCTCCGAACTCGAAGGTCGGGAGCCAGCCGAAGGTGCGCCGCGACCACTCGCCAAACGAAATGTAGTTGATGCTGCCGGTGTGGCGGGCGCCCTCATCACGAAGCAGTTGGCCGCCCACCAGCACGATGTCGCCGCGCACGTCCGCGGTGGCGGTGAGCCGCAGATCACCGCCGACGACGACGATGCCGTCGCGGACGCGGCCGTCAACGGTGAGGGAGCCGCCCACCACCACGGCGGCGTCGGTCACCTCTTCGTTGCGTTCAATGTGGACGTCCTGCCCGATGGCAATGCGCGTCCCGGTCAGCCGGTAGGTGGTCACCTCCGTGACCTGCGCGGCCGCGGCGTGCTGAGACACGAAACCGGCCAGGACGAACGTCAGCAGCGCATAGCGCATCGGCACCCTCAGATGTGGAATCCGGCTTCAGCCGGATGTGACCCACTCGTACGGACGAGGGTTGCCGGCGGTAAGTTCCGTCCCTCGATGGTGCCTGGGACGCCCTGAGCCTGCCGAAGGGCCGGCTCAGAACCGGCCCAGCGGCTCGGCCACCCGCAGTGTGGCGCCGGTCGCGGCGATCACTGCCTCGAGGGTCGTGTCGCTCGCGATCTCTCTCAGCAGCAGGCCGTCAGGCGTCACGTCGATCACCGCCAGCTCGGTGACGATCTGGTTGACCACCTTCACACCGGTCAGCGGCAGCGTGCACGCCGGCAGGATCTTATGACCGCCGTCCTTCGTGGTGTGCTCCATCGCGATCACCACCTTGCGGGCACCGGCCACCAGGTCCATCGCGCCGCCCATGCCTTTCACCATCTTGCCGGGAATCATCCAGTTGGCGAGGTTGCCGGCTTCATCCACTTCGAGCGCGCCCAGCACCGTCAGGTCGATGTGGCCGCCCCGCACCATGGCGAACGAATCGGCGCTGCTGAAATACGACGTGCCCGGCAGCTCGGTGACCGTTTCCTTACCGGCGTTGATCAGGTCGGCGTCCACTTCCGACTCGCGCGGATACGGGCCGACGCCGAGCATGCCGTTCTCTGAATGCAGCGTGATCTCGACGCCGGCCGGCACACAGTTGGCCACCAGCGTCGGCATACCGATGCCCAGGTTCACGTAGTCGCCGTC
This sequence comes from uncultured Acidobacterium sp., assembly GCA_964355095.1. Lineage (GTDB taxonomy): Bacteria > Acidobacteriota > Vicinamibacteria > Vicinamibacterales > UBA2999 > 12-FULL-67-14b. Next base: position 36,133 of record CAYHCX010000002.1, read on the forward strand.
GCGCAGATCCCGCGCGATGCGGCGGACGATGCGGTCGCGCTTATCCATTGGTGACGGTCCGTTTCTCGACGCGCTTGACGTACACCGGCCCCTGCAGCAGGCGCTTGACGTAGATGCCGGGGGTATGGATGCCGTCCGGATCCAGCGCACCGGCCTCGACCAACTGCTCGACTTCGGCGATGGTGTGGCGCGCCGCCGTCGCCATCACCGGATTGAAGTTGCGCGCGGTCTTCCGGTAGACCAGGTTGCCGGCGCGGTCGCCCCGCCAAGCCTTGACGAACGCGAAATCGGCGCCGAGTGGCGCCTCGAGGATGTAGGTGCGCCCGTCAATGACGCGACTTTCCTTGCCTTCGGCGATCAGGGTACCGGCCCCGGTGGGGGTGAAGAATCCGCCGATGCCGGCACCGGCCGCGCGCATCCGCTCGCAGAAGGTTCCCTGCGGCACCAGTTCCACCTCGATCTCCTTCTGGAGGAACTGCCGCTCGAATTCCTTGTTCTCGCCGACGTAGGTCGAGATCATCTTGCGGACCTGCCGCGACTTCAGCAGCGGCCCGACGCCGTAGTCGTCCACGCCGGCGTTGTTGCTGATAATGGTGAGGTTCTTCGTGCCGCGGCGCAGGAGCGCGGCGATCAGGTGTTCGGGAATGCCGCAGAGCCCGAAGCCGCCCATCATGATGCTGGCGCCGTCGGGGATCGCGGCGACCGCTTCGTCGGCGGTGGCCAAGACCTTGTTCATGGCTTCGATTATAAGCAGGAAGACTTGGCCCGTGCCGCTTCGTCGAACAGCGCCCGGACCGCGTCGCGATCGTCCAGTCGATCAGACAGCGTGACGAGTTCGGCGGCGAGGACGCGAAGCAGCGGCTTCAGCTCCCGGCTGTTGGAGGCCAGCACGCTTTCCCACATGGCGGCGTGGCTCTGCGCCAGCCGCGTCGTGTCCCGCAGCCCCTGCCCCGCCCAGTGCAGGTTATCGGGGCCCACCGCGCGCGCCACCGTCGCCATCAGCGCGCTGGCGACGACCTGCGGCAGGTGGCTGATGGCCGCCATCAGCCGGTCGTGCTCTTCGCCCCGGTCCGACAGCACGACGGGCTGCGCGCCCAGCGCCGCCACGAACTTGACCGCGCGCCGGACGGCATCCGGCGCATCCGGGTTGGCCAGGAACCACGGGCAGCCGTCGAACAGGCCGGCCCGCGCCTCGGACGGCCCGGGTGTGGTGTCGCCGGCCATCGGATGACCAGCGACGAACTGCGGCAACCGCGCCGCGGCCGCCGCGGCCATCACCGCGCGCTTGGTGCTGCCGGTATCGAGGACCAGGGCCTGGGAATGGACGATCGCCCCGAGCCGCGGGAGGGTCTGGATGATCGCGTCCACCGGCATCGCCAGCACCACGACGAGCGAGTCGCCGATTGGGTCGAGCGGCTCGCCCCGATCGACGGTGCGGACCTCGAGGCCCGGCCAGCGCCGCGCCGCGGCCAGGGCCACCGAGGTGCCGATCAGCCCCGGCCCGACGATGGCGAGCCGCGGCTGCGTGTCAAGCACTCAGCGGGCCCAGCCCCTGCGGGCGACCGGTTCGAGGCAGATGCTGCGGCCGATCGCCGGCGCGATGATGCGCAGTTCCGCCATCAGCCGGTCGAACTGCGCCGGGAACATCGACTGAGCGCCGTCGCTGAGTGCGTGGTCGGGGTCGTTGTGCACTTCGATGATCAGGCCGTCGGCGCCGGCGGCGACCGCGGCGCGCGCCATCGGCGCCACCTTGTCGCGGCGGCCCATGCCGTGGCTCGGGTCGACGAAGATCGGCAGGTGCGACAGTTCCTTGATGATCGGGATGGCCGAGAGGTCGAGCGTGTTGCGCGTGAACGTCTCGAAGGTGCGGATGCCGCGCTCGCACAGGATGACGTCGGTGTTGCCGCCGGCCAGGATGTATTCCGCCGACAGCAGCCACTCTTCCATGGTCGCGGCGATGCCGCGCTTGAGCAGGATGGGCTTGCGGGTGTGCCCCAGCTCGCGGAGCAGCGTGAAGTTCTGCATGTTGCGCGCGCCGACCTGGTAGATGTCGGTGTACTTGCCAATCACCTCGATCTGGTTGGCGTCCATCACTTCGGTCACCAGCTTCAGGTCGTGCGCGTTGGCGCCGGAGCGGAGCAGTTGCAGGCCGGCCTCCCCCATCCCCTGGAAGCTGTAGGGGGATGAGCGCGGCTTGAAGGCGCCGCCGCGGAGGATCTTGGCGCCGGCGCGCTTGACCGCCGCCGCCGTGGCGTGGACCTGCGCCTCGCTTTCCGCGGAGCACGGTCCCGCGATCACGATCACCTCGTCGCCGCCGATGCGGACGTCGCCGATGGTGATGATGGTGTCTTCGGGCTTGAAGGTCCGGCTCGCCAGCTTGTAGGGCTGGGTGATGCGCAGCACCTCGTGCACGCCGGCCATCAGCTCGATCAGCCGTGGGTCCACCTTGCCGCCGCCGACCACGCCGAGCACGATGCGCGCGGCGCCGGTCGAACGGTGGACGTCCATGCCCATTTCGACGAGGCTGGCGATCACCGCTTCGACTTCGGTGTCACTCGCCCGCTCTTTCATTACGACAACCATGATTAGTCCTTTACCTTCTTCTCGCACGCGTCACGCTCGGCTTCCAGGCGCTGAATGCGCCGGGCCTCGTCCATGATGCGTTCGTACAACCGCGCCACCGCGTCGCCATCGAGCGGCCCCCCGAGTGTCTCGTTCACCTGCCGCACGTGCGCAAGCACGGCGGCTTCGCGCGACGGTTCGTAGATCGGCCGGCCGAGCTCGTGCTTCAAGCGGCCAATCGAATACGCGCAGCGCGCGCGGCTATCGAGGAGGCGGACCACCACCTCGTCGATCTTGTCGATCTCGTCGCGCAGCGCGTCGAGGTTCAATTCCGCAGCCATCGCACGTACCGTTCCACCTCGTCCAGCAGGCCGGGGGCCTGTCCGTGCTCGGCAATCACTTTCACCAACGCGCTCCCGACCACCGCGGCATCGGCCCACTGGCCGACCGCCTTGATGTGCTCGGGCCGCGACAACCCGAAGCCGAGCGCCAGCGGCAACGTCGTCTCCGCCTTCACGCGGGCGGCCAGGTCGCGCGCCGAATCGTCGATGGTGTCCCGCACACCGGTCACGCCCAACCGCGAGATGCCGTAGAGGAACCCGCTGCCCAGTTCGGAGGCCCGCCGAATCCGTTCGACCGTCGTCGTCGGGCTTAAGAGGGAAATTGTATCAATCCCTGCGCCGGCGAATGCCGTCCGGAAGGCCGCGCCTTCCTCAGGGGGCATGTCCAGGGTCAGCACGCCATCCACCCCGGCCGCGCTGGCCTCCCGCACGAAGTTGTCCAAGCCCATCCGGAGTATCGGATTGGCGTAGCTAAAGATGACGACCGGGGCCGACAGTTCCGGACGGATGGACGCCAGCATGCCCAGGACTTTGGGCAGCGTTGTGCCCGCGGCCAACGCCCGTTCCGTGGCCCGCTGGATGACCGGGCCGTCGGCCAGGGGGTCCGAGAACGGCACGCCCAGCTCGATGACGTCGGCGCCCGCCCGGTCGAGGCGCTTGATGATCTCGGCCGACCGCGGGAGATCCGGGTCGCCGGCGGTCACGTAGGTGACCAGGCCGGTCTGCTTGTTTGCGCGCAGCGTCTTGAACCGCTCGCTAATCCGAGACACGGCCGGCCTCCTTCAGAATCTGCTCCACGGTCTGCACGTCCTTGTCGCCGCGCCCGGACAGGTTCACCACCAACAGCGCGTCGGGTCCGAACGACCTGGCGGCCTTGCGCACGTAGGCAATCGCGTGCGCCGACTCGAGGGCGGGGATGATCCCTTCGAGGCGAGCCAGGTCCTGGAAGGCATCGAGCGCCTCCTGGTCGGTCGCGTAGTAGTACTCCGCGCGCCCGGTCGCCTGGAGGAATGCATGCTCGGGCCCGACGGCGGCGTAGTCGAGGCCGGCCGACACCGAATGCGTGGCTTCGATGTTGCCGTGCTCGTCTTGCAGGACGAAGGTGCGCGTCCCCTGCAGCACGCCGGCGGCGCCGCCGGCAAAGCGGGCCGCATGGCGGCCCGAGCGAATGGCCTCGCCACCGGCCTCCACGCCGATCAACCGCACGTTCGGGTCGTCGATGAAGGCGTCGAAGATGCCGATGGCGTTGCTGCCCCCGCCCACGCAGGCGATGACCGCGTCGGGGAGCCGCCCGGCCTGGGCGAGGCACTGCTCGCGCGCTTCCTTGCCAATCACCGACTGGAACTCGCGGACCATCAGCGGATAGGGATGCGGGCCCAGTGCGGAGCCGAGCAGATAGTGCGTGTCGTCCGGACGCGCCACCCAGTCGCGCATGGCCTCGTTGATGGCGTCCTTCAGCGTGCAGCTGCCTGAATCGACGCCGCGAACGGTGGCGCCGAGCAGCCGCATCCGGAAGACGTTGAGCGCCTGCCGCCGCATGTCTTCGGTGCCCATGTAGACCACGCACTCGAGGCCGAGGAGGGCGCAGGCGGTGGCGCTGGCGACGCCGTGCTGCCCGGCGCCGGTTTCGGCGACAATGCGGGTCTTGCCCATGCGCCTGGCGAGCAGCGCCTGGCCGAGCGCGTTGTTGATCTTGTGCGCGCCGGTGTGGGTCAGGTCCTCGCGCTTGAGCAGGATGCGGCCGCCGCCGCAGGCTTCGCTCAACCGCCGGGCGTCCCACAGCGGCGTCTCGCGGCCGACGTAGTGCTGCAGCAGCCGCTGCAGTTCCGCGGCGAACGCGGGGTCGAGCCGCGCCTCGAAGTACGCCTGCTCCAGCGCCTCGATCGGCGCGACCAGCGTCTCGGGCACGAAGCGCCCGCCGAACGCGCCGTAGTAGCCGCGCGCGTCGGGATCCCGACGCCCAAACCAGGTTGTTGCCTTGCTCACACCGTCTCCTTGGCGGTCTGGACAAACCGCCGTAACAGGTCATGGTCTTTCACGCCCGGCGCCGCTTCCACGCCGGAGGCCACGTCCACCGCGTACGGCCGCACCGTTTGAATCGCCTCGCGCACGTTCGCCGGCGTCAGCCCTCCGGCCAGCACCACGCGGCGCCGGGCTGCCACGGCCCGGGCCCGCGTCCAGTTCACCGTCTGTCCGGTGCCGCCGTGGCGAACCGGGTCGGTCGCGTCCAGCAGCACGGTGGTGTCATCGATCGTCGGCGCGATCGTCTCCGGCGGGCCGGCCCCCAGGTGTACCGCCCTCAGCACCGGGATGGGGCCACGGCCTCCCGCCCACGACGGCACCTCGCCGTGGATCTGGGCAATGCGGAGGCCGGCGTCGGCCGCGCGCGCGACGTCATCCGAAGTGGGACTGACGAACACGCCGACCGGCGTCACAAAAGGCGGCAGGTTCCGAATGATTGCCCCGGCCGAGTTCACGTCCGTGTACCGCGGGCTCCCCGGCCACAGGACAAAGCCCAGGGCATCGGCCCCGAACTCGACGGCCGCCTCGGCGTCATGACGCCGGGTAATCCCGCAGATCTTGATCGCCGTCATGGCCCACCTTCGCCAAGGCTGCGGTGGGCCGGCGGCGTGTCAAGCGATGCGATCAGCCCGGCGAGCGCGGCGCCCGGATCCGGCTCGATCATGAAGCGCTCGCCGATCAGGAACGCCTGGTAGCCGAGCGCCCGCATCGCCCGCAAGTCGGCGCGGGTCTTGAGGCCGCTCTCGCTGATGCCGATGGTTCCCTTTGGAATCCGCGCGGCGATGACCTGCGAGGCCTCGAGGTCCACCTGCAGCGTCCGCAAGTTCCGGTTGTTCACGCCGATGATCGAGGCGCCCGCCGCCAGCGCCCGATCGCATTCCTCGACGTTGTGCACCTCGACGAGGGCGGCGAGGCCGAGGCTGCCAGCGGCGGCGGCGAGGGCGCGAAGTCCCGCATCCGTCAGCGCCGCCACGATCAGCAGGATGGCATCGGCGCCGGCGGCGCGCGCCTCGAGCAGCTGGTACTCGTGCACCATGAAGTCCTTGCGCAGCAGCGGGATTGTCACGGCCGCGCGCACGGCCGCCAGGTGGTCAAGGGAGCCGTCGAAGAACCCGGGCTCGGTCAGGACCGAGATGGCGGCGGCCCCGGCTCGTTCGTATCCGGCGGCGATGGCCAGCGGCTCGTACGCCGTTCGCAGCACGCCGCGCGATGGCGAGCGTCGCTTGCACTCCGCGATGATGTTGATCGAATCTGGCCGCGACAGCCGGGCCGCGAACGCGGTGCCGTTCGGCGCGACGGCCATGGCCCGCCGTTCGATCGCGGCGCGAGGCTGGCGCGCGATCGCGGCGTCGACGCGCGCGCGTGTGGCGGCGACAATCGCCTCGAGCAGATCGGGCGGGGCGAGGCTCACGCGTCCGCTCCATTCGAGACGGCCACCAGGCGCGCCAGCACCTGGCGCGCCGCGCCGCTGTCGATGGCCGCGGCCGCTTGGGCGATGCCGGCGCGCACGGTGTCCGCCTGCCCGGCGATGAACAGGGCGGCGCCGGTGTTGAGGAGCACCACATCCCGGGCATGGCCCTTGGCGCCGTCGAGCACGGAGTGGATGATGGCGGCGTTCGCGGTTGCGTCACCGCCTTTCAGCGCGTCCGGCGAGGCCTTGGCCAGGCCGAAGTCGGCCGGATGCACGTAGAAGGTCTGGACGGCGTTGTTCCGGCATTCCGACACCTTCGTATAGCCGGTGGTTGACAGTTCATCGAGGCCGTCGGCGCCATGCACAACCCACGCCCGCTCCGACCCGAGCAGGGACAGCGACCGCGCGATCAGTTCCGTGAGGTCCGGCTTGGGCACGCCGACGATCTGCCGCGTGGGCCGGGCCGGGTTCGTCAGCGGGCCGAGCAGGTTGAAGGCCGTTCGCACGCCGAGATCTCTGCGGGCTTGCGCCGCGTGCTTCATCGCCGGGTGAAAGGTCGGCGCAAAGAAGAACGCCATGCCCACTTCAGAGAGGCAGCGCGCGGCGACTTCGGGCGCGGCCTGGATGTTCACGCCCAGCGCTTCGAGCACGTCGGCGCTGCCGCACTGGCTCGACACCGATCGGTTGCCGTGCTTGGCCACGCGCGTGCCGCACGCCGCCATGACGATGGCCGCGGCCGTGGAGATGTTGAACGTGCCCGAGCGATCGCCGCCGGTGCCGCAGGTGTCGAACACCGGGCCGGGCTGGACCGGCACCGCCACCGCATTGGCCGTCATCGTCTGCGCCAGCCCCACCAGTTCGGCCGGCCGCTCGCCCTTCATGGCCAGGCCGATCAGCAGCCCGGCGATCTGCGCCGGCGCCGCCTCACCCTTCATGATCGACGCCATGGCCGCCGCGGCTTCAGCGGTGGTCAGGTCTTCCTGGCGGCGGAGCTTCTCGATCAGGGCTGGGAACATGGCTACATCTCGAGGAAGTTGCGGAGAATGCGGCGGCCTTCGTTGGTCAGCACCGACTCTGGGTGGAACTGCACGCCGTGAATGGGCAGCTCGCGATGGCGAATGCCCATCACGAGGTTGTCTTCCTTCGTGCGCGCGGTGATCTCGAGCTCACGCGGCATCGTCGCCTCGGCCACGACCAGCGAGTGGTACCGCCCGGCCTGGAACGACGTCGAAATGCCGGCGAACACGCCCTGGCCGTTGTGCTTAATGGTGGAGGTTTTGCCGTGGATGGGCAGGGGCGCGCGGACCACGTCGGCGCCAAACGCGAGGCCGATGGCCTGGTGGCCCAGGCACACGCCCAGCACCGGCATCCGCGTCCCGAACTCCTTGATCACCGCGAGCGACACGCCCGCCTGCTCCGGTCGCCCGGGCCCCGGCGAGATCACGACGCGCGAATGGCCCAGCGCCCGCAGGGCCTCGATCGGCGCCTCGTCGTTGCGGCGCACCACGATGGTGGCGCCCAGCTCGCCCAGATACTGGACGAGGTTGTAGGTGAACGAATCGTAGTTGTCGATGACCAGGACCATGTATTCCCTACAACCCCGTCTGCGCGAGCTCCAGCGCCCGCAGCATGGCGCGCGCCTTGTCTTTCGTCTCTTCGTACTCCGCGGTCGGGTTCGAGTCGGCCACGATGCCGGCGCCGGCCTGGATGTAGGCCTTGCCGCCCTCCATCAGGATCGAGCGGATGGCGATGCAGAAGTCGAGGTTGCCGGCGAAGTCGAGGTAGCCCACGGCGCCGGCGTAGAGCCCGCGCCGCGTCGGCTCGAGCTCGTTGATGATCTGCATGGCCCGCACCTTGGGCGCCCCCGAGACCGTCCCGGCCGGAAAGCACGACACCAGCGCGTCGAGACGGTCGCGGCCCTCGGCCAGCTGCCCTTCGACGACGGAGACCAGGTGCATCACGTGCGAGTAGCGCTCGAGCGCCATGAACGTCGGCACGCGCACCGTGCCGTAGTCGCAGACGCGGCCGATATCGTTGCGGCCGAGGTCGACCAGCATCACGTGCTCGGCCTTCTCCTTCTCGCTGCGCTTCAACTCCTCGGCGAGGCGCACGTCCTCCTCGTCGGTCTTGCCGCGCGGCCGCGTGCCGGCAATCGGATGCGTGACGGCGTGGCGCCCTTCCACGCGGACCAGCATCTCGGGCGACGAGCCGACGATTGAGCGGTCGCCCATGCGGATAAAGAACATGTACGGCGACGGATTCACGTGGCGCAGCGCGCGATAGACGGTGAATGCATCGACCCCGACTTCCGCCTCGAACCGCTGTGACAGCACGACCTGGTAGATGTCGCCGGCCGCGATGTACTCCTTGGCCTTCCTGACGATCGACTGGTAGGCCTCTTGCGAGAAATTGGACACGAGGTTCAGCGCCTCGCCGCCGGTGCCGCGCTTCAGCGACAGCGCCCGCTCCAGCTCGCCTTCGAGGAACTCGATCTTGGCGCACGCGAACTGGTACAGGGACCGGAGGTCTTCGTCACCGGAGATGCGCGCGTTGGCGATCAGCAGGATGCGGTGCTGCACGTGGTCGAAGGCCAGCACCGTGTCGAACAGCATGAACCCGGCGTCATCGCGCCCGGAGGTGTCGGCGTCGGCGCGAGCCGCGGTCGGCTCGAACCAGGCCGCGGTGTCGTAGCCCAGGTAGCCGACGGCGCCGCCGGTGAAGCGCGGCAGCCCCGGCACGAACGGGGACTGGAAGCTGTTCATCAGATCGCGCAGCGTGTCCACGAACGGCTTCTCGGCGTTGCTGCTGACGCCGGCCTTCTCGATCACGGTCTGCCCGTTCTTGCCGCGCAAGATCAGGAAGGGGTCCTTGCCGAGGAACGAGTAGCGTCCCACGTGCTCACCGCCCTCGACGCTTTCCAGGAGAAAGGCGTAGTCGGAGTGCTCGGCGATTTTCAGGAACGCCGACACCGGTGTCAGCAGGTCGGCCACCAGTTCCTTGCACACCGGCACAAACGTGGCCCGCTTCGCCAGGTCCACGAACTCTTCGAACGTCGTCTGCTTCATTGCTTCTCCATCACGCCGAGCCTGGCCACCGCCGCTTCGCGCATCACGCGGTCAGCCGGACGTTGGTCGGTCCACCATTCAAACTGCGCCTGGGCCTGAGCCACCAGCATGTCGAGCCCGCCGACGGTGCGGCAGCCAGCCGTGGCGGCATCGCGCAACAGCCGCGTTTCGGTCGGGTTGTAGATGAGGTCGTAGACGAGGTCGCCATCCAGCGGAAACCCCGGTGGCAAGGGCGACTGATCCGCGTGCGGCGCGGTGCCCACCGGTGTGGCGTTGACCAGGATGTCCCAGCTGCCGGGTGCGGGTGGCCATTCACCGACCCTGGCGCCGGTGAGGGCGGCGATGGCGCCGGACTGCTCCGGCCGGCGCGCGCACAGCGTGACCCGGACCCCCGCGGACGCCAGGGCCACCGCCACGGACCGGGCCGCGCCGCCGGCGCCGAGGACGGTGGCGCGGGTGCCCTTGAGCTTGAGGGTGGATTCGAGCGGCGACAGGAAGCCGCTCACGTCGGTGTTGCACCCCAGCCACTTCGCCCCGACGCGGCGCAGCGTGTTGACGGATTGGATGCGCCGGCTGACCGGGTCGCATTCGTCGGCCCGCTCGAACGCCGCCACCTTGAAGGGGGACGTCACGCTCGCGCCCAACAGGTTCAACGCCTCCGCAAGGACCATGAAGTCGTCGAAGTCAGCCGCGGCCAGTGGCAGGTAAACCGCGTCGAGATTGGCGGCGCGAAACGCGGCGTTGTGCATCGACGGCGACACCGAATGCGACACCGGCTTGCCGAGCACGCCGTAGATGGCGGTGCGGGCGCCGATGCGGCGGAAGCGGAACTCGTTCTGCATCCGCTGCAGATCGATCTGGCCGGGTGCGACGTCGTCGCCGGCGTAGGTCCAGCAGGAGCCGAACCAGCCGGCGAGGACGCGCGTGGCGACGCCGGGCTCACCCATGGCGATCCGGACCATCGGCACGCGCGTGTGCTGGGCCACGGTGCGCAGCGTGAGACAGTCGCCGAGCCGGTGGGCGGTGACTGCGATCTTGACCACTTCCGCCCCACTCGCCAGCATGGCGTGGACCTTGTCGTGCAGGTCGGCGGGCATGCCTGAGAAGTCGTGGTGCGACAGGATGATTCGACGGCCCCCGGTCTCGCCGATCAGGTCGGCGCACGTGCCGTTCCACTCGAGATCAACATACTCGGCGCCGAGGGAGATGGCCGCGGAGAGAATCCGTCGGCGCTCTTCTTCGGACCCGGCGAACATGCCGCCTTCCGACGTGGGCCGGCAGGTGACGATGACCGGCTTGCGGCGTCCCGCCAATGCCCCTGCCGCGCTCGGGTCGCGTACCGAGTCGAGCCGGAGCTCGACCAGATCGGCGTCACCCACCTGATCGCGCCGCGTACGCAGCTCGGCCATGGTGTCGGCCGTCACGGTCGCGCAGAGCTTGGCAGTCTTCAC
>CAYHCX010000002.1:47084-63004 GCA_964355095.1 uncultured Acidobacterium sp.
CCCAAATCACCAAATCGCCAAATAAAAAAGCGCCTCTCCCCCGTTTGGGTTGAAGAGGCGCTTCGGTCGAGCGTCAGATTGCTCGTGGTGGTTAGACGGACCGGTTAGCCTCTCCTGCTGGGCACCAATACCACCACGCGCGCACACGGCTCCCAATTCGGCCGAAAGACCGATGCTGGGCGGCGGTGGAGACGGCTCGCAAGCGCATGTGAACGTCGAAAGGCTAACAGACCGCGGCACCGGCGTCAAACTGCCGAGGTCGGCGGCGTGGCAAAGGCGCCCGGTTCCGGGCTTGCTTCGCCCGGGGGAACACCGTATAACCAGTGTAAGTCGCTGATTTCTGACACTTAAATGAACATACGCGTTTTCGCTCTCGCCGCGCTTGTGCTCGGTGTGCTCGTGGCCGCGCCGCGCGCCCAGACCCCGACCATTCCCCTCGAGGAGGTTCGGGTCGGCATGGTGGGCGTGGGCCGAACCGTGTTTTCGGGCACGCAGCTCGAGGACTTCACGGTCCACGTGCTGGGCGTGCTCCGCAACGTGATTGGCCCCAAGCGAAGCTTGATCCTGGCCAGGCTCGAGGGCGGACCGCTCGCCAAGACCGGGGTAATCGCCGGCATGAGCGGCAGCCCGGTGTACGTGGATGGCCGCCTGATGGGCGCCGTCTCCTACTCGCTCGGCCAGTTCTCCACCGAGCCCATTGCCGGGATCACGCCGATCGCGGAGATGCTCGACGCCACCATGATGCCGGCCGCTACCCCGGGCTCCCGGCCGGTGTTCATTACCTGGCCGGCGTCCCCCAAACAGTTAATGGAAATCTGGGCGCACGACCTCGGCCGGTCGCGGGCGTTCGTGGACGACCCGTCGCAGGCCCTGGTGCTGTCGGGCGTCTCGGGCGAGCTGGGACGCATGGGATCGATGCTGAAGCCCATTGCCGTGCCGATGGTGGCTTCGGGGTTTGATTCCTCCGTGATCGATCCGATCACGCCAGCCTTCGCGGCCGCCGGCTTTGTCCCGATGTCGAGTGCCGCGCAGGCACCCTCCGGCTCCGGCGGCGGCGGCAACGATCGCCGGCTCGCGCCAGGGGATGCCATCGGCGTGGCCTTGCTCACCGGTGACTTCGAACTCGGCGCCACGGGCACGGTCACCCACGTGGATGGCGACCGCGTCTATGCCTTCGGCCATCCGCTCTACAACCTGGGGCCCACCCAGTTCCCGATGACGAAGGCCGAAGTGCAGGTGGTGCTGCCCAGCCTGATGTCGTCGAGCAAGCTCGCCAGCTTCGGCGAGATCGTCGGCACCGTCCAGCAGGACCGGGCCACCGCCATCGCCGGACGCCTTGGTCCCGGGCCATCGCTCATTCCGGTGTCGATCACGCTCAACTCCGATCGCGGGCCGTCGCGCACCTTCCGGTTCGGCGTGGTCCGCGACTTCACGTTCACGCCGCTCCTCACTTACCTGTCGGTGGCGAACGTACTGACCTCGTACGAGCGCGGCGCCGGACCGGCGTCGTTCGCCATCCGCGGGACCGCCTCCATCCGCGCCCAGGGCGACCTCTCGTTCGAAGACATGTTCTCGGGCGACCAGCCGGCCGGCGGCGCCGCGGCCTACATCGCGGGTCCGCTGACGGCGTTACTGAAGAATTCCGGCGAGGCGGTGGACGTCGACAAGATCGACCTGGTCATTGACGCCAGCGAGCAACAGCGCAGCGCTCGTATCGAGCGGGTCTGGCTGGACACCACGCGCCCACGCTCCGGCCGCGGCGCCGTGGTGTTTGTGGCCATGCGCAACGCGCGCGGTGAAGAAGTGGTGAGGCAGGTGCCCATCCAGTTGCCGGCCAACGCGACCGGGCCCCTGCAGCTGGTCGTCGCCGACGCCGCCCGCACCACCGCCGACGATCGCCGTGACACCCGCGGCGCCGACATGCAGTTGGTGTCGCAGATGATTCGCAACTTCAATCGCGCCCGCAAGAACAACCGTCTCTACGTCCGGCTCACCTCTCCCGACACCGGCGCCGTCGTCAACGGCGAGCCGATGGCGGCGCTGCCGCCCTCCGTGCTGTCGGTGCTCGAAGCCGACCGCAACAGCGGCACCGTCGGTGCCCTGCGGACCACGACCCGCGGCGAGTGGGAACTGCCCCTCGACTTCGCGGTCACCGGTTCGCGCCAGTTGACCCTCAACCTCGATCAACCTTAATGACCAGTCGATCCCTGTGTGGCGCGGCCCTGGCCGCTGGCTTACTCGCGGTGTCCACGCTGTCGGCGGCCCCCGGCTTCTGGCAGGCCGCGACGCAAGCCGATTTTCTCCGCGGCGATGTCGATCAGCTCTCGGTCGATGAACACGGGCGCGTGACGCTCGGCCCTGAACTCACCCGCGTCTACGACGCCGGCGTGCCGTTCGTGTGGACGATGCTGAGCGGTGCCGACGGCGCGCTGTTCCTGGGCACCGGCAACGACGGCAAGGTGATCCGCGTCGATCGCAACGGCCAGGGCACCGTGTTCTTCGACAGCAGCGAGATGGAAGTGCACGCGCTGGCGGCGGCGCCGGGCGGCGGACTTTACGTCGCCACCTCGCCGGACGGACGCATCTACAAGGTGGACGCGAAGGGCCAGGCCACGACCTTCTTCGATCCCGACGACAAGTACATCTGGTCGCTCGCCCTGGATCGCCAGGGCAACGTCTTTGCCGGCACCGGCGACAAGGGCGCGGTGTATCGCATCACCGCCGACGGCAAGGGCGACCGGTTCTTCTCCACCAAGGCCACGCACGCGGTGTCGCTCGCCTTCGACGCGGCCAACCAGCTGCTGGTCGGCACCGGCGCGCCCGGCCGCGTGTTCCGGGTCGACGCCGGCGGCAGGGGCTTCCTGTTGCTCGACACCTCCTTCCAGGAGGTCCACGCCTTGCGCGTCGATCCCAAGGGCGTGATTTACGCGGCGGCCCAGAGCAGCCGTTCGCAGAGCGGCGGCGACACCCTCGCCGAGCCGGTGACCGTGCCGCCTCCGGTCACGACGTCGATCCCGAACGTCTCAACCGAGATCACGTCGATCACGGTGGTGGACATGCCCACCACGCCGCAGTCGGGTGCGGCGGATCGCCGCAACTCCACCGGCGCGATCTTCCGTGTGCAGCCCGATGGGCTGTGGGATCAGATCTGGGCGCCCGCCGAGGACGCGCCCTATGACATGGCGATTGAGCCCGATGGCGCGCTGCTGGTGGCGACGGGCGGCAAGGGCAAACTCTACCGGCTGAGCGGCGACCCGGTGCGATCGGTGCTCGTCACCCGCGTGCCCGCCCAGCAGGCCACCCACGTCCTGCGCGCCGCGGATCGGACCTATGTGGCCACCTCCAATCCCGGCCGGCTGATGGCCATTTCGTCGGCACGCGCCAGCCGGGGCACGTTCGAGTCCGACGTCAAGGACGCCCGTCTCGTCTCGACCTGGGGCGTGATGGCGTGGAAGGCGACGTCTCCCGCGGGCACCAAGGTCGAAGTGTTCACGCGATCCGGCAACACCCGCACGCCCGACGAGGCGTGGAGCGACTGGGCCGGCCCCTATGCCAGCGCCGAAGGCTCTCCGATTACCAGCCCCAAGGCGCGCTACCTGCAATGGCGCGCGGTGCTCTCCGGCGGGCCGGCGAGTCCCGTGTTGACGTCGCTGGCGTCGGCGTACCTGCCGCGCAACGTCCGCCCGCAAGTGGCCGCCATCACCGTGCATCCGCCCGGCGTGGTCTTCCAGAAGCCGTTCTCAAGTGGCGAGACGGAGATCGCCGGCCTCGATGACGATGGCAGCGACCGCCGCACCGCCGGCGCGGCCTCGCCTGGCGCCGGCGGGCCCGCCCTTGGCCGCCGCATCTACCAGAAGGGCCTGCAGACCTTCGTGTGGAAAGCGGACGATGACAACGGCGACGAGCTGACCTACGACGTGTTCTACCGCCGTGAAGGCGAGACCACCTGGCGCCTGCTCAAGGGCGACCTGCGCGACACGCTGCTGGTGTGGGACACCTCGTCGGTGCCCAACGGCACCTACGTGCTGAAGGTGGCGGCGTCCGATGCGCGCGCGAATCCGGCCGATGCCTCACTGGTCGGCGAACTGGAGAGCAGCGGGTTCGAAATCGACACCGTGGCGCCCACGGTGCAGGCGGGCGCGATCCGGCGCGACGGCGCCCGCTTCGTGGTGGCGGCGGATGTGCGCGACGCCGACTCGGCCATCACGCGTGTGGAGTATTCGGTGGATGCGCAGCGCTGGCAGGCGGCCTTCCCGCGCGACGGGATTCTCGACGCGCGGCAGGAAGCGTTCGAGATCCGGCTCGACGCGGACGCGGCCGGGCGTACGCTGGTGATCCGAGCGACCGATGCGTTGGGGAATGTCGGGACCGGCCAGGTCCAGATCCGGTAGGCGCTAGAGCCCGAGGGCGAGCGCGGCGATTGGCCCCGCGGCGTCGAACGCCTCGGGCACAATCGGCTTCATCATCGGCGCGGCCTGGGGTTTCGGCCGGCTGGCGGAATCCACCGGAATCGGCAGCGGGCCGAGCGGCAGCGGCGCGTTGCGAAGGCGCAGCGCCTGCCGCATCATCTCCATGCCATCGCCGTGGCGGGCCTTCACCGTGGTGTTGGACACGAGCCACACCATGCTGACCGCCACCGCGTCGCCGGATCGCGCCTGGGCTGGTGCAAACTGCACGCGGTAGGCCTCGTTGAGCATGGCGTTGACCACGGCGCGCTTGCCCAGTGGCTGGGCGTCGTTGATCACTTCAATCCCCTGCACGCGGCCTTCGCGCGAGACCACGGCCGACAGCGTGTATTCCGCATCCTCTTCCGACATTTCGATGGTGGGATCGGTGACGGCGCGCGGCGCCATCATGTCGTAGTTGAGCCGGACCGGGTTCGCGTTCGAGCCGGGATTCGCCAGCATGGAAATGACGCCGGCCAGCGAGCCGGGGTGTTCCTGGTTGGCGGCGTGAAGCACGCTCGCCGAACCGATGATGCAAATCAACGTGGCGACCGTGGCGCCAATGCCGGCCCATACCAGGTGCATGTCCTGGAACAGCGCGATCACTTGCGCACGGACCGAGAGCGTCTCTTCAACGCGCAGTTGCTCGACCACCTGCGCGGTGAGGCGCAACGGTTCAACGGCGGCGAGTTCGCCCACTTCCGAGGCCATCCCGCGCAGGGTCGAACCCAAGGTCGCCAGCTCTTGCGCGGCCAGGCTGCAAGTGACGCACTCGGCAAGGTGATCCTGGATGGCGAGGCGTTCGTGGAACGGCACTTCGCCGTCGTAGAACGCTTCGAGCCGCTCGCGCACGTAGGCGCACGGATGTTCGTGCATCATGTGCGCACCCCCTGGAGTTGTTGACGCAGCGTCTGGCGCGCCCGCGTCAGGCGTGACTTGACGGTTCCCACGGCGACGCCGAGGGAGAACGCGATGTCGTCGTAACTCAGGCCATCGATCTCCCGGAGCACGATGACCGTCCGCTGATCGAACGGCAGCTGGTCGAGGGCGGTCCACAGTTTTTCCGCCAGCTCTTTCCTGGCATAGGCGCGGTCGGGCGAGGTGTGCTCGCCGGGCTGGCGCAGGTCGCCGTGCGCGGCCACGTGCTGATCGAGCGAGACCTGGTCAGACTTGTGGCGGCGCCTCCACCAGCGTTGGCGGTTGCGGGCCTGGTTGATGCAGATGCGGTAGATCCACGTCTTCAGCGCCGACTGGCCGCGGAAGCTCTGGATGGTGCGGAAGACGCTGAGGAAGACTTCCTGGGAGAGGTCGAGGGCCTCGTCGCGGTCGCCGAGCAGGTGCAGGGCCAGTTGATAGACCATGCGCTCGTGACCGGACACTAATTCCGCACAGGCCGCCTGGTCCCCCGCGGCACAGCGCTCGATGAGCGCCGCCTCGTGGTTCCCGACTTCAGCCCAACCGAGTGCTCCGGCGTCTTTCATGAAGGAATCGGCGCCAATTCGTAAGCCCATGGCCAGTGTATCAAGGTTAGAACCCGGCTGGCCGCGAAAGTTCCGCGCCTTTTGTTACCATCATCTTCGTGCGTAGAACCCTGGTGGCGGTCGTGTTCGTGGCCGTAGCCGGCGTGGCCGCCGCGCTCGCCTATTCCGCGCTCGCCAACGAGCGTGAGTTCGAGCGCCTGATCGCCGACGGCGACCGAGCCGTCGCCGCCGACCGCCAATTCCAGGCGATCGAGGCCTATTCCGGGGCCATCGCCCTCAAGCCCGACTCGATGCTCGGCCACCTGAAGCGTGGCGCCGTCTACCAGAGCCAGGCCGAACTCGAGGCGGCCCTGCGCGATTTGCGCCGGGCCGTCGAAATCGACCCGGGCGCCCTGGTCGCCATTGAGTTGTTGGGCGACGTCAGTGCCTCGCTCGGCCGCGCCGAACGGGCGGTGGAACGGTATGAGGCCTACATTGCCCTCGACGAACGCAACGCGCGAGTCCACTACAAGCTTGGACTCTCGCGGTACCGGGCCGGCCGGATCGACGAGGCGGCAGCGGCCCTGCAGCAGGCGCTCAAGTTCGATCCCGCGCTTGGCGACGCGCATTACGTACTCGGCCTGGTCCTGAGGGATCAGAACAAGCTGCCGGCCGCCCGCCAGTCGCTCGAAGAGGCCACCCGCCGATCCCCGGCCAGCCAGACCGCGGCGCGCGAAGCCCTGGCTGAGGTGTACGGGCTCGAGGGCGAGCACACCAAAGCCATCAACGAATTGGAGGCGCTGGCCGCGCTGGACCCGTCGCGGGCCGACCGCCTGGTGGCCGTGGGACTGGCGCAGGCGCGCGCGGGACACGAAGACGCGGCAGTAATCACGCTGGGGCGCGCCGTGGATCGGTTCCCCGACGCCCCGCAGGCCTACGCCGCCCTCGGGCACGTGTGGCTCACCAGCGCGCAGCGCCGCGGTGACCGGGTCGCGCTCAACAAGGCGGTGGAAGCCCTCGAGCAGGCCGCCAGCCGGTCCGATGCCAGCAGCGATACCTTCGCGGAACTCGGCCGCGCCTGGCGGTTGGCCGGCGACATGCGGGCCGCCGAACGCGCCTTGCGCCAGGCCGTGGCCCGCGTGCCCGTGCCGCCAGATGCGTACCTGCAGCTCGCCGATGTGACCGAGCGCGACGGCCGCATCCAGGACGCCCGGGATGCGCTCTTGAAGTACGCCACGCTGGTGGGCGACGACAAGCCGCTGGCGGCGACCTCGGCGCGGATTGGTGACCTGTCGATGCGGCTCGGCGAGCCGGCGCTCGCGTTGCGCTGGTTCGCGCGCGCCATCGATGAATCCGGCCCGAGCGCGGCGCTGCTGGCGCGCCTGGCCGATGCGGCGTGGAAGAGCGGCGACGTGGCCCGGGCGCATCAAGCGCTGGACGAAGGCCTCGCCGCGGAGCCCGGCAATCGCGTGCTGCTGCAACTGAAGCGACGGCTGCCGTAAAACGGAACCTGCGTCTACGGTTTGCGTAAGACTGCGCGTGGGGGTCAGACCCCTCCCCGCCGGACCCGTCGGGGTCAGACCCCCTTCTTTGGATCGATCGCGTCGCGGAGGCCGTCGCCGAGGAAGTTGAAGCCGAGCACGACGATGGCAAGGAACAATCCCGGGAAAATAGTCAGGTGCGGGGCGTCGAGCAGGTGCACTCGCCCGCCGTTGATCATGGTGCCCCAGCTGGGCGTCGGTGGCTGAACGCCGAGGCCGAGAAAACTCAGCGCCGCCTCCGACAGCATCGCGCCGGCCATGCCGAGCGTGGCCTGCACCAGCACCGGCGGCAGTGCCGCCGGCATGACGTGCCGGGTCAGGATGCGGATGGTGCCGGCGCCCAGGGCCCGCGCCGCGACCACGTATTCGAACTCACGGGCGCGCAGGACCTGGCCGCGCACGAGCCGTGCATACCCGACCCAGCCGATGACGGCGAGCGCGATCACCACGTTGGTGAGGCTGGGACCGAGCACGGCGACCAGCGCGATCGCGAGCAACATGCCAGGAAAGGCCATCAGCACGTCCATCACGCGGCCGATCGCCTGGTCAATGCGGCCGCCGTAGTAGCCCGACACCGCGCCCACGGCCATCCCGACCAGCGACGACACGCCGACCACGATGATGCCGACAAGCAGCGACACCCGCGCGCCGAGCAGCACGCGCGCGAGAATGTCGCGCCCGAGTTCGTCGAGGCCGAACCAATGTTGCCAGGTCGGGCCCTGCAGCCGGTTCGCGAGGTCCTGCACGCTCGGGTCCCACGGCAGGACCCACGGCGCCAGCAGCGCCGACAAGACGACAATCGCGACAATGCCCACGCCGAGGCGCATCATTCGAGTCGAATCCGTGGATCGAGGACGCCGTACATCAGATCGGTGAGCAGGTTCACCGTGACGTAGGTCACGGCGATCAGCAGGATGCAGCCCTGCACCATCGGGTAGTCGCGGAAGCCGATCGACTGGATGAGCAGCCGCCCGATCCCCGGCCACGCGAAGATCGTCTCCGTGATGACGGCGCCCGTGAGCACCGCGCCGAACTGCAGCGCCACGATGGTGACGAGCGGAATCAGGCTGTTGCGCATGGCGTGCCGGAGCACGGCCGACGCCGGCGAGACCCCCCGCGCGCGAGCCGCCCGCACGTACAACTCGCCCAGTTCCTCAAGGAGGCTGGCCCGCGTCATTCGCGCGAGGATCGCGGAGAGCGCCAACCCCAGCGACACCGCCGGCAGCACCAGGTGCGCCAGCGTGCCCCGGCCCGATACCGGGAGCCAGCCCAGTTCCACCGCGAACACAATCGCGAGCAGTGGACCCAGCCAGAAGTTCGGGATCGAGATGCCGGCCAGCGCGAACGTCATCGCCATGTGGTCGGCCAGGGTGTTCCGCCAGACCGCCGCGACGATGCCGAGCGGGATGGCCAGCAGGAGTGCGACGGCCATGGCCGCGAACGCGAGCTCCGCGGTCGCCGGCACGCGCTCCGCAATCATGAGGGTGACCGGCTGGCCCGTGCGGAACGAGTGGCCGAGGTCGCCGGCCGCTGCGTTGCGGAGGAACGTCGCATACTGCGCCGGCAGCGGCCGATCGAGGCCGAGGTTTCCCCGCAGTTCGGCGATGTCTTGCGGCGAGGCGCCGTCGCCCAGCATGGCCTGCGCCGGATCGCCCGGCACCAGGTGAATCATCGAAAACACGAGCGTGGCCACCCCGAGCAGGACCGGAATCGTGAGCAACACCCGCCGGACGAGAAAGCGCACCACCGCGCTCATTCTAATGCGTGGATGGCCGGCGGTTTCCCGGTCGCCAACAGATCGAGCCGGGCCAACAGCTTCGTGAGTCCCTGTCGTGAGACGCCGAGCTCGCGGGCCGCGGCAATGGGCCGTCCACCGGCGCGAGCCAATGCCGCCCTCACGAAGTGGGCCTCGAAGGCACGGCGCGCCTCCGCCAGCGTGGCCCGTCCCGTCATCGCAGTGGCGCGGGTGATGTGACCCGGCACGCCGCCTGGGCCGATCACGCCTTTCGGCGGTCCGGCCACCAGCATCGAGGCCAGCACGTTCTGCAACTCGCGCACGTTGCCGGGCCAGTCATAGGCGCCGAGCGCGGCCATTGCGGACGGCGACAGCACGGCCCGGCTGCCGGTTCGTGCCGCGAGCATCGACCAGATGTGTCGAACGATCGGCGGCAGGTCTTCGAGGCGGTCCCGCAGCGGCGGAATGGCGATGCGCAGCACGTCGAGCCGGTACCGCAGATCGGCGCGGAAGCGCTCCGCCGAGACTTCTCCGGCCAGCGGCCGATTGGTGGCGGCGACGATCCGGGCATCCACCTTCCGGGTGTGCGACTCCCCCAGCCGCCGCACTTCGCCTTCCTGGATCGTGCGCAACAGCTTGGCCTGCACGCGAGCGCTGAGCTCGGCGACTTCATCCAGGAACAAGGTGCCGCCCTGCGCGTCCTCGAACAGACCCAGGCGCTCGGCCACGGCTCCCGTGAACGCCCCGCGGGTGTGACCGAACAACTCCGCCTCCACCAGATCGTCTGACAACGCCGCGCAGTTCAAGGCGCAGAAGCGGCGGTTCCGGCGAGCGCTGGCGGCGTGCACCGCGCGAGCCACCAGCTCCTTTCCCGATCCGCTCTCGCCTTCGATGAGAACCGGAAAGGGGGACGCCGCCGCGCGCAGCACCGCCTGCCTCACCTGCTGCATCGCCGCGCTCTCGCCCACCAGATCCGGAATCGGCCCTGAGACGTCGGCCGGTGCCCGCAGGCGTTCCGACATTTCGTAGACGGCCGGCGCCGCCGCCGTCGTGGCCAGCTCGAGGATGGTGGCGATGTCGTGGGCCACGACCGGCGCGCCGAGGGCCCAGTGGCACCACAGCGCGCCGGCCACGCTGGCGCCATAGCGAACCGGCCACGCCGCCTCCACGGCGTGGCCGCGGTCGAATGGCGGCACCGCCATGCCGGTATCGAGCGCACGCAACGCGACCTCGAGCTGCGCCGTTCGCGGCGCCGAGGCGCCGGCGTGCGCGACGGGCAACGGCCCATCCCGATGCCGGACCACGAACGCCACCGTGGACGCGGCCAGCTTCTCGCGGACCAGCGCCGCCGCCCGCGTCAGCGTCAGCTCGCCATCGTCCACTTGCTGGCAGACGCGAAGGATTTCCAGGAAGGTGTCCGCCATCGCCGGCTCGGTGGCCGTCTCTGAGGGGCCCGCGAGGATCTGCGCTCGCAGGCCGTCCGCCTCGTCACCATCCACGCTGAGCAGGGCGGCCCGCGCCTCCAACATCCGCCGCTGGGCGATCAGGCACCGGGCCAGGGCGCATCGCGCCGCTTCGTGTTCCGGTCCCGGCGCGGTCAACAACACGCCCCACCTGGCACTCGCCTCCGCATCGACCATGCGCCCACTGGCGTGCAGGTCGCGCGCCCGCTCGATCAGCGCGTCGGGTCCGCCAATGGCGTCTTCGACACCGGCCTCGTGAACATGAAAGGCGGACGGCACGAACCTCGGCTGCCAGGCGCGGTCTCCCGTCGCGGTGCGAACCACCAGGTGAGGCCGCGCGTCCTTGGTGGCGAGGCGGAACAACGCCAGCGCGGCATCCGGCGACAACCTGGCGTCGGTGGCAAACACGACGAGGGAGCGGTCCTTCAGCCAGGATGGCCAGCGCCACCTGGCCTGCGACAGCACGGCGCCGAAGGCATCGGCGGCGAGGGGCACGAACCCGGCGAGCCTCGCCTCGCGCGCCAACAGCCGCTGGGTGCGGCTCCAGCTGGCCGTGGTTGGTTCGACCAGGTCGAGCGCGCGCGGACGTCCATCACGCGCGTCGGCCAGCGCCGCCCGGAACGCGTCCAGGGTGGCGGAGGGCTCGCAATCGGCGGCGAAGCCGTCGGCGGGCCGCTCCCACACCTCGATGCGTGAGCGCCCGCGCAGGTCGAAGTCGATGAGCCACGCCTGCGCGCGCCGGGTGAAGAGCGCGGGCATCGGTTTGGCGCCGGGGCGCCGCAGGTGCCAGCGAATCCCCGCGCCCGTGGCCAGGTCGAGCGCGCGGCCTCCCGAAACGAGATAGCGATCGAGCATCAGCATGCCGGCGATCGTGCAAACGCGAGGCCCGGCGACAATGCGCGGATTTGCGAGTGGTACGGCCCGGTGCGCACCAGGGGGATCGCAGTTTCTTCGTATAGAATGCTCGTCGGATGTTGCGTTTTTTGACTGCCGGGGAATCACACGGGCAAGGGCTCGTCACCATTCTCGAAGGCCTGCCGGCCGGACTGACTATCGACATCGACGCGATGACGCTCGAGCTGCGCCGCCGCCAGGGCGGCTACGGCCGCGGCCGCCGCATGGTGATCGAGTCGGATCGCGCCGAGGTCTTGTCGGGCGTCCGGCGCGGCCGCACGACCGGCGCGCCCGTGGCCCTGCTGGTCCGCAACAAGGACTGGGAGAACTGGCAGAACACCATGCACGTGGAGCCGCGGGCGCCGGCGGGTGCCACCGGCGCCAATCGCGCTGCCGTGGTCCGGCCTCGGCCCGGACACGCCGACCTGGCGGGCGCCCTCAAGTACGACCACGACGATCTTCGCGACGTGCTCGAACGCGCGAGCGCGAGGGAAACCGCCGCCCGCGTGGCCGCCGGCGCCATTGCGCGGCAGTTGCTCGCGGCGATCGGCTGCGAGCTGACCAGCCACATCACCGGCATCGGCGGCGTGGTGGTCGCGCCCGGCACGCACGTCACCTTCGAGGCGGCGACGGCAATGGACCTCGAAGCGCCGCTTCGCTGCACCGACAAGGCCCTCGAGCAGCAGATGATGGCCACCATCGATGCGGCGAAAGACGCCGGCGACACCCTCGGCGGATCGTTCGAGGTCATCGCGCGCAACGTCCCGGTCGGGTTGGGCAGCTACGTCCAGTGGGACCGCAAGCTCGACGGCCGGCTGGCACAGGCGCTGATGTCGATTCCCGCCATCAAGGCGGTGGCCGTGGGTGACGGCGTGGAGGGCGCCCGCCGCCCGGGCTCCCAGGTGCACGACGAGATCGTGGCCGATACGGCGGCGGCCGCGGCCGGCCTGCCGGTGCTCAAGCGGCCGACCAATCGCGCCGGCGGCCTCGAAGGCGGCGTGACCAACGGCGAAGAGCTGCGCGTGACCGGCTTCATGAAGCCCATCTCGACGCTGATGAAGCCGCTGCGGTCGGTGGATCTCACCACGCTGGAAGAGGCCCCCGCCGCCATCGAACGCAGCGACGTCTGCGCCGTGCCGGCCGCGGCCGTGGTCGCGGAAGCGATGGTGAGCCTGGTGCTGGCCGACGCCGTGCTCGAGCGCTTCGGCGGCGACTCGATGGCCGACCTGCTCGCGCGGGTGAACGGCGCCAACACCAAGATTCGCGGCCGCCTGTCGCGCCGCCCCTCGGTTGCCCGGGTCTGATCCGTGCTGCGCCCCATCCTGCGGCTCGGAGACTCGATCCTGACCGAGCCGACGCGTCCCGTGGAGGCCATCACGCCGGAGATCGAAACGCTGCTCGACGACATGATCGAGACGATGTACGCCGCGCCCGGCATCGGCCTGGCGGCGCCGCAGGTCGGCGTGTCGCTGCGCATCTTCGTGGTGGACCTGTCGGTCGGCCGGGATCGGGCGGCGCTGTCGGTGATGATCAACCCGGAGTTCGTCGAACGCGAGGGCATGCAGCTCGAGGAAGAAGGCTGCCTGAGCGTGCCGGGATTCACGGCGACGGTCGCGCGCCCCAAGCGCGTGGTGGTGAAGGGCCTCAACCGCCAGGGAGACGAGTACCAGATTGAAGGCACCGGGCTGCTGGCGCGGGCACTGCAACACGAGATGGACCATCTGCGGTCGTGTCTGTTCGTGGACCGGCTGCGCGGCATCTCGCGCGACCTGATTCTCCGCAAGATCAAGAAGATGGCGAAGGCCGGGAAATGGTGAGCGGCTGATGGCCCTGCGCGTGGCGTTCTTTGGCACGCCGCCATTCGCCGTGCCGACGCTCGAGCACCTCGTCAACTCGCCGCACCAGGTGGTCGCTGTGATCACGCAGCCGGACCGGCCGCGCGGCCGCGGGCAGCAGGTCAGCGAGCCGGCCGTGAAGGCGCTCGCGGTGCCGTTGGGCCTTCCGGTGCTGCAGCCAGAGCGCCTGGCCCGCGATCAGTTCGAGGCGGCGTTCATCGCGCTGCACGCCGACATCGGCGTGGTGGCGGCCTACGGCAAGATCCTGCCCGACTGGCTGCTTGCCACTCCGCGCCTGGGCCTGATCAACGTGCATGCCTCGCTGTTGCCCCGCTACCGCGGCGCTTCGCCGGTGCACCGCGCCGTAATCGGCGGCGATGCCGCGACCGGCGTCACGATCATGCGCGTGGTCAAGGCGCTCGACGCCGGCCCGATGCTGTCGCGGGTGACCGTGCCGATTGGCGCCGACGACACCACGTCGATCGTTGAGGCGGCTCTGGCCATTAGCGGCGCCGAACTGCTGGTGGCAACGCTGGACGACATCGAGGCGGGGCGCGCCACCGAGACGCCCCAGGACGAATCGCAGGTGACCCACGCGGCCAAGCTCACCAAGGCCGAGGGCCTGGTGGACTGGCGGCGCGCGGCTGGCGACATCCACAACCTGATCCGCGGGCTGTGGCCCTGGCCGCATGCCTACGCGTTCCTCCATGGCACGCGATACATCCTGCATCGATCGCGGATCTCGCCGATGACGGCCGCCGCCATGCCCGGAACCATCCTGGCCGCCTCCGCGATTGACGGCCTGCACGTGGCCTGCGGCGAGGGCGCGATCGAGATCGTTGACCTGCAACTCGAAGGCAAGCGCGTCATGAGCGCGCGCGACGCCATGGCCAGCCGCGCGCTGACCGCGGGCGCTCGGTTTTCCACGCCATGATTGCCCTGGCGCGCCGCGCGGCCCTCGATGCGCTCCGCCAGGTGGACGAGGAGCGGCTGGACATGGGCGAAGCGGTCGCCCGCGCCCGCAAGCCGCTCACCGACGAACGCGATCGCGCCCTGCTGCTCGAGATCGTGTCGGGCACGCTGCGGATGCGCGCTGCCATCGACCATCAACTCGCACTGCGCCTGACGCGGCCCATCGGACGCCTCGACGCCATGGTCCGCGACATCCTGCGGATGAGCGCGTTTCAGCTGATCTACCTCACGCGCACGCCCTCCTCGGCGATCATCAACGACGCCGTCGATCTCACCCGCCGCGGCGGCAAGTCGAGCGCGACCGGCCTGGTCAATGCCGTGCTGCGCGCGCTCAATCGCGAACGGCAGAAGTTGGCCTGGCCGGACCGGCCGGCCGATCCCGCGAACGTGGACGCGATGGCCGGCTATTTCAGCGTCGTGCACTCGCATCCCGAATGGCTGATCCGCCGGTGGCTCCGCCGTCATGGCGCCGAGGCGACCGAGGCATGGCTCAGGTTCAACAACCTGGCGCCCGCGCTGTGCCTGGTCGCCAACCGCACACTCGCGTCGCGAGAGGCGCTCGAAGAGGAACTGAAGTCCGACGGCGTTGACACGCGGCACACGCCGCGCGCGCCGCACGGATTGCAGGTGATCAGCGGCCAGGCCCTCGGCACCCGGGCCTTTCGCGAGGGCCGCTGCCTGGTGCAGGACGAAGCGTCGCAACTGATCGCCGGGTTGCTGGCCGCAGAGCGCGGTGATCGCGTGCTCGACCTGTGCGCCTCCCCCGGGGGCAAGACCGTCGCCATTGCCGCCGACGTCGGCGCGACCGGCCTGATCGTGGCCACCGACGTCCGGCGTCATCGCCTCCGGGTGCTGACCGAGACGCTGACCCGGTGCCGGATTGCGCGCGCCCGCGTCACGCAGGTGCCGCCCGCCGGCGTGCTGCCGTTCGCCGATGCCTCATTCGACCGCGTCTTGATCGATGCGCCGTGCTCCGGCCTCGGCACCGTCCGGCGCGACCCGGACATCCGCTGGCGCGTCGCGGAGTCCGACCTCCCCGCCCTGGCGGCCACGCAGGTGGACCTGCTGCAGCGCGCCGCCGCCCTGGTCCGGCCGGGGGGCACGCTGGTTTACAGCACGTGCTCCAGCGAACCGGAAGAGAACCAGCAGGTCGTGGCGGCGTTGCTGGCCGGCCATCCTGAATTCACGCTCGCCCGCGAGCACCAGACGCTGCCGTTCAGGGACGCCCTGGAGGCCTTTTTCGGCTCGGTCCTCGAACGCCGCGCGTAACCTCCTGTAGTACCATTGACTGTTGTCCATGCCGCTTGGAACCAGAGTCTGGGGCCTTGGCAAGATTCTCTTGCTGACCGGGGCCCTCGCCGCCACCTTCTTCCTGTTTGCCGGCATTGCCATGCGTGTGGCGGTCCGCGCCCGGCAGGTCACGGTGCCGGAACTGGTCGGCCGTTCTCTCACGGATGCCGCGGCACTGGCCTCGAACCTTGATCTCCAGTTGCGGGTCGAGCCGGTCAAGCGCGCCGATCCCAAGGTCCCGGCCGGTCACGTCCTGCTGCAGGAGCCCACATCGGGGTCGGCGAC
>CAYHCX010000002.1:63104-70424 GCA_964355095.1 uncultured Acidobacterium sp.
CCAAGGTCCCGGCCGGTCACGTCCTGCTGCAGGAGCCCACATCGGGGTCGGCGACGCGGCGCCAGCGAAGTATCCGCGTGGTCTTGAGCGCCGGCGCACACGTGGCGCTCGCGCCGAGCCTGCTCGGCGAGACGCAGCGCTCGGCCGAGATCCGTGTGGCGCAAGACGGCCTGGCCATTGGCGCCGTCACCGAGATCCGCTCCGCCCTGTATCCGCCCGACGTCGTCGTGGCGCAGGACCCGCCACCGTCCACGCAAACAGCGGAGATTCGCCTGCTTGTGAACCGTGGTGAGGACCGCGCGACCTACGTCATGCCCGATCTCATCGGCTTGAACGGCGACCGCGCCGCCGACGTGATGCGCACGCGCGGCTTCCGGGTGTCGATCACCGCCCAGTCCGCCGCGTCGGCCATCCCGCCCGGTGTCGTGGTGCGCCAGTCGCCGGCGGGCGGGTACCAAGTCCACCCTGGCGACCCGATCGCCCTGGAGGTCAGCCGATGACCCTTCGACTCGATGTCACGCTCACGAGGCTCGCATGACATCTCGCTCAGGACAAGCCATTCGGCTGGCGCCGTCCATCCTGGCGGCCGACTTCTCCGCCCTCGGCCGAGACATCGACGCCGCGACCCGCGGTGGCGCCGACCAGGTGCATGTGGACGTCATGGACGGCCACTTCGTGCCGAACATCTCGATCGGCGTGCCGGTGGTGCGGTCGCTGCGCAAGGCCACCAAGCTGCCGCTCGACGTCCACCTGATGATCTCGGACCCGGACCAGTACCTCGAGCCGTTTATCGACGCGGGGGCGAACATGGTGTCGGTGCACGTGGAAGTGCTGCCGCACCTCCATCGCACGATCAGCCAGATCAAGAAGCTCGGCGCGAAGGCCGGCGTGGTGCTCAACCCCTCGACGCCGGTAACCGCCATCGAAGAAGTGGCCGCCGACGTGGACTTCGTCCTGGTGATGTCCGTCAATCCCGGGTTCGGCGGCCAGGTGTTCATCCCGCGCAGCCTCGCCAAGATCCGCGCCGTGCGGGCGCTGCTCGATCAGGCGGGCAACACCGCCGCGCCCATCGAAGTGGACGGTGGTATCGACCTGACCACGGTGGCGCAGGTGGTCGAGGCCGGCGCCGAGTGGCTGGTGGCCGGCCACGCCATTTTCGGCGGCGGCGACGCCGAAAAGGCGGCGCGCGCGC
This sequence comes from uncultured Acidobacterium sp., assembly GCA_964355095.1. Taxonomy (GTDB): domain Bacteria; phylum Acidobacteriota; class Vicinamibacteria; order Vicinamibacterales; family UBA2999; genus 12-FULL-67-14b. The sequence goes on from CAYHCX010000002.1 coordinate 64,297, forward strand.
TCAAGGACGCGGCCCAACGCGCGGCTTGCGGCGGCGCCCGGTGACCGCCCAGCCGCGCATCACCTCGTCCAGCGTGCGCGTGCGCTACGCCGAAACCGACAAGATGGGCGTGGTTTACTACGCGAACTACCTGGTGTGGTTCGAGATCGGCCGCACCGACTGGCTCCGCGACACGGGCTGGACGTACCGGGCGATGGAGGAAGAAGGCCTTCAGCTTCCCGTGATCGAGGCGCACTGCGACTATCGGCAGGGCGCGCGGTACGACGATGAGCTGGAGATTCGGACGCGGGCGCACCAGTTGTCGCCGGTCCGCATTCGGTTCGACTACGACGTGGTTCGCCGTGTCGATGGCGCCGCACTCGCCTCCGGCCACACGGTCCACGCGACCATGGGCCCGTCGGGGCGTCCGGCCCGGCTGCCGGATCGTGTAAAGGACTTGTTCGAATGAGAGCATTGGTCACCGGCGGAGCGGGCTTTATCGGGTCGCACTTGAGCGAGCGTCTGCTCGAACAGGGCGCCACCGTGCGCGCCATCGACGCCTTTACCGATTTCTACCCGCGCCCGCTCAAGGAGCGCAACCTCGAGAATCTTCGCGGCCGTGCCGGCTACGAACTGGTGGAAGGCGATCTGCGCGAGCTGGATCTTAATGCCATGCTGGACGGCATTACCCACGTGTTCCATCTTGCGGCGCAGGCCGGCGTGCGCCGCAGCTGGGGCAGGGAATTCCAGGTCTATACCGGGCTCAACGTGGACTCGACCCAGCGTCTGCTCGAGGCGTGCGTCGGCAAGCCCATCGAACGCCTGGTCTACGCGTCGAGCTCGTCGGTCTACGGAGACGAGGCGCCGATCCCGATGACGGAAACCGCGCTGCCCCAGCCCGTCTCGCCATACGGCGTGACCAAGCTCGCCGCCGAACAACTGTGCCACCTCTACCACGTCAATTACGGCGTGCCCACGGTGTCGCTGCGCTATTTCACCGTCTACGGGCCGCGGCAACGGCCCGACATGGGGTTTAACCGCTTCTTTTCGGCCATCCTCGCGGACAAGCCGCTCGTCCAGTTCGGTGACGGCCTGCAGACCCGGGACTTCACGTTCGTGGCCGACGCGGTGACCGCGACGGCGGCGGCCGCAGTCCGCGGAGTGCCCGGGCGCGTCTACAATATTGGCGGAGGCGCGCGCGTCTCCCTGCGGGAGGTCTTCGACCTGCTGGCCCGCGTCTCCGGCCGAAAGGTCACGATCGATCAACAGGGCCCACAGAAGGGCGATATGCGCGACACCTACGCCGACACGACGAGGGCCCGTGAAGACATGGCCTTCGCGCCGTCGGTGACGCTCGAAGAAGGTCTTCGGCTAATGTGGCGCTGGATGGAAGCGACGAAAGCATGAGCGGGATTCGATTCGTGACGGTGCTGGCCCTGGCGGCCGCACTTGTGAGTGGGTGTGCGGCGAAGACGGCGACGTTGCCGGCGGGCACCGCCGACGCCGACAAGTTCCTGTTCGACCGCGGCAGCGAGACCGCAAAGGACCGGAAGTGGCTGAACGCGCGGGAGTACTTCCGCAACCTGGTGGACAACTACCCACAGAGTCCGTATCGCCCCGACGCCAAGCTGGCCCTGGGCGACACCTACATCGGCGAGCACACCACCGAGTCGCTGCTGCTGGGGGCCAACGAGTTCCGCGAGTTCCTCACCTTCTACCCGACGCACCAGCGGGCCGATTACGCGCAACTGCAACTGGCGCGGTCGTTCACGGAACAGATGCTGGCGCCCGAGCGCGACCAGTCGGCCACGAGGGACGCGATCAAGGAGATCGAGATCTTCCTGCAGCGCTTCCCGAACAGCGCTCTCATGCCTGAGGCGCGCAAGCTCGAGCGGCAGGCCAGGGACCGGCTGAGCGAGGCCGGCTACCGGGTCGGGTTCTTCTATTTCCGCCTGAAGTACTACCCGGGCGCCATCGATCGGTTCCAGGAAGTGCTCAAGACCGATCCGGCCTTCACCAACCGCGACGCCCTGTATTACCATCTAGCGGAATCGCTGTACCGAACCGATAAGAAAGCCGAAGCGCTCCCCTACTACGAACGCTTGCTTCGCGAATTCGAGAAGAGCGAGTTTCTCGAATTGACGCAGAAACGCATCGCGGAGCTCAAGGGCGGGTCACCCGCCGGAAAGTAGGATTGTCATGCGCGCCAGCGTCGTGTTTACCGCCGTGTCCCTGATGGCGGCGGCCCCGGTGTGGGCCCAGTCGAAGGCCATCGCCCCCCGGACCACGCTTCCCGCCCACGTGATGTGCGCGGATGTGCTCGTTCCGGCCCTGCCCACCTCCACGCTGCGCATCAAGGGCGGCCACCATCCCGCCTTGCGCCTGACGTTCGCCCGCGGCGATGTCGTCGTGGTCGGGCGAACGCCGGACGACGGCCTGACGGTTGGCCAGCGCTACATGGTCCGGCGCCTCCCGGTGGGCTCGCAAGCATACCTGCCCAGGGAAGGCGGCTACATTCCCATCCGGACGCCCGGTTGGGTCACGATCATGGCCATGGACGAGGTCAACGCGATGGCGCGCATCGACTACGCCTGCGACTCCGTCGAGGGCGACGATTTCCTCGAACCGTTCGCCGACCTGGCACTTCCCATCGTGGCAGCGACGGTGGCGGAGCCGGACTTCACCGAGCGCGTGGAGATCCTGGCGGGACTCGATGGGCGGCAGATGTTCGCCGACGGCGACACCTTCTCGATTGCGCGCGGGTCGGAGCACGGCGTGACCGCGGGCGCCCGCTACGCGATCTACCGCGATCGCAAGGACGGCAAGCCGCTGGTGCACATTGGTGAAGCGATTGTCACCGACCCGACGGCGACCGCTTCGAAGCTGTTGCTGATGACCACCACGGACGCGGTGAGCACGACCGACATCGCGGTACCCCGCCGCTAAGCCACCCACGCGCGGCGGCCGCGCGCGGGGCACGGCTAACTGACCTTCTTTTCCCGGGCCGACTTCGCCGCTTCGAAGTCGGCCACCTTCGCGGCGCGGCTGTTCATGGCGCGCTGAAATCCCTGGTAGTAGTCCACCGCCGACACCACGGCGGTCAGCAGCACGATCCAGAGCGCGGCCTGGCCCAGCACGAGCAGTCCCGGCACGCGTTCCCAGCCGAGAATCAGCAGCAGGATGGCGGTGACCTGCGACGCCATCTTGAACTTGCCGAGTCCCGACGCCGGCATGGTCAGGCCGCGCGAATAGGCAAGGTTGCGGAGCCCGGTGACGGCGATTTCCCGGCCGATGATCACACCCACCATCCAGGCCGACGCCAGGCCGAGTTGGACCAGCGAGACGAGGGTGGCGGAGATCAGGAGCTTGTCGGCGAGCGGGTCGAGAATCTGGCCCAGGGTCGTGACCTGCTTGCGGCGCCGGGCGAGGTAGCCGTCGAGCCAGTCGGTCAGCGAAGCCAGGCCGAAGATCGCGGCGGCGACCAGCTCCACCGGCAGTCCGGCGACCAGCCGACCCTCGAATTTCGTCAAGAGGACCGACACCAGCACCGGCACCAGGAATATGCGTGCGATGGTCAGGCTGTTCGGCAGGTTCATATCGGCCGCCGTCATTCTACCCCTCGGTCGTGTAAGATGGAAGTTTGTCATGAAGGCTATTCTTCTTGCCGGGGGCAAGGGCACGCGGCTCCGCCCGCTGACCCTCCACACGCCCAAACCCGTGGTCCCGATCTTCGACCGCGCCTTTCTCCACTACCAGATCGACCTGCTCAAGCAGGTTCCCGAGATCGACGAGATCATTCTCAGCCTCAATTACCAGCCTCGCCGCATCGAAGAGGTGTTTGGTGATGGTACCGGCATGGGCGTGCGGCTGCGCTATGTGGTCGAGCCGGCCCCGCTGGGCACCGGCGGCGCCATTCGCTACGCGGCCCAGGGCGCGACCGACACGATCGTGGTGTTCAACGGCGACGTGATGACCAGCGTGGACGTCAACGCGGTGGTCAAGCTCCACCGCGATCGCCAGGCCAAGGCCACCATCGTGCTGACGCCGGTGGACAACCCGACGGCCTACGGGCTGGTTGAAACCGCGCCGGACGGCCGCGTCCGCCGCTTCCTGGAGAAGCCGAATCCGGACGAGATCACCTGCGACACGATTAACGCCGGCATCTACGTGCTCGAGCCGGACACGTTCGATCGCATTCCCAAGGACGTCTCCTACTCCATCGAACGCTCTTACTTCCCGTCGCTGATCGAGCGGCAGGAGATGTTCGTGGCCCACGTGGAACGCGGCTACTGGATCGACATCGGCACGCCCGAGAAGTACATCCAGGTGCACCGCGACATGTTCGACGGCAAGTTCGCCGGCGGCGTGTTCGCGACCGCGGATCCGGGCCAGCCGGTGGTCTCGCCCGACGCCCGGATTGAAGACGGTGTGGAGTTGCATGCGCCGTGCTTTATCGACGCCGGCGCGCACGTGAAGAGCGGCGCGCGCATCGGCCCCTACACCGTGCTGGGCCGTTCCGTGATCGTCGAGGAATCGGCCAACCTCGAGAACACGATTGTGTGGCCCAACACCCGCATCGGCCAGAGCGCCGTCGTCCATGGCCCGATCATCGGCCGCAACTGCCACATCGGCCGCAACGCGGTGATGAAGTCGGCGTCGGTGATTGGCGACAAGACCCTGCTGACCGACTACACGACCCTATGATCAACCCATCCGTCTTCAAGGCCTACGACGTGCGGGGTCTCTACCCGTCCGAGATCACCGAGGAGCTGTTTCATCAGCTCGGCCGCGCCTTCATCGCCTACCTTGGCCCCGGCAAGTACGCCATCACGCGCGACATGCGGGTGTCGTCGCCGTCGCTGACCAAGGCCTTCATCGATGGCGCGACGCTGCAGGGCGGAACCCTGTACGACTACGGCCTGCTCGGCACCGACCAGATGTACTACGCGGTGGCGGCCGACAAGCTGGACGGCGGCGCCCAGGTGACCGCCTCGCACAACCCGGGCGAGTACAACGGCTGCAAGATGGTGCGCGCCGAAGCCTTTCCGCTGAGCGGCGAGGCCGGCATCAAGGAAATGAAGGAGATGATCCTGGCCGGCGCCATTCCGGCGCCGCCGTCATCGCCTGGCACGGTCGCGACGCGCGAGATCATGGACCGCTACGTCGAGCACGTGATGTCGTTCATCGACGCCGCGTCGATCGCGCCGTTCAAGGTCGTGCTGGACGCCGGGAGCGGCGTGGCCGGCTTGGTCGCGCCTCGCTTGTTCGATCGGCTTCCCTGCCAGACGACGCGGCTGTGCTTCGAGGTGGACGGCACCTTCCCGAACCACGAGGCCAACCCCCTGATCGAAGAGAACCGCCGGGACATCACCGAGCGCGTGATCGCCGAGACGGCCGACATTGGCATTGCCTGGGACGGCGACGCCGATCGCTGCTTCTTCATCGACGGCAGCGGCGAGTTCATTGCCGGCGACTTCATCACGGCGCTGCTGGCCGAGGCGTTCCTGCTCAAGTCGCCAGGCCAGACCGTAATCTACGACGTGCGCGCGAGCTACGCGGTGAAGGACGTGGTCGCGAAGTACCAGGGCAAGGCCCTGATGAACCGCGTCGGCCACGCCTTCATCAAGCGCCGCATGCGCGAGGAGGACGCGGTGTTCGGCGGCGAGGTCACCGGGCACTACTACTTCCGCGACAACTTCTACGCCGACAACGGGTTCATCCCGGCCCTGATGATCCTGGACCTGATGTCGAAGAAGGGCATGTCGCTGCGCGACCTGCTGAAGCCGCTGCGCGAGAAGTACTTCATCTCCGGCGAGATCAACACCAAGGTGGCCAACATGGCCATCGCCGACCAGAAGATCCAGGAACTGGCGAAGATCTACGCCACCGGCAACGTCTACATGCTCGACGGCGTGTCGGCCGAGTTCGCCGACTGGCATTTCAACGTGCGCCAGTCGAACACCGAGCCGCTGCTCCGCCTGAACCTGGAGGGGCTGACGCCGGCGATCATGGAACAGCGTCGCGACGAGATATTGGGCATTATCCGAGGCTCGACCGGACCGGTGTAGGGCACCCCTCTATGAGGTGCCGGGCCGCTCGACCGGACCGGTGTAGGGCACCCCTTTATGGGGTGCCGGGCCGCCTCTGCT
>CAYHCX010000002.1:70524-93060 GCA_964355095.1 uncultured Acidobacterium sp.
GCTCGACCGGACCGGTGTAGGGCACCCCTTTATGGGGTGCCGGGCCGCCTCTGCTAGAATGGCCTGACTGGGCGGGAGTAACTCAGTGGTAGAGTCACAGCTTCCCAAGCTGTTGGTCGCGGGTTCGATCCCCGTCTCCCGCTCCATTCGACTCACCTGACAGTTCGCAAAGCGAACCGTCAGGTTCGCTCATGGCAAGCCACTGGTCGAATGCCCTGAGCGAGCCAAGCGAGTCGAAGGGCTACTGAATCGAAATCCCCACGCTCAGCGTGATCATCTGCGTCCGCTTGGCGGACGGCAGGATGTCGGTGGCCCCGCGCGAGCTGAGCTTGGTGAAGCGCACGTCGAAGCTGGCGCCGAGATGCGGCTTCATGAACCACCTGGCTCCCCCGCCGAAATTGAGGGCGGCGTTCCACGCCTCGGGCACGGTGATGGCCGCCAGGCTGCCGAAGGCTGCCGAACTGCTGGCAACCTTGGTGCGGCCATAGCCGGCGCTCAAGTAGCTCCACCCCAACTTGTGCCCGAAGTTGATCGACAACTGCGGCAGCACGCTTGTGATCCGCGTGGTGACCGTCGCGGTGGTCTCGGTCGTCTGGGCGGTTGAGCCCGATCCGGTCGTGGCGGTCAGCGGATCGCTGCTGCCTTTGCCCGTGGCCAGCGACAGGCCGAGGCCCAACGTGGCGACGCCCAGCTTGACGGGATACACCGTGGCGCCGCCAGCGAGGCCCCAGCCGCGTCCTGGCAGTGGCGTGGTGGCCGAGAGAGGCGGAACCCAGCCTTCAGCCGTGGGCAGGCCCACCCACGCTCCGTGCAGATCGACGGCGAACCAGGGAAGCCGTTCGGCGGTCTGAGCCGAGAGCGGCGCCGCCAAGAGCAGGGCCAACGTCACCATCGCCGCCAGGCGCATCAGTAGCCGCTCGCCTTTCCTGCCGCCGCCTCGCCCCGCGACTCTTTCACGATGCGCACGCCAGCGCTCGCGCCAATCCGCGTGGCGCCGGCCGCGACCATGGCCTTCATCTGCTCGAGGTCGCGCACGCCGCCGGAAGCCTTCACGCCCATCTGGTCGCCGACAATGCGGCGCATCAAGGCGACATCGGCGGCGGTGGCGCCGCCGGGCCCGAAGCCGGTCGAGGTCTTGACGAAATCGGCGCCCGCGGCCTTGGCCAGCGTGCAGGCGGTGATCTTCTCCTCGTCGGTCAGCAGCGCGGTCTCGATGATCACCTTGCTGCCGGCGCCCGCGGCGTGACACGCCGAGACGACGCCGCGGATGTCGTCGGTGACCAGCCGCACGTCGCCGGACTTGAGCGCGCCGACGTTGATCACCATGTCGATCTCCGCCGCTCCGTCGAAAATCGCGCGGCGCGCCTCGAACTGCTTGACGTCAGGCGTGGTCGCCCCCAGCGGGAAGCCAACGACCGAGCAGACCGCGACGCCGCTGCCCCGCAGTTGCCGGGCCGCCAGCGCGACCCACGTCGGGTTCACGCACACGGTGGCGAACTTCCACTCCGCCGCTTCCTTGCACAGTTGCTCGATCTCTTTGGCCGTGGCGTCGGGCTTGAGCAGCGTGTGATCGATCAGGCCCGGCAGCCCTTGCGCACCGCCGTCGGCGGCGTGCAGGCCCAGGCGCGTGGCGCCGGCGTCGAGCACGTGCCGCACCCGGTCGGGACAGCAGTCGAAGGTGAAGCCATGGCATGCGCACCGGGTCGGCGCCACCGCGCCGGCCCGCGCCAGTTCCTCCAGGATCAGCTCGATTACCCGGCGATAGTCGCTCACTGCGTCTTCTCCAACGCGCGAATCTTTGCCAGGCGGCGAAGGTGGCGGGCCTCGCCCATGGGGGTGCCGAGCCAGGTGTCCACAATCGCCTTGGCGTCGCCCACCGAGAGCAACGTCGCGCCGAGCGCCAGCACGTTGGCGCCGTTGTGCGCGCGGGAGTAGCGGGCCAGGGTCTGGTCGGTGCACATCGCCGCGCGGGCGCCGTCGATCTTGTTGGCGGCGATCGCCGAACCGATGCCGGCGCCGTCAATGACGATGGCGGCGTCCACTTCCCTGCGCGCCACCAGCCGGGCGGCCTGCGCCGCGATGTCGGGATAGTCCACCGGGTCGGGACCGTCGGTGCCCACGTCGAGCACGCTCAGGCCCTTCTGCCGCAGGTAATCACGCAAGGCCGCCTTGAGCGCCACGCCCGAATGATCGCTGCCAATGGCGAGCGAGCGGATGTCGGCCACCGGCGCCAGGCCGTCGAGACTGGCCTCGGCGACCCCACGCAGCACGGTCACGCGGCGGGCCTTCAGCGTGTCGGCCGCCAGCGGAGTCACGTGCCCGCCCGTCTTCAGCGTGACGCTGGAGCCGATCTCCAGGTTTCGCGCGTCGGCCTCCGTGATGATGTCGAACGTCTTCATTGAACTCCCGTCAAGCCGTGCCGCCCCGTCTGTATCGTGCTAGTCTTTTCCGCCATGCCTGCCGCGAAACCCACCGTGCTCATCGACCAGGAAGAACTCCAGGCCCGCATTGCGGACCTGGCCCGCGAGATCCGCCGCGACTTCCCCGAGGACCAACTGCACTTCGTCTGCGTCCTCAAGGGCGCCTTCCTGTTTCTCGGCGACCTCATTCGCCACCTCGACGGCCACGTCACCATCGACTTCATGTCCCTTTCCAGCTACGGATCTGGCACGTCGTCGTCCGGCGAAGTCCGCCTGTCGAAGGACCTCGACTCCGGCCTCGAGGGCCGCGATGTCATCATCGTCGAAGACATCGTCGACACCGGGCTGACCCTGCATTACCTGCAGGACATTCTCATGGCCCGCGGACCCAAGTCGCTGCGGACCGCCTGCCTGCTCAGCAAGCCCTCACGCCGGAAGATCGAGGTCAAGGTCGACTACATCGGCTTCACCATCGAAGACCGCTTCGTCGTCGGCTACGGCCTCGACTACGCCGAGCAGTACCGCAACCTGCCCTTCATCGGCGTGCTCGAGTAGCCGCCTGCTGCGGCACGGCCTTTCGGACCAGGTCGGCTGCGGCGCGGGCCTCGCGCAGCACCGCCGCTTCGTCCAGCGTCAGCACCTTGCGGTCGCGCATCAGCACCTGGCCATTCACCACGGTCGTCTCGACGTCGTCTCCGCGAGACACGTAGACGACCTGCGCCACCGGATCGAACAGCGGCGTCTGCCGCGCCCGAGACATCCCCACCACGATGAGGTCGGCGCGCTTGCCCGCTTCCAGGGACCCGATGCGGGCCTGCTGGCCAAGGACGCGGGCGCCGCCGAGGGTGGCGAGTTCCAGCGCCTCCGGTGCGCTGATCACGCGCGGATCCATCGACACCAGCTTCTGCTGAAACGCCGCCTGGCGCATCGCCTCGAACATGTCGAGGTCGTTGTTGCTGGCGGCGCCGTCGGTGCCCAGGCCGACATTCACGCCGGCCCGGCGATAGGCCACCACCGGCGCCGTCCCGCTCGCCAGCTTCATGTTGCTCTCGGGGTTGTTTGAAATGCCGACGTTGCGCTGTTTCAGCACGGCGATCTCTTCGGGAGTGATCCACACGCCGTGCGCGCCCACGGTGATCGGCGCCCAGAACTTGAGGCGGTCGAGCAGCGCCACGGGCCGCTGCTGGTGGCGTGCGTGCGACAACCCGATCTCGTCGGCCGTTTCGGCGAGGTGGATCTGGATCGGGATGTGGTACTTCTTCGCCAGGTCGCTCACCGCGGTCAGGGTGGCGGCGTCGAGCGTATACACCGAGTGCGGCGCGATCGACGGCGTGATCAGGTCGTCTTGCGCGAACTCCTTCGCGAACGCCTCGGTGCGCTTTAAGGCCTCCGCCGGGGTCTTGGCGTCGGCCACCGGGAACTCGATCACCGTTTGCCCCAGCACGCCGCGCAGGCCCGCCGCCTTGGTGACCCGGGCGACCTCTTCCTCGAAGTAGTACATGTCCGCGTAGGTGGTGGTCCCGGACTGGATCATCTCCAGGGCCGCCAGCCGGGTGCCGACGCGCACGAATTCCGGCGACACGGTCTTGGCCTCGGCCGGAAAGATGTACTTGTGCAGCCAGTCCATTAACGCCAAGTCGTTGCCCAGGCCGCGAAACATGACCATGGCGGCGTGGGTGTGGGTGTTAATGAGGCCGGGCATCACCACCTTGCCGGTGGCGTCGATGGTGTCGGTGCTCCGGTAGCGCGCCGCGATCGCGGCCGGCGTATCGACCGCGACGATCCGGGTGCCGTTAACGGCCACCGAGCCCGGATTCAGGATCCGCCGGCTGCCATCCACCGTGATGACAATGCCGTTGGCGACGATCAGCGAGACCTCGGTGACCTGCCGGGCCACCAGGGCGGGCCAAAACACGGGCGCTGCCAGGACCAGCGCAAGCCCGATCGCCAGAATGCGGAAGCGCATGCAGGCTGAATTGTACGTGAATCCGGAATTGCGGTGTAAGCTCTCTGCGCCGTGCTGCGCCTGGTCACTCACCCGCTGGTCCATGACTGCCTCGCGGAACTCCGCGACGCCCGCACCAGTCCGGAACGCTTTCGCGCGCTCGCCAATCGCATCAGCGTCCTGCTCGGCGCCGAGGCCCTCCGCGACGTGCCGATGGCCGATGGCACCGTTGACACCCCGCTCGGGCCGTCACCGTGCCGCCGCCTGGCCGCCGACGTGGTGATGGCGCCGGTCCTGCGGGCCGGGCTCGGCATGCTGCCGGGCATGCTGGAATTGGTGCCGAGCGCCCGCGTCGGTCACCTCGGGCTGCAACGCGACGAGCGCACGGCGGTGGCCTCGCAGTACTACGCCAAGCTGCCGCCCAACATCGAAAGCAGCTACGTGTTGCTAATCGACCCGATGCTGGCCACCGGCGGCAGCGCCGTGGCCGCCCTGGACGTGCTGACCCGGGCCGGTGCGAAGCACATCCGCCTGGTGTGCATCGTCGCGGCGCCGGAGGGCGTGGCGGTCGTCGAGAAGGCCTACCCGGCCGTCCCGATCTTTACGCCCATCGTGGACCGGGAACTCAACGCGCACAAGTTCATCGTGCCGGGCCTCGGCGACTTCGGCGATCGGCTGTTCGGCACGATCTAACGCACGACGGCCCTCGCCAAATTGGCACGCCTGATGCTATGATCGATAGTCTGATCGCGCGCTTGGCTCAGCGGTAGAGCACCGCCTTCACACGGCGGGGGTCGGAGGTTCGAATCCTCCAGCGCGCACCATCAATCTTCTTACCTTGAGTAATCGCCTTCGGCCGATTGCGACGGCGGCAGTGCTGGGCGCGCTGGCGTTCCTGTTTTACCTGGTGCCGGCAGCCCCCTCCCCTCCCTCGGTTGACGAAGTTGCCCTCATGCGTCAGGCGCAGTCGGTGGCGACCAGCGGCCGCGACACCGACGGCCATGCGGCGCAACTGTACTTCCGCGCGAGCGAGGAGCACTGGCTTCAGCCGGTGCCGGTGTACGCAACGGCGCTGGTGTCGGCCCTGGTATCCGGTTCGATGGCGGCGCGGCTGGCGTCGACCATCGTCGGCGCGCTCAACGTCGGGCTGATCTACCTGCTCATGCGGCGGCTGTGCCCCAATCGATGGGGCCCGCTGGCCACCGCGGCGTTGCTGGCGATCACGCCCGCGCACCTGGCCTTTGCCCGAAGTGGGGTGGACGCCATCTACTCCTTGCCCTTCGTCCTGGTCTGGCTGATCGGGCTCCGGGACTTCCTCGACCGGGGCGACCAGTGGCACCTCACCGCCGGCGTGTTCGCGCTGGGGGTGGGTGCCTATACGCAGCCGTCGGCGCCGCTGACCATGGGCTTCCTCTTTGCCATCACCTGCGCCGCGCTGTGGATCACGGGGGCTCGCGGCATTCGGGCCTATGCGGGAATCGTCACCGCCTTTGCGCTGCCGCTCAGCATCGCGGGCCTATGGTTCGCGGCCCATCCGTCGAGCTATGCGGACACGTTCGGCCGGTGGGTCATTCATGCCGCGCACCTGCGCTCTCCCATGGACGGCATTCGCGCCTTCCTCAACTGGACCACGCTCGGCACGCGCACGTCGCTGTACTGGGGATTCTTCGACCCATCCTGGCTCTTCTTTAATGCCCCTTACGTGCCGGGCACGGTCCTGCGGGGGGCGGCCCCGTTCCTCTTGCCGGCATCGCTCTTCTCACTGATGGGCGTGGCGCGCTGCGCGCGCGTCGGTCCGCCGGCGTGGACGATCGCCCTGGTTGCCGGGGCCGCCGCGTCGCCGCTGGCCGCATCGACGTTCGGACAGCCGCATGCAATTGGAGCGGCCCTGGCGGTTGTGCCATTCGTGACGGTACTGGCCGGATGCGGACTGGTGGACTGGAGCGAGCGGAAGGGCGCGGCCTGGCGTTGGCTGGGGTGGGCGGCGATTGCCGCCATTCCGCTTCAGTTCATCGGCGCCTATCCACGCTATTTCTGAGCCTGAGCCGTCTCACATACGTCAAAGGACACGTCCCGTCCCGTCTCGCTCGGTCGGTAAGACGCCGCCGACCGGCCCCGCCAACATTGGTGCAGACCGCACCGGGCCCGAGGGGGGCATATCAGTTTAGGGGCTGGCGTTTCTCAAGCAGCGCGAACGACGGGATGCCATCAAGGTCCTCGATCGAACGAACGTGGCGCCAGCCAGCGTCGTGTAGAAGCGCCCCGCATTCGGCCGCGGCGAGCGGACACACGAGCGCCGCTCCAGGTAACGCCCCTGCGGGTGGATCGGGGCCGTAATACACCGCCCTGTCAATCATGTCCGGGCGTTGTCCCGCCAGCGCATAGAAGCGCCAATAGCGCTCGGCAAATGGAATCGCCCGACTCAAGTACACGCGCCGCCGCGGGTCTGCCCCGGCCGCATCAATCACGGCCGTCAGCGCCTCCCGGGTATTCCCGCCAAACCAGAAACCGGCTTCGACGCGGTATCGGCCCATGTAGTCCTGGTAGAAGCCGGCGAACTGCACCGGGACGGCCGCAAGGAGCAGAACGGCGATCGTGCGCCACCCTCGCGAGTGCGACTTAAGGAGGGCGTCGGCACCGTAGCACGCGGCCAGCACGCCAAAGGGGATCGCGAACAGGATCCGGTTCATCTCGAGCGCGCCCGTGACGATGGCTGCGAGTGGCGCTGTCGCCAGGCCGACGAGCACCAACGTTTCCGGTGTACGGCGCGCGATGGCCAACCGGTAGGCGCCAAGCGGCATGAACACCGCGAAGCTCAACGGGAACAAGCCGACCTGTCGTGTGGAGTTGATGCGGCTGGAATCACCTGATAGGAACAGAAAGGCGGGGTCGAAGAACGACCAGAACAAGCTAAGACGCCCTCGCAGGGCCGACGACACCGCCTCAGAGGCTGGCGCGACCGTGGTCCCCGCATCATAGAGCTGGTAGGCTTCCAGGATCTGGCGATAGCGCTCCGGATGCGTGACATACCACCACGCCATCGGAATAAGGGGCGCCACGAACGCCGCGCCCGCAATCATGGCCGCCCTCCTCCCCCCCCACCGATACCCGAGCGCCACGGTCAGCAACAGGTAGACCGGCACCATGACCACCCACGCCAGATAGGTGTACGCGCCCACGCCCAACCACAACGCACCAATGGCCAGCCGTCGCTCGCTCGGGCGGTCCGAAAACGCCGCCATGCTCAGCAGCCACGCCAGGAGGATCGGGATCGAGGACTGCGGGCTCAGCACCAGGCGGCTGCGAATGAACAAGGCTGGAGTCAACGCCAGGAACCCCGCGGCGATGCCCGCCATGCTGTCGCGCCCGAAGAGGCGCCGCGCCAGCAGGAACATCAACGTGACGTCGAGCACACCGAGCAGCGCGGTTGGCAGCCGGACGGATGCCTCGGAGAACGGAAGCCAGGCGAGTGCCGCAGCCGTGACATAGATAATGGCCGGGTCGCGCCCGGCCGGAAACTCGGGCTCGGTGAAGAACACCGGCAGGAAGCGTCCGCTCAGGTCACGACCAGTGGACGCAATCGCCTTCGCCTGTAGCGAGAACTGCAACTCGTCGTGCATCAGGAACGCCGGCGCGTAATCAAGCCGGGTCCCATAGAGAACCCCCGACGCTGCCGTCAGCGCTCCGAGCAGCAGCCAGGTGCGGGGCGACATCTCTATTCGCTGACGGGCGACACTGCGTATTTGTCGATCAGGCGATACAATGCGCGCCGGCTGATGCCAAGGCGGCGCGCGGCCAGCGACTTGTTGCCACCGGTGGCGTCGAGCGCGGCCTGCACGCCGTCCGCCGTCGGCGGCGGCCCCGACGGCTCGTCATCGACAGCGACCGCGCCCGGCAGGCCGGGACGGTCGGTCAACGACCGGGCGAGGTCGCCCTCGGTCAACAGGTGCCCTTCACAGAGCAGGCAGGCCCGTTCGGTCACGTTTCGCAGTTCGCGTACGTTGCCTGGCCACGGCCACTGCACGAGCCGCTCTTCGGCGGCCTCGGTCAGGCCGGTGATGGACCTGTCGAACTCCCTGGCGAACCGGCGCACGAAGGCCGCGGTCAGGTACGGGATGTCTTCGGGACGTTCCCTGAGCGGCGGCACCGCGATTTCAACCACGTTGAGCCGGTAGTACAGGTCGCTGCGGAAGCGGCCCGCGGCAATCTCGGCTTCCAGGCGCCGGTTGGTGGCGGCGATCACGCGCACGTCCACCTTCTTCAGGTCCACCGAACCGACACGCTGCAATTCGCCGTTCTCGAGCGTGCGCAGGAGCTTGGCCTGCGCGCCCGGCGGCAGTTCCCCGACCTCGTCCAGGAACACGGTGCCGCCATTGGCCGATTCGAAGACGCCAATCTTGTCGGCCGTCGCCCCGGTAAAAGCTCCGCGGACGTGGCCAAACAACTCCGACTCGAACAGCGTCTCGACGACGGCCGAACAGTTGACGGTGACGAGCTTCTTCGCCTTGCGTGGGCCGAGCGCGTGCAGCGCCCGCGCCACTAGTTCCTTGCCGGTCCCGGTCTCGCCGGTCACCAGCACGGTCCGCGCGTGCGGCGCCAGCCGGTTGATGACGCTGAACAACTCGCGCATCGCCGGCGAACGGCCGATCATGCCGCACACCTCGAGGCGCTCGCCGAGGGCGACATCGCTGTCGAGCACCATGTTGCGGTCTTCGAACTGCTGCCGCATCGCCTTCATGAGCGCCCGCACCCTCGGCAGGTCGAGGGGCTTCGAGAAGTACTCGCTGGCGCCCAGCTTGATGGCCTCCACGGCGTCTTCAACGCTCGCCGCGCCGCTCATCAGCGCAATCTGCGAGCT
Organism: uncultured Acidobacterium sp.; assembly: GCA_964355095.1. GTDB lineage: Bacteria > Acidobacteriota > Vicinamibacteria > Vicinamibacterales > UBA2999 > 12-FULL-67-14b. Next base: position 79,748 of record CAYHCX010000002.1, read on the forward strand.
GGTGCCACCCGAGCGCACGGCCCGCAGCACGCCGAGGCCGTTGACCCGGGGCATGTGCAGGTCGAGGAGCACCAGGTCCATGTGCCGGCGACGCAGCATTTCGAGCGCCGCGGCGCCGTCAGCCGCTTCGAGCACCTCGAAGCCCTCGCGCGCTCCGACCTCTCGCAGCAGTTGCCGGATTTGCGGATCATCGTCCACGAGGAGCAGGAGTGGCCGGGGGGCGGCTGAGGTATCTGCGAGCATATGTGCCGAGTGATGGACCTGAGCCAGGCCGACCGGCCCGTCGCCGGTCGTCGAAGCATGGGAAACGGGGCCTGGCTCGTGCTGACCGAGCGGCCGGCTAGCCGGCCTTCTTGACCTCGGCGATCAGCGCCAGGAGGGCGCGCGTATAGGCGGCATCCGCTTCGGCGTGGGCCTTCATGTAGTCGGCTTCCGACATCTTGTCTTCACGCCAGTTGCCGTCGAAGCGCATGGTCTTCGCGCCGAGGTCGTGACTGTCGGAGGGCCCCTGCTTGGTGGCGGGCTTGGCCTTCAGGCCGTCGGGGCCCAGGTCGGTCACGAAGTGACGGCTCTCCACCACCGACGCGCTGTTCAGGTCCATGTAGACCTCCCGGTATTCCTTCCGGATCAGTTTTTCATTGACCACGGCCGGCGCCGTGGTGCGCGCCCACACCACCATCAGCTGGCCCGGGAAGGCAATCGCCCCGACGAACTCCTCACGGTCGTCCGGCATGCGCGCGGCGATGCTGTCGAGCTTCTTGCCCGCGAGCAGCTCGGCGAGTTCCTTGGCGGGCGCCGCGGACTTGGGTTCCTGGGCGGCAGCGACCGACGAGAAGGCCGTAACCAACAGGATTGGAACCAAGAGGGCGGTGAACGAGGCGGAGGTTACAAATTTCATGTCCTCATTTAACACATTCAGCCGATGAAAAGCGATTCTTCCTCGTCAACCACGTTCCGGCTGGCCTGCCGGCGCCGGCCGGCTTCACGCAGACCGCGGAACGAATCGATGAGCGCCGAGACCCCGGCGAAGATGGCCATGCCCTGGCGCCCGGGGCCCGTCACGAACTCCTGGGCGGCCGCCACGGTCTGATCGACCCGCTGCGTCAGCTCCGCGAAGATGGTGTCGAACCGCTCGACCTGCCTGGCCGCCAGCGCCGCGGTTCGCGCCGCCTCGCTGGAGAGCGCGGTGATGTTGGCGAGCAGGGGTTTGATGTCCTGGTCGAGTTGGGTGGCAATCTGATCCACCCGACGGGCAAGACGGATCCCGGCGATGATGGCGCCCACCTGGATGAGGGCCATCACGAGCACCGCCAAGGCGATGACGCCGAGAAACAGCTCGCCGGTTGCACTCACGCCTGGTCGCCCCGCTCGCGCGCCTGCTGGAACGCCTCGCGGCCCCGATCAACCGCGGTGACCAGGTTCTCGCGCTGGCGCGCATAGTACTCACGGCCCTGATCCATGGCCTCGCGGGCCTTGTCCTTGCCCTCGCGGGCTTTCTGGCCCAGAAACTCGCGGGTCTCTTCGCCCGAGGCCGGCGCCAACAGGAGCGCCACGGCCGCGCCGGTCAGGGCGCCGACCACGAACGCAATCATGATGCCGCCGCCGTTGCTGTCCTTCGACATCGTGGCTCCTTAGAAAATGCTGACCTTCACGTTCAGGTACTTCTTCGGGTCTTTCCTGATTTCGGTGATGAGCGACTTGACCTCGGCCACCGCCTGATTCATGTTCTCATATAACTGCTTGTCGTGCAGCAGTTGCCCCGCGGTGCCCTGGCCGTCGTTGAGCTGTTGCAGAACCGTATCGAGACGGGCAGTCATGGTGTCGATCCGCTGGTAGAGCGCGTCATCGGTCAGCAGCTTCCCGACGGTGCCCTCACCGCGATTCAGCTTCGCGGTCATGGTCTCGATGTTCGACGTGGTCTGGTTCAGGCTCCTGGAAAACGACGGGTCGTTCATCAACTGGCCGAGGCTGCCCTCGCCCTTCCGCAGGCCGGTCGTAATCGCATTGAGATTGGCGAGCGACGCCTCGAGCTCGTTATACATTCTCGGATCGTTCGCCAGCTTGCCCATCGTGCCCTTCCCCTCCGACACGGAGCGCGCCACCCGTTCGGCTGCCTTCACGAAACTGTCGACTTCCCGGTAGATCGAATCGTCGGTGAAGAGCTTGCCGACGGTGCCCTTGCCCGCGCGGATGTCCTCGATGAGCTGCTTCGCCTCGGTGAGCCCGGCCGTGGCCTGCGTGGTGAGCTGGGCGATGCTGCCCTCGGCGATGCCCGACGGCACGTAGCCCCACTCGGGAATGGGGGTGCCCCCCGGCCCCGCGGTGATGTCCACGGCGCCTTCGCCGAGCAGTGAAATCGAGCCCAGCACGGCGAACGACTTGTCGGTGACGAGCGGCCGGATGTCGTCCTTGACGCCGAACCACACCTCCACGCCACCGGCGGAGAGCACCACCCTGTCCACCGATCCCACCTCGACGCCCGCCACCCGGACCGGGGAGCCGGCCATCAACCCGGCCACGTTGGCGAACCTCACCTTCAGCGCGTAGTTCTGCCAGAAGAACCCCCCGCCCCCGCCGACGGCGAAGATCAGCATGCCGGCCATGACCAGCGCGAAAACCGAGATGATGCCGAACTTGAGTTCGGCCCATGCGAGTGAATGTGTGCGCGGCATGGTGCTTGGGTCCCCTTACGAAAGAAACGTGTTCAGGTACGGGTCGGTCGAAGCCCGCAATTCGTCGGCCGATCCCTCGAAGTGAATGCCGCCGTCCTTCAGCATCACGAAGTCGGCCTGCTCGATTTTCGCCGCGGCGGCGGCGGCAATCTCCGGCTCCCCGGCTGCGTTCCTGGTGGCGGAATGGGTCGCCACGTAGAACGCGTCGCGGAGCTGGTGCGTGACGATCACGGACGTCACCGCCTCGAGGTCGCGCAACTTGATGATCTCGGCGTCGATGGTGAGCGACGTAATCGGGTCGAGACCCGTGGTCGGCTCGTCGTACAGCAGCAGCGTGGGCTTGGCGGCCATGGCGCGGGCGATCGCCACCCGGCGGCGCTGCCCGCCCGACAGCTCCGACGGCTGCTTGTCGATGTGCTCGCTCAGGCCCACGAAGCCAAGGACTTCCTCGACGCGCTGACGCACCGCGGGCAACGGCAGCGTGGTTTCCTCGTAGAGCTTGTAGCCGACGTTCTCGCCCACGGTGAACGAGTCGAACAGCGCGCCTTCCTGGAAGACCATGCCCATGTGGTGGCGCACGCCCATGATCTGCCGCTCGGTCATCTGATCGACGCGGTGGCCGAGCACCCAGATGGTGCCGGAGTCCGCCTTGAGCAGGCCGAGCATCAGCTTGAGGATGGTGGACTTGCCGGCGCCGCTGGCGCCGAGGAAGATCTTCGTGTGTCCGGCGCGCACGGCGAAGGTGACGTCCTCGAGGATCACCTTCTCGTCGAACGCCAGGCACACTTTGTCGAACAGCACCACCGGGGCGTGGGGCTCCGCAAGCTCAACGGGCAGGCCGAATTCGGCAAGGCTCTTGTGGCGCATCAGAAAAAAATCGAAATAAGCAACCGGGTCACGAAGAAGTCCACGATCAGCACGGTGACAGACGCGGCGACCACGGCGTTGGTCGTCGCCCGGCCCACGCCCTGCGTGCCGCCCGACGTCCTGAGGCCGACGTGGCAGCCGATGGTGACGATGATAAAGCCCAGGAAGAACGGTTTGATCAGGCCCATCCAGACATCCTGGATGTAGAGTCCCTCAACCACCGCGCTCCAGTAAACCCCGGACGACACGCGCAGCTGCGTCAGGGCGATGAGCCATCCGCCGGCGAGGCCCACCGCGTTGGCCACCACCGTCAGGATCGGACACATGATGATGCCCGCCAGCACGCGCGGCACCACCAGCTTGCGGATGGGATCGGTGCCGAGGGCGCGCAGCGCGCTGATTTGCTCGGTCACCACCATCGACCCGAGCTCGGCGGCGATGCCCGACCCGACGCGGCCGGCCAGCATCAGGGCGGTGAGCACCGGACCGAGCTCCTTGATCATCGACGCGCTGATCAGGCGGCCGACGAACGGGCGGGCGCCGAACTGGTCGAGCGTCATGCCCGTTTGCAGCGCCAGCACGGCGCCGGTGAAGAAGCCGGTCAGCAGCACCACGGTGAGGGAGCCGAGACCGATGATCTCGATCTGCTCCATCACGTCGCGCGCGTAAAACGGACGCGAGACCGAGCCCTGCGCCGCCGCGAAGCACAGCTTCATGTACTCTTGAACTTCGAGCAGGCCCTTCTTGACGGCTTCAATCAGCCAGCCTCCCTGGGCGGGAGCGCTCATCGGCGATCCTCCGGCCCGAGACCGAGCTCACGCGCGCGGAGCGCTCGAATCTGGTCGCGCCAGGACGCCGCCTTCTCGAAGTCGAGGTTGGCCGCGGCGCCCTTCATCTGTTCCTCGAGGGTCGCGATGTGCGCGTCGAGCTCGGCCTGGGTCCGGAACACCTGCCGGCCCTCGCGCGGGTCGATGATCGATGAGTAGTCGCGGTCATAAACACTGGATAAGACGTCATCGATGGCCTTGACGATACTGGTCGGGGTAATGCCGTGCTCGGCGTTATAGGCCGCCTGCCGCGTCCGGCGGCGCCCGGTTTCGCTGATCGCGGCGCGCATCGAGTCGGTGTGACGGTCCGCATACATGATCACACGGCCGTTGACGTTGCGCGCGGCGCGTCCGGACGTCTGGATGAGCGCCCCGGCCGAGCGCAGGAAGCCCTCCTTGTCGGCGTCGAGGATGGCCACCAGCGACACTTCGGGCAGGTCGAGGCCTTCGCGGAGCAGGTTGATGCCGACCAGCACGTCGAACACGCCGCGGCGCAGGTCGCGCAGGATCTCCACGCGCTCGAGCGTGTCGATGTCGGAATGGAGGTAGCGGACCTTGACGCCCAGTTCCTGGTAATACGTCGTCAGGTCCTCCGCCATGCGCTTGGTCAGCGTCGTGACCAGCACCCGCTCCTGGTTCGCCGCCCGCTCGCGGATTTCCTTGAGGAGGTCGTCAACCTGGCCCTTGACCGGACGGACCTCGACCGGCGGATCCATCAAGCCGGTCGGGCGAATCACCTGCTCGACGAACACGCCGCCGGACTTCTGCAGCTCGTACGGGCCCGGCGTCGCCGACACGTAGACCAGCTGGCCGACGCGGGCCTCCCATTCCGCGAAGTTGAGCGGGCGGTTGTCGAGGGCCGAGGGCAGGCGGAAGCCGTACTCGACGAGCACTTCCTTGCGCGAGCGGTCGCCGTGATACATGCCGCGAATCTGGGGCACGGTCTGGTGGCTCTCGTCCACCACCACCAGCGAATCCGCCGGCAGGTAATCGAGCAACGTCGGGGGCGGCTGCCCCGCCGTCCGCTGGGTCAGGTGGCGCGAGTAGTTCTCGATGCCGTGGCAGTAGCCAATCTCGCGGATCATCTCGAGGTCGAACATGGTCCGCTGGTGCAGGCGCTGCGCCTCCACGACCTTGCCCTCGCGTTCGAGATCGCCGCGGCGTTCCTCAAGTTCGGCCTTGATGGTGACGACCGCCTCGCGCAGGCGGTCGCGGCCGGTGACGAAATGCGACTTGGGAAAGACGGTCGTGCGGTCATGACGGCGAAGCGCCTTGCCGGTGAGGGGATCGAACGACGTCAGCTCGTCGATCTCATCGCCGAACAGGCCGATGCGCAGGGCGAACTCTTCGTAGGACGGGTAGACCTCGATGATGTCGCCGCGCACGCGGAAGGTGCCGCGGCCGAAGTCGTGGTCGTTCCGCTCATACTGGATTTCGACGAGCTTGCGGAGGATCTGGTCTCGATCGATCCGCTGGCCCTTTTCGAGCGGCATCACGAGACCGTAGTAGGCGTCGGGCGAGCCGAGGCCATAGATACACGAGACGCTCGCCACGATGATGACGTCGCGGCGCTCGAAGAGTGACCGCGTCGCCGACAGGCGCATGCGGTCGATCTCCTCGTTGATGGTCGATTCCTTCTCGATGTAGGTGTCGCTGGAGGGCATGTACGCCTCCGGCTGGTAGTAGTCGTAGTAGCTGACGAAGTACTCGACGGCGTTGCCGGGGAAGAACCGCCGGAATTCCTGGAACAGCTGCGCGGCGAGGGTCTTGTTATGGGCCATCACCAGCGTCGGGCGGTTCACGCGGGCGATCACCTGCGCCATGGTGTAGGTCTTACCCGATCCGGTCACGCCCAGCAGGACCTGGTGCTTGTCGCCGCGGTTCAGGCCGTCGACCAGTTCAGGTACAGCATGGACCTGGTCGCCGGCGAGCTCGAAGTCGGACGCGAGGGTGAAGCGATCGGAGACGGAAGGCATGGACACGTGTGCCAGAACACAGCATCGTACCCTACTTCCGGGAGGTCTTGTAGGGGGCGAAATAGCCTTTGCGCGCGCACGCGCAGGTCGGGGCGCTTCGGCTTGACCTCGACCTTGCGCCACGCGCCGTCGGTGGTGGTGTTGGCCGACTGGTAGCCGAGGTGGTACTGCCCCTTGATCTCGGCCAGCACCTTCGCGTCGGTCGCCTCGACGTCCTTCATCGTGGTGGTGACGGGGATATAATCCGGGGATAGTGCGTTGCCTTGCGGTCTGTCACAGCGAGCTGGTAGTCCGGCTCCTGGAGGCGGTTCTCGCTCCAACTGCGGAGCTCGACGTGTTGGTGGAGAGCCGGGCGCTCGCCCGGCGCTTCGAAGACTCGGAACTGCCGGTCACCGTCGCCGATCCGGCGAAGGTCGACAGCTACGTCAGGGCCGGCCTGTCCCCCGCCACTCCCGTGTTCGTCGAAGACAACGGCCGTCGCGGCCTGCGCAAGGTGCTCGAAGCGCTGCGCGGAGCCGGCGGCACGCTCATCTACGTGTTGGGTACCAGCCTGGCCGACGTGCGCCGTGCCGAAGCGCTGCGCGACGACTTCCCGGAAGTCACCACGCTCACCCTCGCCGAGCTGGCCGGGCCCCCGCTCCTCACCGAACTGGGGCGGTCGGTGACCCGGCAGCGCGTGCAGCAGTACCAGCGCTACATGGCCGACGCCGACCGCGTCCTGATCCTGACGCACAACGATCCGGATCCGGATGCGATGGCGAGCGGCCTGGCCCTGCGCACCATCCTCCGCCGCACGCGCCAGACCGCCGTGATCGGGTGCCTCGCGCCGGTGACGCGCCCCGAGAACCTGCGAATGGTGAAGCTGCTCGACCTGACGATCGAGACGGTCACGCCGGACCACTTCAAGGACTTCGACAAGATCGCCCTGGTTGACGTGCAGCCGCACTACTTCCCCGGCCTGCTGCCCCACGTCGACCTGGTCATCGACCACCACCCCGCGCAGTCGGGCTACAACGCGATCTTCACCGACATCCGCCCCGACTACGGCTCCACCTCAACGATCCTGACCGAGCACCTGCGCGCCGTGGACATGGACATCTCCGAGCGCACCGCCACGGCGATGCTCTACGCGATCAAGTCCGACACGCTGTTCTTCAACCGCCACGCCAACCGCGCCGACCTCGACGCCTTCTCGCACCTGTATCCGCTGTCGGACGCGACCATGATCCGGAAGATGGAGGGCGCGGAAATCACGGCTGAGCGCCTCGACTACCTGATCAAGGGCTGGCAGCAGGGCCGCATGATGGAACACGTCTTCTGCGCGTTCCTGGGCGAGCCGCCGCGCGACGACTTCATTCCCTATGTCGCCGACTTCTATCTGCAGCTCGAGAACGTGCAGTGGACCGTGATCAGCGGCGTCGTCAACGACACCTTCGTGGTGTCGGTGCGCAACCTCGGCTACTCGCGCAATGCCGGCGACTTCGTCCGACGCTGGTTCAACGACATTGGCAGCGCCGGCGGCCACCGGACCATGGCCAAGGCGGTGGTGCCGCTCGAGGCGTTCCAGAAGAAGTTCGGCACCTACGAAGGCAGCCGCATCAACCAGCGGATGCTGGAGCTCGTGCTGGAGTTTCTGCACGAAACCCGGGACAAGTAATTACGACAGGGCTTGTTCCAGGTCGTCGATTAGATCCGACACATCCTCTAGCCCGATTGAAATCCTGATCATTCCTTTCGACACGCCGGCCGCCACCAGCTCGTCGTCGCTCAGTCCGTACTGCGACGTCAGAATGGGCAGGCTGCAGATGCTCTCCACACCGCCGAGACTGGCGGCGCGCTTGATCACCTTCAGCTTGTCGAACACGCGGAAGGCGCCGTCCTTGCCGCCGGTCACGTCAATCGTGACGACGCCGCCAAAGCCGCTCATCTGGCGCTTCGCGATCTCGTGGTCGGGGTGCGAGGCGAGCCCCGGGTAATACACCTGTTCGATGGCGCGGTGGTGCTCGAGGTGCCGCGCCACCGCCATCGCGTTGGCGTTGTGCTGCGCCACGCGCAGCGGCATGGTCTTCATGCCGCGCCCGAGCGCGAAGGCCGGGATCGGATCCATGATGCCGCCCAGCAGGCGTCGCGCCTTCGCCAGCGGGTTGATGATCGCCCTCGACCCCGACAGCGCGCCGCCGGTCACGTCGCTGTGGCCGTTGAGGTACTTGGTGGCGCTCTGCATCGACAGGTCGATGCCCATCGTCAGCACGGGCTGGTTGATCGCGCTCGCGAAGGTATTGTCGATCACCGACAGCACGCCGGCCGCCGTGCACGCCGCGGCCACCTTGCGGACGTCCACGCAGCGCAGCGTCGGATTGATCGGCGACTCGAACCACACCAGTCTCGTCTTCGGCCCAATCACGCGCGAGAGGTCGGCCAGGTCGTCGAGCGTGATGAAGCGCCGCTCGACCCCGAACTTGGCCATCAGGTCTTCGATGATGTGGAAGGTCCCGCCGTAGATCGCCGCGCTGCAGAGAATCTCGTCGCCGGGCTTGAGCAGCGTCAGCAGCGCGGTCGCAATCGCCGCCATGCCCGAGCTGAACAGAATCGCCGCCTCCGCGCCGTCCACCGCCGCCAGCTTCTGCTCCACCGCCACCACGGTCGGGTTCTCATAGCGGGAGTAGAGATAGCCGTTGAGCTTCCCTGCCTGGTAATTGATGACGTCGGCGACCGAGTCGAAGATGAAGGTGCTGGTCTCGTAGATCGGGACCGTGAGCGAGGGCGTCGCGCCGGTATCGATCCGCTCGCCGGCGTGAATGAGTTCGGTTGCTGGTTTCATGGGACTGCCGCCTATTCTTTAACAGGAGACGAGAAGATCAGGAGCACATTCTTCTTCTGATCTCCTGCCCTCCTGTACGAACTATGCGTCGAGGTCGCGGCTGACCTGCGTCATGCGGTCGCCGGAGGCGCCGACCACGGGCTCGATGAACTGCCGATAGGCGTCTTCATAGCCACGTTCCATCACCTCGTTCAGCGTCTGCACGCGGTCCGACTTCTCGTCGTAGGCGCCGGTGAAATCAAGCGGGCGGGTCGGGTTGTGCGACGGGCGGATCAGGTAGACGCCCTGGAAGCGGTGATGCAGGTGGCGCACGGCGTCGTTGAGCACGGCGGTCTCCGCCGAGGCCAGCTGTTCGCCGATGCGCCCGAATCCATCGAGACGCGGCGGCCGCAGTTCGTGAGGGCCCGGCGGATCGGGCGTGGCGGCGATGATCACGACCTGCTCGGCTCCGGCGGCGGCCGCTTCTTCGAGCAGGCGCGCCAGGCACGCGGGCCGGTCCACCAGCCGGTGGGTTTCGCCGCGCCAGTAGCTGTCGGGCGCGAACTGGACCAGGCGCGGATCGCACACCCCGGGCAGGCTCAGCGCCGCGGCCAGCACATCCGCGGCAAACGCCTGCGTGCCGCTCGAGAGATCGTGCGCCTCGGCCCGCCGCGACGACACGCCGCCCGGAGGCGGAAACAGCGCCTTGCGAAACGGATCCCGGACCAGGCCGAAGACCAGGTCCCGGTGCGCGTCCATGTCGTGGACCACCAGCAGCAACTCGCGAAAGCCCGGCTGGCCGAGATTCTCGCCGAGCAGTTCCGCATAGCGCCGGCTGAGATCCTTGGCGTCAGGCGTCTTGATGGCCGCTCCGCCCTTGAGCAGGCGCCACACCGTTTCGGTGGCGTGCTGGACCGCCACGCCGGCGTCGATCGGCGAGCCAAGCAGCGCCCAGGCCTGTCCGCCGGCCGTCCGCCGATGCAGCGGCGCGCGCCACCAGGCCAGCCCTGCCCCCACCGCGAGGGTGAGCACCGCGGCGCCCGACAGCAGCGCCGCCAGCCGCGGAATCCACGTCGGCAAGGCGCCCGATGAGAAGGCCGCGGTCAGCGTCTCCAGGAACGACTGGACGAACCGCGCGCCCGCATCGAGGCCCGACATGCCGAGCACCAGCGCGATCGGATACACCACCAGGCCGAGCAGGATCACCGCAGCGGGAATGGCGAGCACGGCGATCAGGCCCAGGCCCAGCCATCGCAACAGGCGGAACGGCCAGCGCCAGCGATACAGCGTGGCCACCGGCCCGGCGCGCCAGAATCCGCCCGCCTCCCACAGCTGCGCGCTGCCATCCACCGCCGCCAGCACTGCGGCGATCGCGCCAATGCCGCGACCGCCGACGATGTCGAGCTTGACGCCGGCTTCCTGGAGGGCACGCATGGCGCCCGCGTGGTACGCGCCATCGGCGCCCGTTCCGGTGAACAGGAGCGCGGTCCGGCGTTCTGGGGAATACGAGTCGCGGGGCTCGGTCACAGCCGTCGCCAGCTATTCGTGGATGGTGACGAGCTTGAGGATCTCGAACTTGCGCGTGCCACTGGGCGTGGACACGACGATCTCATCGCCTTCCTCTTTGTTGAGGATGGCGCGGCCGATCGGAGACGACGTGGAGATGAGGCCCTTTTCGGCCTCCGCGTCTTCCGGCATCACGAGCTGATAGACCAGCTCCTGGTCCTTCTCGCGAATCGTCACGGTGGATCCGAACCCGGCCTTGCCGTGCGGGATGCGGTCCATGTTCATGAGCGCAATCTCGCTCATCCGGCGCTTGAGCATGGCGATGCGCGCGTTGACGTAGGTCTGGCGCTCTTTCGCGGCCTGGTACTCCGCGTTCTCGCGCAGGTCGCCGAGTTCGCGCGCGCGCTGGATCTCCTTGGGGAGTTCCTTGTGCAGCTCGCGCTCGAGGGCGTTCAGCTCGTCTTCAAAACGCTTGATAAGTCTTTCTTTCATCGCTCAAACATCGGAGTGTAGCACAATTGCCACGAGCGCCCGGGCGCGCTCGGCCATGACCACCATCACCAGCCGCCACCACACCATCGTCAAGGAATTCCGCGAGCTGGCTCGCGGCGGCGGCCCCATGATGCTGCTCGACGGGTGGCACCTGCTCACCGAGGCCGTCACTGCCGGCGTGGCAATCAAGACGGCCGCCGTGTGCGGTCCGCCGACCGCTGACGAACAGATTGTGATCGATCGCGTCCGCCGCGCCGGTGCGCACGTCGTCGAGGTGTCGAGCGCCGCCCTCAACGCGATGTCGCCCGTCCACTCGCCCACCGGGGTCGTCGCGTCGGCGCGAAAGCCGGCGGTTGACGCCGCCGCCATGCTGGCGCCGCGGCCCGCGCTGGTGCTGGCGGCATTCGGCATCCAGGACCCGGGCAACGCCGGTGCGGTGATTCGTTCAGCAGCCGCGGCCGGCGCCACCGGGGTGCTCGTCGACGAGGCGACCGCCGATCCGTGGGGCTGGAAGGCGCTGCGCGCCTCGATGGGCAGCGTGTTTCACCTGCCGGTGATCCGGACCCGCGCCCCCATGGCGTCGATCGAGAGTTGGCGGGCGGCGGGCCTGACGGTGGCCGCCGCGGTTCCCCGCGGCGGCGTGTCGATGTACGAGCTGGATTTAAGCAAGCCGGTCGCGATCCTGATGGGCGGCGAAGGGCCCGGCCTGCCTGCCGGCGCGATCGAGGCAGCCGACGCCCGCGTCAGCATCCCCATGAGCGCGCCGATCGAATCACTCAACGTCGCCGTCGCCGCCGCGCTGATCCTGTACGAAGCAAGGAGGCAGCGCACGCGATGAGCCTGTTCGACGATCCGCCCGCGCCCGTCGATCCCAGGACCGTGCCCCTCGCCGAGCGCATGCGTCCGCGCACGCTCGATGAAATCGTCGGCCAGGATGAGCTGGTGGCGCCCGGCCGCCCGCTGCGCGAGATGATCGATCGCGACCTGCTGCAGTCGATCATCCTGTGGGGCCCGCCCGGCACCGGTAAGACGACGCTGGCCCGGCTGATTGCCGACCTGACGAAGGCGGAATTCGTGGCGTTCAGCGCCGTGCTCGCCGGCATCAAGGAGGTCAAGGACGTGATGGCCACCGCCGAGCAGCGCCGGCGCATGACCGGCAAGCGCACCATTGTGTTCATCGACGAGATCCACCGCTTCAACAAGGCGCAGCAAGACGCGTTTCTGCCGCGCGTCGAAAGCGGCGACATCGTGCTGATTGGCGCAACCACCGAGAACCCGTCGTTCGAAGTCAACGCGGCGTTGCTGTCGCGATCCAAGGTGTTCGTCCTCACGCCGCTGGACGAAGGCGCCATTGTCACCATCCTTCGCAAGGCGCTGACCGACGTCGAGCACGGGTTGGGGCGCCAGAATCCCGAAGCAGACGATGAGGCGCTGCGCGCAATTGCGAGGTTCGCGAACGGTGACGCGCGGTCGGCGCTGAACCTGCTGCAGCTCGCCGTGTCGTCGGCGAACAATCCGGCTGGTCGGCCGCGCATCGACAAGGCCCTGCTCGAGAAGACCCTGCAGAACCGGACGCTGCTCTACGACAAGACCGGCGAGGAGCACTACAACCTGATGTCGGCGCTGCACAAGTCGATGCGCAACAGCGACGCCGACGCCTCCATCTACTGGCTGGCGCGCATGGTGGAGGCCGGCGAAGACGCCAAGTACATCGCGCGGCGATTGATCCGGTTTGCCTCGGAAGACATCGGCAATGCCGATCCGCAGGCCATGACCATCGCCGTCTCGGCCAAGGATGCCGTGCACTTCATCGGCATGCCTGAGGGCAACACCGCGCTCGCCCAGTGCGTCCTGTATCTGGCCACGGCGCCGAAGAGCAACGCGGTCTACACCGCCTACGGCGCCGCCGCCGCGGCCGCGAAGAACGACGTCGCGTCCCCGGTGCCGCTGCACCTGCGGAACGCACCGACCAAGCTGATGAAGCAGTTGGACTACGGCAAGGGCTACCACTACGCCCACGACGAGCCGGACGCCGTGGCGAGCATGGATTGTCTTCCGGAGAACTTGAAAGGGCGAGAATTCTACAAGCCAACGGACTACGGGTTTGAAAAGGAGATCCGGAAGCGCCTGGCGTGGTGGAAATCCCGCCGGGGGCGGAACTAACGCCGACGCG
>CAYHCX010000002.1:93160-112646 GCA_964355095.1 uncultured Acidobacterium sp.
CGGAAGCGCCTGGCGTGGTGGAAATCCCGCCGGGGGCGGAACTAACGCCGACGCGTGCTTGCTGGCCGGCGGTGCTGGGGTGATTGGCTCGACGACGCCGACCGGAAAGCCCTGCACAACGCCTTGGCCGACTCTGAAGCCGATGTCGCGGCGGGTCGCTTGGTTGACGCCGCGGAGGTGCTCAAGGGGCTCCGCTCCCGTTGAAAGAACGTCGCGTTCGCTTCACTGCCACGGCACGCCGCCATGTCGATCGCGAGCGCACTTGGTGGTGGGAGAACCGCGACTACCAGGCACTCTTCGCCACCGAAACACTGATGGCCGAGGAGCTGGGTGGCGGACCAGGAGATCAAGAGATCAGAAGTGAGCAGCCTTCTGACCTCCTATTCTCCTGATCTCCTGTCTTGTCATGGCAGCGCGAAGCCGTAGACCCGGCCCTTACTAACGAACACCTGGATCCACAGCCAGAACACGGCTGGCGCCATCACGGTCACCAGGCCGGCGGTGAAGGTCCAGCGCTTCATCAGATGCGGTCGAAGTTCTTTTCGATTTCGCGCCGGGTGATGCGCAACATCACCGGACGGCCGTGCGGGCACACCGTGGAGTAGGCGGTGGCGCGCAGCTCCTCGAGGATGTGGTGCATCTTTTCAAGGGTCAGCGGATAGTTGGCCTTCACCGCGGCGTGGCACGCCGTGGTCGCGGCAATCTGCTTCAGCGCGTCCTCGAGGCGCAAACCGCGGTCGAGACCTTCAAGGTCATCGGCCAGGGCGCGCAGCGCCGCGTCGCATTGATCGCGCGGGAGCAGCGCCGGCATCGCCGTCACCTTGATGCTGTCGCCGCCAAACTCCTCCACCTCGAACCCGAACTTCGCCAGCGCGTCGGCCCTCGCGATCAGCGCATTACGTTCGGCGGCGGGCAACTCGAGCACCATCGGCACCAGCATGCCCTGGCTCTCGAGAGACTGGGTGGTGAGCCGCTCCATGATCCGCTCGAACAGCACGCGCTCGTGGGCCACGTGCTGATCGATGATGCACAGCCCTTCATCGTCCATGGCAATGATGAAGGTGTCGCGAAACTGGCCGAGCGCAATCATCGGACGGACGGTCGACGCAGGTGCAGCAGGTGCGGCGGGCGCAATGGACGCCGCTGTTGGCGACTCGTAGCGCGGAATGGGACTATAGCTTGGCGCAGGACCGGGCGGCGCCCAGCGACTGGTGAAACTGGCACCCGCGAGCGCGCCGGGAATGGACGGCTGCATCGGGCGCCCTGGCAACACGTCCGAGGTGTGGAGTGTCAGCTCCGGCGCGGGTCCCTTGCCGAGGGCGTCGCCGAGGGTCCGGCGGACCATCTCGTGCACGAGCGACTGCTCGCGGAACCGTACCTCCGCCTTGGTCGGGTGGACGTTCACGTCCACGCGATCCGGCGGCACGTCGAGGAACAGGTGCACCTCGGGGCTGCGCTCCTTGTTGGTCGCCACGCTGTAGGAATCGAGAATGGCGTGCGCGATGGTTTTGTCCTTGACGATGCGGCGGTTCACGAACACATGCTGCGGCCCGCGCACCGGGCCCTGTTCCGCCAGCGCGGCGATGAAGCCGTGCAGGCGCAGGCCGCCGAACTCGCGATCGACCGCCACCAGGTCCTGGCGATCGCCATAGAGCTGGTAGATGCGGTCCCACAGGCTCGCCACCGGCGGCACGGTCAGCACCTTGCGGCCGGTGCTGATCAGCGAGAACCCCACCTCGGGGTAACAGAGCGCCAGCTGGGTCACGAAGCGCGAGACCTGGGCGGCCTCGGCGGCATCGGACTTCAGGAACTTCCTGCGGGCCGGCAGGTTGTAGAAGACGTCGGCCACTTCCACCATCGTGCCTTCGGGGCCGCCAGACTCGACCACCGACTCGATGATGCCGGCGTTGACGCGGATCTCGGTGCCGCTGTCACTCCCCCGCGCCCGCGTGCGCAGCCGGAAGTGCGAGACCGAGGCAATCGACGGCAGCGCTTCGCCGCGAAACCCCAGCGTGACGATGGCGCCGAGGTCGTCGGCTCGCTTGATCTTGCTGGTGGCGTGGCGCTCCAGGCACAATCGCGCGTCATCGGGGTCCATCCCCATGCCGTCGTCTTCGACGCGGATCAACTTCTTGCCGCCGTACTCGACGGTGATGGTGACGCGCGTCGCCACGGCGTCGATGGCGTTCTCGACCAGTTCCTTCACGACGGAGGCGGGACGTTCCACCACTTCGCCGGCGGCGATCTGGTTGGCGAGGTCGTCGGGCAGACGCGTGATGCGGCCCATTACCACCACCCCGACTTGCGGAACCAGACGAACAGGCCCAGGCTCGAGAGCACCATCACGCCGACAATCTCCCAGAACTGGTACTCGGGACTGCCAACCAGGCTGGGCAGCGGCACGTTCATGCCGAACAGGCCGGTGATCACGGTCATCGGGCCAAACAGGGTCGCGATGACGGCCAGCACCTTGGAGACGTCGGCGAGGCGGTTCGACACGCTGGCCAGGTGCGCGTCGAGGATGCCGGTGACCCGATCGTGGAACATGAGGCCATCGTCGGCCATGCGGGCGAACTGGTCGTAGACGTCGCGGAACCGGTACGCCATCTCCTGGTTGATGATGTCGAACTCGCGCCGGGCCAGGCGGCCCACCGCGTCGCGCTGCGGCACCAGGATACGCCGGAGCATGGTGATGTCCCGCTTGACCGCGAGGATGTCGCCGACCGTGGATTCCGAGGGGTCTTCAATCACGCGGTCTTCGATGACGTCGAGCCGCTCCTCGACCTCGTCCACCTCGGGGCGATAGTGGTCCACCATGGTGTCCACGATCCGGTGAAACAGCGCGATCGGGCCTTCGGCCAGGATGTGGTCGGTGCGCCCGCACAACTCGCTGACGTGGGCGATGCTGCGGCGCTGGCCATCGTGAACCGTGACCAGGAAACCGCTGGACAGGAAGAAGTCGGTTTCCGTGGTCTCGAACCTGTGCTCTTCGGCGTGGAAGTTGATGCCGTGCAGCACGACGTAGAGATACTTGCCGTAGCTCTCGACCTTCGGGTTGGTCTCCCGCTGCACCGCGGCTTCGACGGCCAGTTCGTGCAGGCCGAAGCCGTCTCGCAGGACGGCGGCGTCGGCCTCCGTCGGTTCCACTGCATCCGCCCACACCACGACCCCGCTGTCGGGCGACAGCCAGGCCGTATCGAGGCGGTCCACCACGTCGGTGCGACCGCCCCTGTGGACGAAGTAGCGAATCAATCCCCGACCTTGACGCTCAGGGCCGCCTGCGCCGCCGCCAGCCGCGCCACCGGCACGCGATACGGCGAGCAGCTCACGTAGTCGAGCCCGACCTTGTGGAAGAAGTGCACCGACGCCGGATCGCCGCCGTGTTCACCGCAGATCCCCAACTTGAGGTCGGGCCGCGCGACCCGGCCCTTCGCCACGGCCATGGCCACCAGCTGGCCGGTGCCCATGGCGTCGAAGGTCGCGAACGGATCGCGGTCGAGAATCTTCTTGTCCTGGTAGACGCGCAGGAACTTGCCGACGTCATCGCGGGAGAAACCGAACGTCATCTGGGTGAGGTCGTTGGTGCCGAAAGAGAAGAACTGCGCTTCTTTCGCCACTTCGTCAGCGGTCAGCGCCCCGCGCGGCACTTCGATCATGGTGCCGACGAGGTACTTGATCTTGATCCCCTGCTCCTTGATGACGGCGGCGGCCACCCGGTCCACCACCACCTTCTGGTTGCGGAACTCGCGCACGTCGCCGACCAGCGGGATCATGATCTCGGGGACGACCTTGAGGCCTTCCTTGTTGAGCCGGCACGCGGCCTCCATAATCGCCCGCGTCTGCATCTCGGTGATCTCGGGATAGGTGATCCCGAGGCGCACGCCGCGGTGGCCGAGCATGGGGTTGAACTCGTGAAGCTGCTCCACGCGCGCGAGCAGCGCCTTCTTGTCGTCGAGCGCCTTGCCCTTGACGCCCTTGGTCTCCATCACGGCCACTTCCACCATCAGGTCTTCGCGCTTGGGCAGAAACTCGTGGAGCGGCGGATCGATCGTGCGGATCGTGACCGGGGTGCCCTTCATCCCCTTGAACACGCCGTAGAAGTCTTCGCGCTGAAGCGGCAGCAGTTCGTCGAGCGCCGCCCGGCGGTCGGCCTCGTTGTCGGCCAGGATCATGCGCTGGACGATGGGAATGCGGCCTTCGCCGAAGAACATGTGCTCGGTCCGGCACAGACCGATGCCGCGGGCGCCAAAGGCGTAGGCGAGCTCGGCCTGGTCCGGCTGGTCGGCGTTGGCGCGCACGCCAAGCCGGCGGAACCGGTCGGCCCATTCGAGAATGGTGTTGAAGCGCTGGTAAATCGGCGAGGCCGCCGGCTTCATCTTGCCGGCCACGACCTGCAGGATCTCGCTCGGCTGCGACGCCACCTTGGCGAGCTTGACCTCGCCAGTGAGGCCGTCGAAGGCGATGTAGTCGCCTTCCTTCACGGTGTGGCCGTTCACCGTGAAGGTCTTGCCGTGCTCGTCAATGCGCAGCTCGCCAGCGCCGACGATCGAGGGCTTGCCCATCTGGCGCCCGACCACCGCGGCGTGCGAGGTCATGCCGCCGGTGGCGGTGAGAATGCCCTGCGACACCCACATGCCGTGGATGTCGTCGGGCGCAGTCTCGCGGCGGACCAGGACGACCGCTTCGCCCTTGTCCGACCACGCCACCGCGGTCTCCGACGAGAACACCGCCTTGCCGCACGCCGCGCCAGGCGACGCCGGCAGGCCGCGGGTCACGGTCTCGATGCCCTTCCATTCCTTCTGGTCGAACCCGGGCGCCAGCAGCTGCGACAGCGCTTCGGGGTCCACGAGCAGGATGGCTTCCTTCGGCGTGACCAGCCGCTCTTTCGCCATGTCGGTCGCGATCACGACCGCGGCGTAGCCGGTGCGTTTGCCGCTGCGCGTCTGCAGCATGTAGAGCTTCTCGTCCTGGATGGTGAACTCGAAGTCCTGGATGTCCTTGTAGTGGCGCTCGAGCCGCGTCGTGATCTCGCGCAGCTGCTTGTAGGCCCTCGGCATCACCCGCTCGAGTTCCTTGATCGGCTGCGGCGTGCGGATGCCGGCCACCACGTCTTCGCCCTGCGCGTTGATCAGGAACTCGCCGAAGAACTCCTTGACGCCGGTGGCGGGGTTGCGCGTGAAGCCGACGCCGGTACCCGAGCGGTCGCCGGTGTTGCCGAACACCATCATCTGGATGTTGACGGCGGTGCCGATTGAATCCGGGATGTCGTAGATGCGGCGATATTCCCTGGCGCGGGCGTTATTCCACGAGCGGAACACGGCGTTGCGCGCCATCTTCAACTGGTCCATCGGATCCTGCGGGAACGCCTTGTGGGTCTTCTTCTTGACGACGGCCTTGAACGCTGCGACGACTTCGCGCAGCGCGGCTTCGTCGAGGTCGGTGTCGAGCCGCGCACCCCTGGCGTGCTTGACGGCCTCGAACTCGTGCTCGAACTCCGGCTTCGGGATCTCGAGCACCACGCTGCCGAACATCTGCATGAAGCGGCGGTAGCTGTCGAACGCGAAGCGGCCGTTCTGGGTCCGCGCCTTCAAGCCCTCGACGGCGACGTCGTTGAGGCCAAGGTTAAGGATGGTGTCCATCATGCCGGGCATCGAGAACTTCGCGCCCGAGCGCACCGACACCAGAAGCGGGTTCTTCGGCGAGCCGAGCGTGGCGCCGGCGGCCTTCTCCAGCTTGCGGAGGTTGGCGACAATCTCCGCCTCGACGCGGTCGGGCAGCTGGTTGTGCTGCTGGTAGTAGATGTTGCAGGCGTCGGTGGAGATGGTGAAGCCCGCGGGCACCGGCAGGCCGGCGTTGGTCATCTCGGCGAGGCCGGAGCCCTTGCCGCCCAGCGTGTCCTTCATGTAGCGGTCGCCGTCGGCCTTGCCGTTGCCGAAAAAGTAGACAAATTTCTTCGCGCGCTTCGTGGTCGCCTTCTTCACGCTCTTCTTCGCCATTACGCCTCTACTCCTGCTAGTCCGATTCGGAAACGAGTTCGGAAACATCCGCGAGCTGGAGGATCAATCCTTCCAGCCGTTTCAACAGCCGCAGCCGCGCGTCGCGCAGCCTCACGTCATCGGCCATCACCATCACATCGTCGAAAAACTTCGCGACCGCGGGCCCGGCCTTGGCCGCCTCGGCAAACGCCTGGCGGTAGCCACTGCCCGACGCCACCGCCCGATCGATCACCGGTTGCACGCGGTCGATCTCCACTGCCAGCGCGAGTTCGGAGGCGTCGGTCAGGGTGCCACCGAGGTTCGGTGCCGCCTCGTCCAGGTTCCTGGCAATGTTCTTCACGCGCTTGAACAACACGGCGAGCTGCTTAAAGTCCGGCGACTCGGTGAACTCGGGCAGCGTGTCCAGCTTGCGCCGGGCCAGCAGCGGGCTGACCTGCGCCGGCGATCCGTGCGTGACGGCCCGCACGTTGCGGGTGTCGGACCCGCGCTGCTCGAGCACGAACCGGACGCGATCGATCATGAACGACCAGAAGGCATCGTCCAGGCCGCTGGCGGTGACCAGTTGCCCAAGCGTGAGCCGCAGGTCCAGTCCGGTGAGCTCGGGCAGGTCCACGAGAATGCGGACAATGCCCTGCGCGGCACGGCGCAGCCCGTAGGGATCGCGGGAGCCGGTGGGACGCTCCCCCGCCGCGAACATGCCGGTCACGGTGTCGAGCTTGTCGGCGAGGGCGACGGCGGCCCAGGTAATCGCGGCCGTGCCGAGCTGGCCCTTCGTGGGCGGCGCGGTCGCTTCCACGCCCACCGGCAGGTAGTGGAAGTAGATGGCCTTCCACACCTCTTCGGGGCGGCCGTCTTCGCGGGCGTAAATGCCGCCCATGGTGCCCTGCAGTTCGGTGAGCTCGCGCACCATGTCGGTGGCGAGATCGGCCTTGCAGAGGAGACCCGCTTCCGCGGCATGGTCCGCCAGGTCGGCGCGGCCGAACAGGTCGGCGCAAATCCATCGCGCGAGCTGCTCCACGCGAAGGGCCTTCTCCTGGTAGCTGCCCAGCTTCTTGTGGAACAGCACGGTGCCGAGCCGGTCGATGTACGACGCGAGCGGCTTCTCGCGATCCGCGTCGAAAAAGAAGCGGGCGTCGCGCAGCCGCGCGGTCAGCACGCGTTCCATGTTGCGCGCGATCATCTCCGGCTGTTCCGGCTCCATGTTGAGCACGGCCAGGAACACCGGCAGCAGCTGCCCGTGGTCGTTGTTGACCGGGAAGAAATGCTGATGGTGAATCATCGTCGTGGTCAGCACTTCTTCAGGCAGCGTGAGGAACTCGTCGGCGAACCCGCCCGAGAGCACGACGGGGTACTCGACCAGGTCCGGCACCTCATCGAGGATGCCCTGCCCGACCAGCGCGCTGGCGATGCGGCCGCCGCGCCGCCGCGCCTCGGCGTCGAGTTCGCGGGCAATGCGGTCGTGACGTTCGCCACGCTCGATCACGACGAAGTTCTCGGCGAGGCGCTTGCGGTAGTCGTCGAAGTGCTTGACCTTGATGGCGCGGCCGGCCCGGCCGCTGGTCGTCAGGAAGCGATGGCCGTAGGTCGCGGGACCGGAGTTCACGTCCAGCACGCGCGAGCCGCGGGCCGCCGCCGAGCGGCCGATGGTGACCGGGACGACGCGGCCGCCGTAGAGGCACAGCAGCCAGCGGATGGGGCGGCCAAACGGCAACTCGCCCTTGCCGTCGTCGAGCACCGCGTCCCAGCGCATCTGCTTCGGGAACGACAGCGAGCGCAGGACCCCGGCCACCACGCCGGGCAGCACGTCCACCGCGGCCTTGCCGCGCTGGTGCTTCCGCACGCCGATGTATTCGCCTTTGGGCGTCGTGATGCGCTCGATCTGGCCTTCGGGCACGCCCTGCTTCTTGGCGAAGCCGGCCCCCGCTGGCGTCAGCTTGCCGTCGGTGTCAAAGGCCGCCGAGACCGGCGGGCCGGTGACGAGCTCTTCCAGGTCGGTCTGGCGCTCGCCGATCTTCCCGGCGTGCGCGACCAGGCGCCTCGGCGTGCTGTAGGTCTGCACGGGCTCATCGAGCGACAGCCGCGCCTCCTTGAGCTTCGCTTCCAGCGCCTGCCCGATCTGCGTCGTCAGGCCCGGCAGCCAGCTGGCGGGGATCTCTTCGGTGCCAATTTCCAACAGCAGTTCGCGGTCCACGTCAGGCTCCGGGCTTCGCGTCCGCGGGCATCTGCTGTGCCGCGTACTCTTTGCAAATGGCAATGGCGAGCTGGCGCACCCGCAGGATGTAGGCGGTGCGCTCGGTGACGCCGACGCTGCCGCTCGAGTCGAGCAGGTTGAACAGGTGCGAGCACTTCAGGCAGTACTCGAGCGCCGGCAGCAACAGCCCGCCCTTGAACAGCTCCTCGCCGAACTGGTAGTTCTCGTCGAACTGGTGGCGATGGAATGACGAGAAGCGCTCGCGCTCGATGCCGGTGTCGCGGTTGAACGCGTACTTCGACTGCTCGACCTCTTCGCGCAAGCGGACGTCGCCGTACGACTTGCCGCCGCCCCATTCCAGGTCGTACACGTTGTCAACCTTCTGCAGGAACATGGCAATACGCTCGAGGCCGTAAGTAATCTCGGCCGCGATCGGCGACAGATCCACGCCGCCCACCTGCTGGAAGTAGGTGAACTGGGTGATCTCCATGCCGTCGAGCATCACCTGCCAGCCGATGCCCCAGGCGCCGAGCGTCGGCGACTCCCAGTTGTCTTCCTCGAACCGGATGTCGTGCTGCCGCGGGTTGATGCCGACCGCTTCGAGGCTGTCGAGGTAGATCTGCTGGATCTCGTCGGGTGCCGGCTTGAGGATCACCTGCAGCTGGTGGTGCTTGAACAGCCGATTCGGGTTCTGTCCGAAGCGCCCGTCGTCGGGCCGTCGCGACGGCTGCACGTAGGCCACGTGCCATGGTGCCGGGCCCAGCACGCGCAGCAGCGTTTCGGGGTGCGAGGTGCCCGCGCCCACTTCGAGGTCGAGCGGCTGCTGGATCAAGCAGCCCTGCGAGGCCCAGAAGTGCTGGAGCTTGAGGATGAGGTCCTGGAATGTCACGCGGTTCACGAACGCCGCAGTTCGTTCAGCACGCGAACGGACCGGGGCTCCCTGTCGAGGTGCATCGTAATCAGCTTCCGATGAATCAGTTCAATTTCCCGCAGTACCCGGCTGGAGGCGCCCAGCGATTCCACGTCACGCGGCGCGGTGCGCCGCACCCCGTCGAGAAACAACGCGGCCCCGCTCGACAGCGTCAGGTCTTCCGGATACACACCCTGCAGCCGCAATAACCAGCACTCGAAGTAGCGGGCCAACGCCTCCACCGGCGTCCCCGTGACCAAGGCCTCGAGCGCGGAGGTGCCCAGCCGATACAACCGCTCGTCCACGTCGGCGTCGGCCGCCCACTCGTCGATCAACTCGGCAAAGTAGTGACTGTAGCCGAGCGCTTCCGGGCTCGGCGCCGACAGCGGCGACCGCACCGGCTCGGCGTAGTTCAACCCCACCAACTCGCGCCGCTCCTTCTCGAAGTACGACACCCGCACTTCGGTCAGCGGCTCGAGCGCGGCGCCAAACCGTTTACGCGACTTTCCCGCATTGGGCGCAACGCCCCGCTTCTTGCCGCGGTCGCGGGTCAGAAACACCACGATGCGGTCCGCTTCGCCCAACTTATAGGTGCGGAGGACGAGGGCCTCGGCCGTGTACAGAGGCATGCCGTAGCCGCCTATTGTACTTCGTTGTACTCGCCCGGCACCCCTAAAGGGGTGCCCTACGCAGGCACGATGGAGGTGCGATGGAGGCGCGATGGAGGCGACCGCCTCCGACGAATCCCTGTAGGGGCACCCCTGCGACCGCCTCCGACGAATCCCTGTAGGGCACCCCTTTAGGGGTGCCGCCTAATGAACCAGGTAGCGCAGGAAGATCGTGGCCAGCCCGAGGAACGAGGCGAACCCCACCACGTCGGTAAACGTGGTGATGAATACCGAGGAGCCCAGCGCCGGGTCCACCTTCATGGCCTTCAACCCAAGCGGCACCAGGGTGCCGGCGGTGGCCGCCACGAACATGTTGCAGACCATGGCCATGCCGAGCAGCAGGGCCAGCACCGGGTCAGCCTTGGTTGCCCACGCCACCCCGGCCGCCACCGCGCCCAGCGCCAGGCCATTGCCGAGTCCGATCAGGGCCTCCTTGGCGAGGGCCTTCTTGCTGCTCTGCCAACTGAGCTCGCCCAGGGCTAACCCGCGAACAATGACGGTCAGGGTCTGGGTACCCGCATTGCCGCCCATCCCGGCGACGATGGGCATGAAGACCGCCAGCGCCGTCACCTGTTCGATGGTGCCTTCAAACAGCGCCACCACCGACGCCGCGACGAAGGCGGTAACCAGGTTGGCCAGCAGCCACGGCAGGCGCTTGCGGAAGGCCTCGCCCGCCGGAGTCGTGACCC
The DNA here is from genome assembly GCA_964355095.1 of uncultured Acidobacterium sp. GTDB lineage: Bacteria > Acidobacteriota > Vicinamibacteria > Vicinamibacterales > UBA2999 > 12-FULL-67-14b. Next base: position 103,615 of record CAYHCX010000002.1, read on the forward strand.
GTTCATCACCCGACACGCCGGCCAGGCGCAGCAGGTCTTCCGAGGCCTCGTCCTTGATGACGTCGATGACGTCGTCCACGGTGACGACGCCGACGAGCTTGCTTTCCTCGTCGACCACCGGCACGGCCAGCAGGTTATACGACGCCACCTGGCGCGCCACTTCTTCCTGGTCGGTATCGACGCGGACGCTGGTGACCTCCGCCGTCATGATCCGCTTGAGCGGCGTTTCAGGAGAGACGAGCAGCAACCGGCGCAACGAGGTGACGCCCACCAGGTGGCGGCGCGCGTCCACCACGTAGAGGTAGAACACCATCTCGACGTCGCGCGAGCCCTGCAGCGCCGTGATGGCCTCCCCCACCGTCAGGTCTTCGCTCAGGGCAAAGACCTGCGGGTTCATGATGCGGCCCGCCGTCTGCTCGCCGTACTCGAGCAGGCTCTCGACCTGGCCCGACTCGCGGCGCCGCATCAACTCCAGCACTTCGCTGGACAACTCGTCCGGCAGGTAATCGATCAGCGCGGCGGCGTCGTCTGATGGAATTTCCTGCAACAACCTGGCAATCTCTTCGGCCGACCGCCCGGTCAGCAGCTTGGCGCCCTCTTCGGGGCCCATCTCGCTGACACTTTCCATCGCCAGGCGGCCGCTGCGTTCGACCAGCAGCGAAAACACGGCCTGCCGCTCGGTGTCGAGCAGCGATCCGAACACCCACGCCAGGTCCGCGGGGTGTTGTTTCTGGAGGAGGTTCAGCAGATTGGCCGTCGCGCCAATGCGGAGCAACCGCTTGACCGAGTCGAGGACGACGTCAATTCTGCGTGGCGGAGCCATGGTGACGGTGCAAGTTTACACGCGAGGTCGCAGATTTGGCCGCACTAAAGTGCGGCCCTACGATCGTTTCTTTCGTGATGGCAGCCCGAGTGAGTCGAGCATGCGCTCGTCCTCGCGCCAGCCCTCGCGCACCTTGACGTGCAAGTCGAGGAACACGCGCGCGTCGAAGAACTTCTCCAGCTCCTTCCGCGCCGCCGTGCCGATCTCCTTGATGCGCGAGCCCGCCCGCCCCACGAGGATCGGCTTCTGGCTGTCGCGGTCCACGAGGATGGTGCAGTAGAAGCGCATCAGCCCTTTCGCGTCCGCTTCCTCGAACTTGTCCACGACCACGGCGGTGGAAAACGGCAGCTCGTCGCGCGTTTGTTGCAGGACCTGCTCGCGGACCAGCTCGGCGACAAAGAACCGCTCGGGCTGGTCGGTGAGGTAGTCCTCAGGATAGATGGGTTCACCCTCCGGCAAGTGCGTCAGCAACACCTGCTCGAGCCGGTCAACATTCTCGCCGGTCAGTGCCGACACCGGCACGAGGTCTGCAAAGCCGACTTCTTTCTCGTATGCAGCCAGGCGCGGGAGCAGCGATCCCTTGTCGGCGATGTCAACCTTGTTGAGCACCAGGACCCGCGGCACCTTCGACTTGCGAATCACGTCCATCAGATAGTCATCGCCGGCCCCACCCGGTTCGCTGCCATCGACGACGACGGCAATGACGTCAACTTCCTTGAGGGTCTCGAGCGCGGCGTCGACCATGCGAACATTGAGGCGATGGAGCGGCTTGTGCACGCCCGGTGTGTCGAGAAAGACAATCTGCCCTTCTGGATACTGGCGGACGCCGACGATCCGGTTCCGGGTGGTCTGGGGCTTGTCGGACACAATCGCGATCTTCTGGCCGACCAGGCGATTGAGCAGCGTGGACTTGCCGGCGTTGGGGCGGCCGATCAGGGCGACGAATCCGGCCTTCATCGTGACGCCTCGCTGCCGTTGGCCGTCGCCTCGTCGTGCCGGCTCATGCGGACCCGCGTGATGCGGCGCTGCTCGGTCTCAAGAATTTCCACGTCGAGGCCGTCCAGGTCGAAGCGCTCGCCCACCGCGGGCACGCGGCCCAGGCGTGAGAGCAGGTAGCCTCCGACCGTCTCGAAGCCGTGCCCTTCGATCGTCACTTTCAGCAGGTTGGCCATCTCTTCCACGTGCACGCTGCCGCTGAACACGAATCGCCCCTGCCCTTCGTCGATAATCCGCTCGACTTCCACGTCGTACTCATCGCGGATCTCGCCGACGATTTCCTCCAGCAGGTCCTCGACGGTGATGATGCCGGCGGTGCCGCCGTACTCATCCACGACGATGGCGCTCTGGATGCGCTTGCGCTGGAACTCCTTGAGCAGTTCCGGCACGCGCTTGGTCTCCGGCACGAAGTGCGCGGGCCGGATCAGCGGCGTGATCGGCCCCGAGGTGGGTGTCCCGCGCATGATCAGGTCTTTCACGAACACGAACCCCACCACGTTGTCGAGCGTCTCTTGGTAGACGGGGATGCGCGAGTACTGCTGCTCCCGGAACAACGCCTGGAGCTGTTCGATGGTGGAGGTCTGGTCGAGGCCGATGATGTCGGGCCGCGGCGTCATCACTTCGCGGACCATGGTTTCGCGGAAGTCCGCCAGGTTGCGAAGCAGCTGGCGGGCCTGGCCGTCCTGCGCGGCTTCCACCTCGGCCTGGACCGGCGTCGTGTCCTCGGTCGGTGGCGGCGCGGCGTGTCCGTTGCCGTTGGTGGCCCGTTCCTTCCGCCGGCTGGTGCCCATGCGCAGGAAGGCCGCGGTCAGCGGACGCAAGGTCTTGGCGACCACGTCGAACGACGGCAGCAGCACGTCGAGCACACGCTCGGGGTCGCGCCGCACGACCAGCAACGGGATGACATGCTCGCAGCTCACCATGATGCCGATCACCGACAGCACCAGCACCGGGAAGCCGGCCGGGTCCACGCCGGTCAGGCGCGCGAGCAGCGCCGTGGACAGCACCGTGATGATCGAGAAGAGGATGCGGACCGGGATGAACAGCCGGCGCGGGTCGTCCAGGTACCACCCGAGCGCGTCATCGCGATCGGTGCGTTCGGCGTGGATGCGCAGCGACAGCCGCATCAGCGCGTTGAAACCGGCTGATACCGTGCCCAGGTAGGTGGCGGCGCACCCCAGGAGAAACAGCAGCAGCGGCGTCATCGGGTCCTGGGCGCACGTCTCCCAGTCGAAGGGCGGCTGCGTTCGATCAGCCCTTCGCGCAGGCCGGCTTTCTTGCGCAGGCGCGTTTCGGCGCGCGCCATCTTGCCGGCATCGGTCTCGTGGTCGAAGCCCATCAGGTGCAACAGGCCGTGGAGCGCGAGGATCTTGAGTTCCGTGCTGAGCGGATGTCCCGCGTCGCGGGCCTGGCGGGCGGCCACGCCCGCCGCAATCACGATGTCGCCGAGGAACGAAGTGGCGCCCGGCATGTGCGTGGCCGGAAACGACAACACGTCCGTGGCGAGGTCTTTCCCGCGGAACTGCCGGTTCAGGGCGCGCATGCGGCGGTCCGAGACCACCGCGATGCTGACGTCGCCGCGCGCCACGGCCGGCGCCGCGCGCTGGAGCCAGGCGGCCAGCCCGCGCGTGGACAGGCCGGCGTCGGGAGTCGCAACGCTAACGTGTAGACGGGCCGCTGCCATATGCGTCGTACGCTTTCACAATTGCCTGCACGAGCTTGTGCCGGACGACGTCGCGCTCGTCAAAGTAGGTGAAGGAGATGCCGTCAACCTTCCCCACCACTTCCATCGCCTGCACCAGGCCGGAGGTCTTGCCCATGGGCAGGTCAATCTGCGTGACGTCGCCCGTGACGACGGCTTTCGAGCCGAAGCCGAGGCGGGTCAGGAACATCTTCATCTGCTCGCTCGTGGTGTTCTGGGCTTCATCCAGGATCACGAACGCGTCGTTGAGCGTGCGGCCGCGCATGAATGCCAGCGGCGCCACCTCAATGGTACCGCGCTCGAGCATGCGCTCCGCCTTTTCGACGTCGAGCATGTCATGGAGCGCGTCGTAGAGCGGGCGCAGGTACGGGTTGACCTTTTCCTGCAGGTCGCCCGGCAGGAACCCGAGCTTCTCGCCCGCTTCAACGGCCGGGCGCACCAGGACGATGCGGCTGACCTTTTTCGCGAGCAGGTAGCTGACCGCCTGCGCCATCGCGAGATAGGTCTTGCCGGTGCCGGCGGGCCCGATGCCGAACACGATGTCGTGTTGTTCGATGGCGTCGAGATAGCGGCGCTGGTTGACCGACTTCGGGGCAATCCGCTTCTTGCCGGCCTGGCGCAGTTGGCCGTCCTTGAGGAAGTGGTCCCGCAGATCGACGGCGCCGTCGTCGGCCAGCAGCTGCGACGCGGTCTTCACGTCGCGATCGGAAATGGAGTGGCCTTCGCTGATCAGGGCGCCCAGTTGCTCGACCAGGCGCGCCACCTTTGCAGTGTCCGCCGGCATGCCCTCGACCAGCAGTTCGTGGCCCTGGGTCCGGATGCGGACGTTGAGGAGGTCTTCGAGTTGCCGGAGGTTCACGTCGTAGGCCCCAAACAGGGTCGACATGCCCGCTTCGGGTACTGCCACCTTACGCATCGACGCGGTACTGATTCGCCTATCTCCTTGTGTAACAGATAGTTAACGGTGTAGTGCGGAGCGTAACACAAAAAGGAAGCTGCTTCAATTTTACGGAAACCGCAAAAAGGGAAGCAGGTTCAATCACGCGATTGGCTTGATATGCAGCTCACGCATTTGCCGCGGGTCAACCGTGGACGGCGCGTCGCACATCAGATCCACGGCCTGCGTCGTCTTCGGGAACGGGATGACCTCGCGGATCGACGTCTCGCCCGCCAGCAGCGCGCAGATGCGGTCGAGGCCGAGGGCCAGGCCGCCGTGCGGCGGCGTGCCGTACTCCAGGGATTCGAGGAAGAAGCCGAACCGGTTCTTCGCATCCTCGTCCGACAGCCCAAGCAGGCGGAACACGCTGGCCTGGGTTTCGCGGTCGTGGATACGGATGCTGCCGCCCCCCAACTCCCATCCGTTGAGGATGACGTCGTAGGCCTTGGCCATCACCTGGCCGGGATCCGACTGCATCAGGTGCAGGTCTTCCTCGCGCGGCGCGGTGAAAGGATGGTTCACCGAATCCCAGCGCTTCTCGTCGGCGTTCCAGTCGAACAGCGGGAAGTCCGTGACCCAGGTCAGCTCCCACTTGCCGGCCGGGATCAGGTTCTGTTTTTTCGCAACCTGCAGGCGGAGTTGGCCGAGCACCTTCGACGCCGCGTCGGGAGCGCCCGAGGCCAGCACCAGCAGGTCCTCCTTCGCGGCGCCTGACGCCTCGAGCACCGTGCGCGTGCCCTCCTCGCCAATCGCCTTCGCCGACGCCTGCACGCCCTCGGCGGTGTGGCGCGCGTAAATGAGTCCGGCGGCGCCCAACTGCTTCGCCTGTTCGACCAGTTCATCGACCTCGCGCCGCGAGAACTTCGCCGCGCCGGGGATCACGAAGCCGCGGATGGTGCCGCCATGGGCGACGGCTTCGCGGAAGATGCCGAACGGCGACTCGGCGAAGAGCGGCCCGAAGTCCTGGATCTCGAGGCCGAACCGCAGGTCCGGCTTGTCGGAGCCGTACTTCGCCATGGCCTCGGCATACGCCATGCGACGGAAGGGACGCGGGATGTCCACGCCGATCTCCTTAAAGCACGCCGCCAGCGCGCCCTCGACGATCTCGTACACCATCGGCGGCGTCGCGAACGACATCTCGAGGTCCACCTGCGTGAACTCGAGCTGCCGGTCGGCCCGCAGAGCTTCATCGCGGAAGCAGCGCGCGATCTGCACGTAGCGATCGAAGCCGGCGATCATCAGGATCTGCTTGAAGATTTGCGGCGACTGCGGCAGCGCGTAGAACTCGCCGGGATGCACACGGCTCGGCACCAGGAAGTCGCGCGCGCCCTCGGGCGTTGACTTGGTCAGGATCGGCGTTTCGATCTCGTAGAAGCCGTGTTCGTCGAAGTACTTGCGCAGCGCGATCGTGATGCGGTGCCGCAGCGCCAGGTTGTGCTGCAACTGCGGGCGCCGCAGGTCGAGATAGCGATACTTCAGCCGGGTCTCTTCCGAGACGTTCTGGTCTTCCGCAATCGAGAACGGCGGCGTCTTGGCCTCGTTGAGAATGCGGACTTCTTTCGCGCGCACCTCGACCTCGCCGGTCGGCAGCGACAGGTTGATGGTCTCGGGCGATCGCCGCTCGGCCTCGCCAAGAATCGCGACCACGAACTCGGAGCGGATGCGCTTGACGCGCTCGAGCAGCGCCTCGTCGCCTTCGACAATGACCTGGGTCAGGCCGTGGCGATCGCGCACGTCGAGAAACAACAGCGACCCGAGGTCGCGGACGCGATGCACCCACCCCAGCAGGACCACGTCCTTGCCGACGTCGACGGGGCGCAGGGCGCCACAGGTGTGCGTGCGAGCGAGCGATCCGAGCTGTTCAGCCATTGTTTCTTCTGCAGCCTCCGGCTTTAGCCGGCTTCGTAATGTAACCTCCGGCTTTAGCCGGAGATGAGGGTCTTCAGCTGCGCGGCCACGTCGGCGCGCGGGTGGGCGGTTTGTTCGCCGGTCTTCATATTCTTGACCGTGACGCTCCCGTTCTCCAACTCCTGCGCACCGATGACGGCGACGTATGGGACGCCGCGGGCCGACGCATACTTGAACTGCTTGTCGCCGACCTTCCTGCCATCCTCGGCGGGCGCCTCCGGGTAGACCTCCACGCGCAGACCGGCGGCGCGTAATTCAGTGGCCAGCGCCAGGCAGAGTTCGGTGCGGCCGGCGAACCACTGCACGACCATGATGTCGGCGGGCGTGGCCACCAGGGACGGCGGAAACATGTTGCGCTCCTCCATTACCACCAGGATGCGTTCGAGCCCCAGCGAAATGCCGCAGGCCGGCACGTCCTCGCCTGAGAACATGCCGATCAGGTTGTCGTAGCGGCCGCCGCCACCGAGGCTGCCGGCGAGGTCGGGCACGGCAATCTCGAAGATCGCGCCGGTGTAGTACGACAGGCCACGGGCCAGGCTGGGATCGATCCGGATGCGGGAGGCCGCGCCGGTGGCGCCGCTCAACCGGACAATCTCCCGCAGCTCCGCCACGCCGGCGGCACCGTCAGCCGAGACCAGGCCGGTCAGGCGCGCCAGCGTCTCGCGATTAAAGCGCGCCGGGTCCTGGCCGGCATCGGCCGCGGCCGCCTGGACGGCGGTGAAGAACTCGAGAATGAGCGAGGCGCCGCCGAACGCAATGCCACGGGCCTCGAACTCGGCGGCGACGCCGTCGCGCCCGATCTTGTCCAGCTTGTCGATGGCCACCAGCGCGTCGTTGTGCAGGTGCGACGGCACGCCGCCCGCGTCCAGCATGCCGGTGAGCACGCGCCGGTGATTCAGGCGGATGGTGAAGTTGGCAAAGCCCAGCCGCGTCAGTACATCGTTCGCCGCCGCCAGCAGTTCGGCCTCGACGACCATCGCCTTCGAGCCGATGGCGTCGACATCGCACTGATAGAACTCGCGGAAGCGGCCCTTCTGCGGCCGGTCGGCGCGCCACACCGGTTGCACTTGATAGCGCTTGAAGAACTTCGGCAGCTTGGCGCGGTACTCGGCGACGACCCGCGCCAGCGGCACCGTGAGATCGTAGCGCAGGGCCAGGTCGGCCTGCCCCGTCTCGGCCCCCTCGCCGCGCTTCAGGATCTTGAAGATCAGGCGGTCGCCCTCTTCGCCGTATTTCCCCTGGAGCGTTTCCAGGTTCTCGACCGACGGGGTCTCGAGCGGCTCGAACCCGTAGTGCTGGTAGACGTCGGCGATCACGCCAATCACATGGCGGCGCTTGCGCACGTCTTCCGGCAGGAAGTCGCGCATGCCACGAGCGGGTCCGGTGTTCACGGCAGCCTTCTCACTTCCAACTTCTCACTTTTCACTTTCGACGTAGTCGAGGCGATAGTTCACGTAGTTGTCCGCAGACCAGCGAATTTCGGCGACTTCTTCGTCGGTGAGCTGGCGCGTCACCTTCCCCGGCCGGCCCATCACCAGCGATCGGGCGGGAATGCGCGTGCCCTCGGTCAGCAGCGTGCCGGCGGCGATCACGCAGTCCGACTCGACATGCACGCCGTTGAGCAGCACCGCCGCCATGCCCACCAGGACGCGGGCCTCGATCGTGGTCCCGTGCACCACCGCCGAGTGCCCGATCGTCACCTCGTTGCCGACGATCGTCGGATGCGTGTCGCGCATCACGTGGATCATCGTCAGATCCTGGATGTTGGTGCGCGAGCCAATGCGGATGCGATTAACGTCGCCGCGGATGACCACGTTCATCCACACGGAAGATTCGGCACCGATGTGCACATCCCCGACTACTTGAGCGCTTTGATCAACGTAAGCGCTCTGATCGACCACTGGCGATGTGCCTTTGAAAGTACGAATCATGAAGGACTTGGGGCCTGGGACCTGGGGCTTGAGCTTCGCATCCCAGACCTAGATCTTCGGTAGCGTGACGCCACGCTGGGCCTGGTACTTACCCTTCTTATCCTTGTAGGAAATTTCGCACGGCTCGTCGCTCTGGAAGAACAGCACCTGGGCGATGCCCTCGTTGGCGTAGATCTTCGCCGGGAGCGGGGTCGTGTTCGAAATCTCGATCGTGACGTGCCCTTCCCACTCCGGCTCGAAGGGCGTGACGTTCACGATGATGCCGCAGCGCGCGTAGGTGGACTTGCCGAGGCAGATCGTCAGCACGTCGCGGGGAATCCGGAAGTACTCAACCGTTGACGCCAGCGCGAAGGAATTCGGCGGGACGATGCAAACATCGCCCGTGATGTCGACAAACGACTTGGGGTCGAAGTTCTTGGGGTCGACCACCGTGTTGTAGACGTTGGTGAACACCTTGAACTCGTTGCCGACACGGCAGTCGTAGCCGTACGACGAGACGCCGTACGAGACCACGCCCGTGCGCACCTGTCGATCCTCGAACGGCTCGATCATGGCGTGCTCGAGGGCCATCTTGCGAATCCACCGGTCCGGCCTAATCGACATGCGCCTCACTCGGCACCCCTAAAGGGGTGCCCTACAGGTAAAGGGGGTGCCCTACAGGTAAAGGGGTGCCCTACAGGTAAAGGGGTGCCCTACAGGTAAAAGGGGTGCCCTACAGGTCCCGGTCGTTACAGT
>CAYHCX010000003.1:0-43759 GCA_964355095.1 uncultured Acidobacterium sp.
GCATGAGCCAGATTCTATTCTCAAACTCATGTCTGATATTGTCGGCAGTCTGGAGTGACGCCGTCGGGCTGTTCAGGCGGCCGCAGTAACGGGTGGCTGACGATCGACGGGGTGGCCGCGGTCCGGTGCTCCGCGTTCACGGACTTTCCCGGCCGATCATCACCTCGGTGGACTTGATGATCGCCACCGCCTCGTCGCCGCGCTTCAGCTTCAGTTCGGTCACCGCGTCGCGCGTGATCACCGCCGTCAGCATCTGATCGCCGATGCGCAAGCGCACCTGCGACAACAAGCCGTCGCTGCGGACCTCTTCGACGATGCCGCGCAGTTGATTGCGGCCGCTGAGCGCCACCAGCACGCCCCGGGCCGCCGATGACGCCGTTCCGCGGGCCAGGGCCGCCGATGACGCCGATGACGCCGATTTGCCCGCCGACATTTGCAGGCGCAACACTTCGGACTCCGCGACGCGGTGGTGTCCGCCTCGCGTCCGTGTGGTGCGAATGGAGCCGTCGTAGATCCACTGCTTGAGCGTGGAATACGCCACGCCGAGCCGGTCGGCGGCTGCCCGCACGGTCAGCAGGTCGCTCACGGCCGGCCCCGCACCGGTTTCACTGTTCTGCGCGCGTTCATTGAATCACCTCGAATCGATGCCAAAAACGACCTGAATCATACTAAATTACCTACCACATGTCCGCACGCCACCAGGCACTCACCGGGATGACACGGCTACTGGCGGGCGCCACCCTGCTTGCGGCGTTGGTCGCACCCGTTGCGGCGCAGCCTCCCGTATTGGTGGTCTCGGTCGCCGCCAGCATGCACGAGGCGCTCGCCGAGATCGCCGGCTTGTATCGGGCGGCGACCGGCGTCACGGTCGCCCTCAATACCGGCAGTTCCAACACCCTGGCCCGCCAGATTGTCGAAGGCGCCGGCGCCGCGGTCTTCCTGAGTGCCGACGACCTCCAGATGGACGTGGTCGAGAAGGCCGGCCGCATCGCCTCCGGCACGCGCACGCCGCTGCTGACCAACGAGCTCGCCGTAATCGTGCCGGCCGACGCGCCCTCGACCTTCGACCTGGCGGCGTTGCTCGAAGGGCGGCTTGCGCGTGTCGCCATGGGTGAGACATCCAGCGTGCCGGCCGGCGTCTACGGCCGGCGCTGGCTCGAGCACGAAGGCGCGTGGGTGCGCCTGCAGCCGAAGGTCATCCCGTTTCCCACCGTGCGCGCGGTGCTCTCGGCGGTCGAGGCCGGCCGCGTCGATGCCGGCATCGTCTATCGCACCGACGCGCGCGGGTCATCCGCGCGCCTGGTGGCGACGGTGGCGGCGAAGGAGCACGCGTACTTGAACATCGTGCAGCCCGCGGCGGTGATTGTGGGGCCGGCTGAAACCGAAGGCCGGCGGTTCCTGCAGTACCTGCAAGGATCCGCGGCGCGAGCGGTGTTCGAACGCCGGGGCTTTGGCAGGCCGCCTGTCCTAGGCGAGCCCCAACTTCAGTTTGGGCGAGTCGAAGGGTGACCGCCGAAACCTGGGCCATCGCGCGGTTCACCGTGCTGATGGCGCTCATCGCCACCGCGTTCACGCTGCCGCCGGCCATTGCCGCGGGCTGGCTGCTGGCGCGCCGCACGTTTCCCGGCAAGGCCCTGGTCGAGACCGTCGTCTCGCTTCCGCTCGTGCTTCCGCCGGTGGCCACCGGCCTGCTGCTGCTGTGGCTCTTCGGGCGCCGGAGCCCGGTGGGGCAGGCGCTGGATGCGCTGGGCATCGAGGTGGTCTTCACGTGGAAGGCCGTGGTGATTGCGATGACGGTGGTCAGCTTTCCGCTCGTGGCGCGCAGCGTGCGCTCGGGGATCGAGCAGGTCGATCGCCGCTACGAGGATCTGGCGGCGACCCTCGGCGCCGGCCCGCTCCAGATCCTGCGGACCATCACGTTGCCCCTCGCCTCGCGCGGTATCGTGGCCGGCGCCGTGCTCGGCTTCTCCCGCGCGCTGGGGGAATTTGGCGCGACCATCATGGTGGCCGGCGCCATCCCCGGCCGCACGCAAACGCTCGCCGTCGGCATCTACACCTTCGTGGAAACCGGTCGCGAAGAGGCGGCCTGGGGTCTGCTCCTGCTGTCGGCGCTGCTGGCCTTCGGCGCGATCTATCTCTCCAACCGCCTGGTCGCCGTCAAGCCATGATCGCCCTGACGATCGACGTCACGCTTCGGCAGCAGTCGTTCGAGCTGCAGGTGCGCGACACCTCGGCGGTGGAAGTGCTGGGCATCTTCGGGCCGTCGGGGAGCGGCAAGACCTCGCTGCTCGAGGCCATCGCCGGCATCCGGACACCCGATGCGGGCGAGATTCGCGTCGGCGAGCGCGTGCTGTTCTCGTCGGCGTCGCGCCTCAACCTGCCGGCCCGCGACCGCCACATTGGCTACGTGCCGCAAGACGCGCTGTTGTTCCCCCATCTCGATGTCTCAGGAAACATCGATTACGGGATCCGCTACGCCGACACGCCGAGCCGCGACCGCCGCGACGCGCTTATTGACATTCTCGATCTCTCGACGCTGCTCGAGCGCCGCGCGCAGAAGCTGTCGGGTGGGGAAAAGCAGCGCGTGGCGATTGCCCGCGCGTTGATGACGCGGCCGGCGGTGTTGCTCCTGGATGAACCGCTGGCCGGCGTCGATCGCGCCCGGCGCGACCGCATCCTGCCCTACGTGCTGCGCATTCGCCGCGACCTGCACGTCCCGCTCGTCTACGTCACCCACGACGAGACCGAGCTGAGAGGGATCGCTGATCGCGTGTTGCGGCTGGACGGGGGTCGCGTCGTTGGCATTGACGAATGACCGATTGCCAATTTAGCGACTGTTGGGTGAATGCCGATTTGGTGATTGTGTGACTCCATTGCCGATTGCCGATTGGGCAATTGGCGGCCACGGCGGCAACCATTGCACCACGGCCGATCGACCGACTGGTTGCCAACGTGGCCGCCAATCACCCGGATCAGCCAATCGGCAATCGATTGACCCATTCACCCATTCGACATTCACCCAACAGTCACTAAATCGGTCGATCGCCAAATTGGCAATTCACTGCCCGGCGATCAGCGCGGCGGAAGCCCCCACCCAGCGCAGCCCCCTGTTGTGATCGACCCCCATCATCTTGCCGCGGCCCATGCGAATGAGCGGCAGCACCGGCTGGAACGCCCCGTTCACACGCACGTACATGATGCGGATTTCAGCCTGGGCCGGGCCTTCAGGCGTGTCGATGACCGGTTCGAACCGGATGCGTTCCTGCAGGATGTAGTTGGCACGCTCGGCGTCTGGAATGGCGGCAATCTGCGCGTCGGTCGGCGCGAACACGATGCCGCCGCCCGCGAACGAGAACAGCGGCTTCAGCAGGTAGCGATCGCGATCCGCGGGCAGGCGATCGATCTGGTGCAGGAACGTGGTTTCGGGCACCGAGCGGTGCTTCAGCCACGGAATCGAGAACTTGCTGATCTGGAAGTACCACGACGGGTGCCCGGCCCATTCCACGTCGAGGTCGTCGCGATAGTCGAACGGCAGCGGCACGTTCTTCCGCTCGAGCTCGTCGGGGATGACGCGGTTGTAGATGCGCGCGATTGGCAACCGCACCCCGTCGTGACGGTAGAACAGGCGGCGGCCCTCGCGTTCCACTTCCGACGTGTCAACGGCGCGGATGCCCCACATCTGCCCGGTCACCACGAAGTCGGGCCACGTCTTCTGCTTCCGCGGCTCGATCTCCATCAGCACCACGTGCTTGGGGTCGTGCCCGTTCAGCAGCACCCGGCCCATCGCCTCGTGATACGAGGCGTCGGTGAAGCCGCCGAGATACAGGCCGAGCGCCGGCGACAGGCCGAACGCGTCGCGATAGGTCCGCGCCACGGCGAGCTGAAAGCCGTAGAGCGAGGCGAACGCCTGCAACTCGACCAGCTTCGGCTCGATCGCGCCGGACGGCCCGCGCACCAGGCCGAAGTCGACCTGCAGGAACGTCGGCAACGGCTCGGACTCAATGCCGCTTGCCCTGAGCGAAGTCGAAGGGCCTGACCCGAGCGAAGTCGAGGGTTGAAAGCGGGCGGGCACGGCGGCGAGCGCGGCGGCGCGGGCCGCGGGATTGCCGAGGATCTGTTCGACCAGTTCGAGGCCGGTGGCCGACAACTCGTCCATCAACGCGCGCGGGAAGAAGCAGGGGGTCTCGCAGATCGGAAAGCCGAGCGTGGCGCCGGTGCGGAGCTCGAGCCGCGCGACGAGGTCGCGGTATCGGGCCTCGGTCCAGGAGTCGTTGAATTGCTGCCGGAGGGATTGGATCATGCGCGGTACGGCGGGGTCAGACCCCTCGGAACTGCTGGCTCGGGGTCAGACCCCTAATCGATCAGGAATTTTCCGTCGTTCATGATCTGGCGGTCGTCCACCCAGATGTCGAAGCGGGTGGCCACCACGTCGATGTGCGTGGACGAGAACCAGTCGGCGCCGGTGTGCACGCCGTAGGGGTTGCCGAAGGCGATGTGGATGCCGGGGAACTTCTCGTCCTGCAGGATGTGGCCGATCACCTGCTTGAGCTCGATGTTGGTGCCGATGGCGAACTCGCCGACGCGGTCCGAGTTCTCGTCCGTGTGCGTGTAGGCCCAGAAGTCGTTCTCGAGCTCCTTGTTCTCGCTGAACGCCTCGACCAGCCGGTTGTCTTTCACGCGCAGCGTCAACGGCGCCCCGGCCAGGCTGCCGAACTTCTCGCAGAGAAAGTCGCCCACCACGCCGTCGATTACCAGCGTGCCTTCGACGTTGCCCGGGGTCGTGAACACCTCGCCGCCCGGCAGGTTGCCCCACTTGTCGGGGCTGATCAGGCCGCTGGTCTTCACCCATCGGTAGTTGGGGTTGAGGTCGGCGGCGAAGTCGCTGCCGCCCCTGGTGGTGGCGCGCACGCGCCTGGCGTGGCGGACGATGTCGATGACCTTCGAGCTGAGCACGTCCACCTTATGGAAGTCGGCGCGCATGCCATCGAGCATCATCCGCCGGTTGATGTTCACCATGTGGCCATGGCGCATCCGGCGGCGATTGACGATGTCGGTGAGCTGCATGCGCGACTTCAGCTCGTGGCGCTGCACGTGGACCGCGAGGATGCTGACCTGGCTGTGCTCCATGTCGGCGGCAATCACCGGTGGCAGATCGATCAGCGGGCGGGTGGCGACGTCTTCGAGGATGAACGCCCGGTAGGGCGCGCCGACGGCCTCGATCTCGTGCACCAGGCTGGCGGCGATGTCGGCGCACTCGCGATCGGCGACCACGGTCACCCGCTCGTGCGGCTGCACGTTGAGGCAGACGCGAATGGCGTTGCGGGCGCCGGGTTCCAGCTCGATGTCAAATGCGGTCGTCATTTCCTTCGATTCTAAACGTGGAACTGGAAAAACAGGAGATCAAGAGGTCAGAAGCAATCGCCAAGGTGTTTCTCCTGAACTCTTGACCTCCTGTCAGAGGCCCGCTTGTGTTTCTTCCACCATGTACTGAACGACTTTCTTGAGATCCTTCGTCTCTTCGAACACGGCCAGCTGCCGCTCGGCGCCGTTGCCCTGCTCGAGCATGGTCCTGACGTAGTCGATCTCGCCGCGGCTCCCGAGCTCGTCAACGACATCGTCGACGAAGTCGAGGTACTCGAGCATCAGTTCCTTGGCCGGCACCTCGATCTCGCGGCCGAAGTCGATCAGCTTGCCTTCGAGGCCGTAGCGGGCGGCGCGCCACTTGTTCTCCATGATCAGGGCGCGGCTGTAGATCCGGAAGCCCTGGTTGCTCGAGTGCAGCTTGTAGAGCTTGGCCATGGTCGCCTGGATCAGGGCGGCGAGCGCCAGCGACTCGTCCACGCGCATCGGGATGTCGCAAATGCGCACCTCGACGGTGGAAAAGAACGGGTGCGGGCGCACGTCCCACCAGATCTTCTTGGCGTTGTCCATGCTGTTGGTCTTGACCAGCAGGTTGACGAAGCTCTCGTAGTCGGCCCAGCTGGTGAAGGTGTCGGGGATGTTGGTGCGCGGGAACTTGTCGAACACCTTGCAGCGGTACGACTTGAGGCCGGTGTTGAGGCCGATCCAGAACGGCGAGTTGGCCGACAGCGCGAGCAGGTGCGGCAGGAAGTAGCGCACCTGGTTCATCAGGTGGATGGCGACCTCGCGGTCTTCGATGCCGATGTGCACGTGCAGGCCGAAGATCAGGTTGGATCGCGCCACCAGCTGCATGTCTTCGACCACCTGCAGGTAGCGCTCATCGGGATAAATGTCCTGCGCGCGCCAGTCGGCGAACGGATGGGTGGCGCCGGCGCACAGCAGCAGGCCGTTCTCACGCGCCAGCTTGACCATGGCGCGGCGCAGGTTGAGGATGTCGGCGCGCGCCTCCTGCATGTTGCGGCAGACGCCGGTGCCGACCTCGACCACCGACTGGTGCATCTCGGCCTTGATGCGCTCGTCGAGCTGCCGCTTGCCCTTCGAGATGATCTCGGCGTTGATGTGCGAGCGCAGGTCGTACGAGACCGGGTCGATGGTCTGGTATTCCTCTTCGATGCCGATGCTGAAGGATGGCTTCATGATTGGCGCCCCATAAAGGGGCGCCCTACAGGGTACATGGCCGGCGCCCCATAAAGGGGCGCCCTACAGGGTACCTGTTGGTAGGGCACCCCTTCATGGGGTGCCGCTCAGAAATGCATCCCACCGGTACGTCGCCGGTGGCGCGGGTTCAGTCGCCTGCTTCACGGCCAGGTCGGCGACCGCGTTCACGATCCAGTCGAAGTTCACCTGTCCCACGGAATGCAGGTCGGCGTCCGGCGCCGGGTTCATGAAGTCGATGGCGTAGGGCACGCCGTCTTCGACCGCGAACTCGACCGTGTTGAGGTCGTAGCCGAGCGCCTGGCACAGCGTCCGCGCGTCACGCTCGACCCGCGCCATCAACTCCTTGGGATACGCCGGCGGGTTCAGCACGTAGCGCTCGTGGAACGGCGCCCGCGGGTCGTAGGGCATGACGTGCACATGCTCCTGCCCGACGACGTAGCAGCGGAAGTACTCCTTGAAGTTGACGCCGCGCTGCAGCGTCATGCACAACGTCCGGGTCTGGTCGTAGGCCTCGAAGAATTCCTCGCGCGTGTTGATCTTGTAGACGTCGCGCCAGCCGCCGCCGTCAAACGGCTTCAGGAACGCCGGGAAGCCGACGTAGTCGAAGATTGCCTCCCAGTCGAGCGGGTAGCGGAGGTTGCGCATCGAGCGCTCGGTGGTGCCGGTCGGATGTTCCTTGTGCGGCAACAGCACCGTGGGCGGAATGGCGACGCCCAGCTTGGTGGCGAGAGCGTAGTTGAAGAACTTGTCGTCGGCGCTCCACCAGAACGGGTTGTTGATGACGCGGGTGCCGCACAGCGCGGCGTTCTTGAGATACGCGCGGTAGTAGGGAATGTCGTGCGAGATGCGATCGACGATGACGTGGTAGCCGCACGGCTCGGCCATGCGGACGTCGCCGATTTGGACGAATTCCGCGGTCACTCCGGGCACGCCCAGGCCGTTGATGCGCTCAACCAGCGCGGCAGGGAACGTGTTCTCCATTCCGAACAAGACGCCGATGTTCGCCATAAGAACCTAGCTTACTCCGGTGCGGCGGTCGACTCCCGACTCCCGGCTCCCGGCAGTTACGGAAGATACGCTTGCGCCATCGGCTGCCAGAACGGCCAGTCGTGCTTGGAGTCGTTCCAGACATGCAGGGCGTGCGGGATGCCCCTGGCGTGCATCAGCGCCGAGAACTGCTCGTTGGGCGCGCGGCAAATGTCGTGGTCGCCGGTGACGATGACCCACTTGTTCCGCCGGAACTGATCCAGGTAGTACGCCTCCGACAGCCCGGGCAGGAACGCCGGCGGGTTCAGGAAGTAGCAGTCTTCGTCGTGATAGCCGTCGAGAAACTGCGAGATGTCGAAGGCGCCGCCCATGGTGACGCACGACGTGAAGGTGTAGGGATGGCGCAACGCCAGCACCATGGCGTGGTAGGCGCCGAAACTGCAGCCGGTCACGCCGATGCCGTCGTGCCGCGTCAGGTGGCGCACGAGCGGCACCACTTCGTTGAGGATGTAGTCCTCGTAGTGCAAGTGGCGTTCGACGCGGTGGCGCGGGTGGATCTTCTTGCAGTACCAGCTTTCGCTGTCGACCGACGACACGCAGAACAGGCGCAGCCGGCCATGCTCCAGCTTGTCGGCGAGCGCGCCGACCATCCCGCGGTCCTCGTACTCGAAGAACGCGCCCATCGACGAAGGAAAGACAATGACCGGCGGGCCGCCGTGCCCGAAGATCAGCATCTCCATGTCGCGGTTCAGTGAACGCGAAAACCACTTGTGGTGGTCGCGGGTCATGCACCCTGAACCATATACTGATCGCGCGGCCCGATGCACCCTCCGAACGCCACGCTCCACCGGCACCAACAGTTCCACTCCGCGTTCCTGACGGACGACCGCGACGTGCTGGTCTGGCTGCCGCCCGGTTATGCCGACCAGCCGGATCGTCGCTATCCCGTGCTCTACATGCACGATGGCCAGAACCTGTTCGACCCCGACACCGCGTTCCAGCCGGGCGAGCACTGGCGGCTCGGCGAAACCGCCGCCGAGCTGATCGCGGCGGCGCGGCTCGAGCCGTTGATCATCGTCGGCGTCCACAACACCGGCGAGACCCGCCTGCACGAATACACCCCGACCAACGACGTCGATCTCGGCGGCGGCCTGGCCGGCGACTACGGCCGGCTGATGGTCGAGGAATTGAAGCCGTTGATCGACCGCACCTACCGGACCCTGCCCGACGCCGCGCACACCGGGCTGGGCGGCTCATCGCTGGGTGGCTTGGTGACGCTGCACCTCGGCTTCGCGCACCCCGGCGTGTTCAGCCGCCTCGCCGCGCTGTCGCCGTCGGTGTGGTGGGACCGCCGCGCGATTCTCAAGACCGTGCGGCAGGCCCGGCCGAAGCCGAAACTGCGCCTGTGGGTGGACATGGGCACCGCCGAAGGGCGCAGCGGGCTGGATGACGCGCGGCTGCTGAAGGCGGCGCTGGTCGGTGCGGGATTCGTCGAAGGCGTGGACCTGCACTACGCGGAATACGAAGGCGGCACGCACAGCGAGGGCGCCTGGGCGGCGCGCGTGGGGCCGATGCTCGAGTGGCTGTTTCCGCCGTCGCCGGACTAGAGGACGCGGCCGACGTCAGTCCGCTTGAAGTCGTCGCCCTTGAACAGCAGCGCCTCCCCCGACGTCTTCACGAGGGCGTAGGCGAACAGGTCGCCGAAGTTCAGCGCCGCTTCGTGACGTCCGCGGCCAAAACGCCGCCAGGCACGGCGCGCTTCCGCGATCTGTTCCTGATCGACGGGGACGATGGTGAGCGCGGCCTTGTGGACGAGCAGATCGAGCTCACGCCCGCCGGCCTCGCCCTTGCGCGCTTCGATCACGAGGGCGGCTTCCAGCAGCGTGCCGGCCGACACCAGCCGCGTCTCGTCGTCTTCGATCGCGACGCGGTAATTCTCCGCTTCTGGCTCATCGAGCAGGAGGGCGATCAAGGCAGAGGTGTCGAGCACCATCAGCGCGGCAGGCCCCGGTCGTCGTAACCGAGGATGTCATCCTCGGGCCGGTCATCGAGGGTGGGAAGGCCGGCGCATCGCTTCCCGATCTCCCGCAACTCTTCCCGCAGCGGCCGTCGCCGCGGCCGGCCGCGAAGCCGCGCCAGCCGCTCGCGGAGCGCGACCACGATGGCGCCGGTCAGGGTCTCTCCCGTGCGTTCGGCGACCTCGCGCGCGAGCCGGTCGGCCTCCGGATCCTTCAGGCTGAGTGCCATATACCTCGTATATAAAGATATCATATGTATATATCAGCCGACGGACGTGCAGGTGGTAGCGATGGGAGAGGCGGTATCCTGAGCGGGTGAACCTCGGCCTCGACGCCATCGCCGGCCTCATCGTTGCCATTCTCGGCGGCGCGGCGGTCGGCGTGGAGCGCCAGCGGTCCGGGCACGCGACCGGCCCGGAAGCGCGGCTCGGCGGCGTCCGCACCTTCACCTTGCTCGGCGCGCTCGCGGGCATTACCGGCCTGCTCACCGGCGCGGGTTACGGCCTGTCTGCGGGGCTGCTGATCGCCGGCGCCCTCGCCCTGGTCGTGGCCGGCTACATTCGCGCCAGCAAGAAAGACATCGACGCCACCACCGAGGTGGCGGCGCTCGTGGTCCTGGGCGCCGGTGTACTCAGTGGCCTGGGCGAGCTGCGCTTCGCCGCGGCCTTGACGACGCTCACGGTGCTGCTGCTGGCCGAGAAGCAGGGCCTGCACCGGTTCGTTGACCGTCTCGACCAGACCATGCTCATCGCGGCCGCGCGCGTGGCGGTGATGTCGGTCGTGATCCTGCCGCTGCTCCCGGAAGGCCCGTTCGGCCCGGCACCCGGAATCCGGCCGCGCGACCTGTGGATCCTGGTTCTGCTGTTCTCCGGCCTGAGCTTCATTGGTTTCATCGCGCAGAAGATGGCCGGCGCCGCCGGGTATCCGCTGACGGGTCTGCTGGGCGGGCTGGTCTCATCGACCAGCGTGACGCTGGCGTTCGCGCGCCTGAGCCGCGCGCATCGCGCGCATGGCCCCGCGCTGGCGACCGGCGCCGTGGCCGCCAGCACGCTCCTGTTCCTGCGCGTCGCCGTCGCCGTGGCGGTGCTGAACGCGACGCTGCTCCAGACGCTCGGGTGGTACCTGGCGGCGCCGTTCGTGGCCGGCCTGATCGCGCTCGCGCTGGCGTGGCGATCGATGGACGGGCCCGCGTCCACGCCGTCGGCGCTGAAGAACCCGCTGCAGTTTCGCGCCGCGCTCGAGATGGCGGCGCTGTTCCAGGCCGTCCTGTACGGCGTGCACTTCGCGCGATCGTGGCTGGGCGAAGGCGGCCTGATGGCTGGCGGCTTCCTGCTGGGCCTCACCGATGTGGATGCGCTCACGCTGGCCATGACCCGCAGTGTCTCGACCGGCACGTCCATCGATCTGGCGTGCCGCGCCATCCTCATGGGCGTGATCGCCAATTCGTTGATGAAGGCCGGCATAGCGGCTGTCGTCGGGGAGCGGCGGTTCGCCTGGCAGGTGGCGGCTTCGCTGCTCGCCATGGCGGTGGCCGGCGCGCTGATGCTCGTCCTGTGATTTCCAGAAGGGTTTCGCCACCCGCGCTTGGCATGTGTCCTGCTTAACGTGACCCCGCGGGTGACGAGCGAAGGCCCGACCGACGTGACCTACCGCTATCACTCGGTCAACGGCAAGATGCTCGGCGCCGGCGAACCGGTGCGGGTGCGGCAAGGGCAGCGCGTGCTGTTCCGCATCCTGAACGCGAGCGCCACGCTGCAGGAAGGACGTCGTCGTCCGCCATATGACGGCGATCATGTCGCGGCTGGCGCCGCTCCGCTAGCATCGGGCGAGGCGCGAGTGCCTGGGGGGGGGTTCCCAGGAGGGAACACCGGATGCGCGAAGGCAATCACGAGATCGCACCGCCCATCGACGAACTGTGCGCAAGCATTGTCTCGCGGCACCACGCTTACCTGCACCGCGCCTTGCCGATCATCCAGGAAGACCTGGGCCGCCTGGCGGACGACGACTGTGCGGCGGGCGCGCTGGCCGAGACGCGCGCCGTGGTCGCCGATCTCGTGCGGCAACTGAAAGGCCACCTCTCGAAGGAAGAGAACGTCCTGTTCCCCGCGCTGGTGGCGCTGGCGCAGGCGGAGCGCGAGGGCAGGAGCCGTCCCCCGCTGCCGTTCCCCACCGTGCTTCACCCCATTCGCATGATGGAGACCGAGCACACCAGGATTGAGACCGCGATGGCTCGCCTGCGCGCCCTGACGCAGGGATTTGCTCCCCAGGACGACGCCACCATGGCGTGGCGAGATTGCCTGACCCAGCTGGCGCAGCTCGACGCCGACCTGCGCGAGCATCACCGCACCGAGAACGAGGAACTGTTCCCGCGCGCGCTCGATCTCGAGCGGCGCCTGCCTTAGCCGGCTTCTCCGTCGCGGCCTTGGCGCGGGTGGGCTATCATTCCTCCGTGCCCGCGCCTCCGGATGACGACCTGCTACGCCGGATCACGTTGTTCCGGCGCCTCCCGCCTGACGCGCGCGCCCGGGTGGGACAGGTCGCGCACCTGAAGTCCTACGAGCGCGGTGACCTGATTTTTTCCGAGGGCGAGCCCGGCGACTGCTTCATCGCCATCGTCACCGGCCGCGTCAAGGTGTTCAAGTCCACGCCGGCCGGCAAGGAAATCATCCTGGAGATCTTCGGCGCCGGCGATCCGCTGGGCGCGGTGGCGGTCTACGAGGGCGCGCCGTTTCCGGCGTCGGCGCTGACCCTCGAGCCGACGCAGTGCCTGTGCATCGAGCAGTCGGCGTTCTTCCGCCTGCTCGAGCAGGATCCGTCGCTGGTGCGCGGCATGCTGTCGGGCCTGACCCTGCGCCTGGCGGAGCTGACGCGCCGCCTGGCCGAGCTGACCGGCGCGCGCGTCGAAGCCCGCTTTGCCCGCCTGTTCCTCAAGCTGTGCGATCAGATCGGCCGGCCGGAGCGCGGCGGTGTGTATGTCGCCATGCCGCTGTCGCGGCAGGAGCTGGCGGACCTGACGGGGACGACCATCGAAACCGCGATTCGGATCATGAGCCGCTGGCAGAAGGAAAACGTCCTGCACACGGAGAAGGACGGCTTCGTCGTGCTCGATCGCGATGCGCTGGACGAGGTGTCGGCGACGTAGACGGCATTGGCGGCCGGGTGTGCACGAATTACCTGGCCGCGCCGTGGTTCCCACCCACTCTCCGCGCAAGGATCCTGGTATAGTCCCGGCCGTCAGGGTCGTGGTTTCGCCGGATAGCCTTGGCGTTCTTCAGCTTTCTGAGCCCGCATTCATAATCGTTCGGTTCGCCTCGCTCCGCACTCGTATACGACGAATCCGGAGGTGGTAGATGCGCAGACTGCTTGTCAGTTGGCTCGTCATGCTGTTCCTGTGCGCGGCGGCGGTCCCGTTGCGCGCCCAACAGGGCACGGCGGAAATCGCCGGAAAGATCACGGACGATCAGGGCGCGGTGCTTCCCGGCGTGGCCATTGTCGCCACCAACGAAGCCACCGGCGTGTTTCGCGAGGTCACCACTGGCTCCGCCGGAACCTTCTTCCTCTCCCAGCTTGTTCCAGGGCCGTACCGGCTCGTCGCCAAGCTTCCGGGCTTCCGCACGACCGATCGGACCGGCCTCATCCTGCAGGTGGGGAAAACGCTCACCATCAACCTGTCGCTCGCGGTCGGCGGGCTCGAGGAGACCGTGCGTGTCACGGGCGAATCGCCGCTCATTGATACGACCACGTCCAGGGTGGGCGGCAACATCGGCACCGCGGAACTGAGCGAGCTGCCGACGCGGTTGGCATCGGCCGGCCCTACGTCTGGGGCCTCGGCGCGTTCGGTCAGGAGGGCGTCGACAAGGTGATTGAACTGCTCCTCGCCGAGTTCTCGATGGTCATGAGGCAGACGCGGACGACGACGATCGATCAAATCGGTCCTCAGTTCGTGATGGAAGGGCGGGCGCCGATCATGATGCGCGACAATAAACTGGGCTTCGGTCTGTGATGTCGTGGTCGACGGGAACGGAAGGGGTGTTTCGAATGTCACCGCGTGGGGGAATCAAGCTTGGGCTTGCGGTCGGGCTCAGTGCCGGACTGGTGGTCGTGCAGGTGCGTTCAGCGGCGGCGCAACAGCAGAACGTTGACTTCACTGTGTCTGGGACATCGACCATCCGTGGGTGGACGTGTTCGGTGAGGGGTGCCATGGCCGTGACTCCCGGCACCGGTTCGGCCCAGCCGGCGGCGCCGGGCTTTGGGAATGGGGTCCAGGCCGCGACGGTTCCGGTTCCGGTCAGGGAGTTCAAGTGCCCGAACGAGGAGATGACGCAACATCTTCTCGAAGCCATGAAGGCCGACAAGTTCGCCGAGATCGTCTACCGCCTGGAACAGTATGAGGTGAAGGGCGGACAGACGCAGGCGACAGGCACGCTGACGATTACCGGTGTGACCCAGCCAATCAGCTTACCCGTCGCGGTGAAAGCATCCGACAAGGAAGTTCAGATTGAGGGGAACACGCGACTCGACATGACGAAGTTCGGCGTCGATCCGCCGGTGGTGATGCTGGGGTTGCTGAAAGTGGGGCCACAGATCCGCATTGAGTTCAAGGGGCTTCTCCCCAGGTAAGCAGGAGATCACAAGGCCAGGGGTGCGTCTTCTTCCCACGCGGCGAGCGAAGGGCGCGGCGAGGATTCTCGGGGTAATATGACGACCGTCATATGTGCGATCCGCGGACCTGTGTATAAAAAACTGATTCAACTGTGAGCGGGTTCTTTCAACTGGTGAGCGGGTTCTAGCGGCATGTCGTCGCCCACCCTTTCTCCGGGAGGTTCGGCGTGAACTGGACGTGCGGCGTTTGGCGTTGGTGTTGCTCGGCTGCGGTGGCCGCGCTGACGGTCGGAGCCCCGGTGGCTGCAGCCGCCCAGGACGCCGTCGCGTACTTCAAGCAAAACTGTGTCAGCTGCCACACGGTCGGCGGCGGGCGGCTGACGGGACCGGACCTCAAGGACGTGACCGCGCGTCGCGATCATGCCTGGCTTCTTCGCTACATCCCCAATCCCAAGGCGATGATCGACGCCGGCGACCCGGTGGCAACGCAGTTGTTCCAGGAGGCGCGCGGTGTGCTCATGCCGACGCTGAATGGACTGTCGCCCGACATGGTCGACGCGCTCATTTCGTTGCTCGAGGCCGAGTCCAAGGTGGAGAAGTCGCAGTTTGTGGGCCTGCAGGTCAGCGATCGCCCGTTCACGCCGCAGGATCTCGCGCGCGGGCGGGCCATCATGCGCGGCGACGTCGCCCAGGCGCGCGGCGGGCCGGCCTGCCTCTCGTGCCACACGGTGAAGGGCTTGGGCGGGCTTGGCGGCGGCCGGCTGGGTCCCGACCTCACCAAGGTCTACGAGCGGCTGCTGGGACGAAAGGCGCTGTCGGTCTGGCTCTCGGCACCGGCGACCCCTACGATGCAGGCGGTGTTCCGCAACACGCCGCTCGAAGCCGAAGAAATCCTGCCGGTGGTCGCCTATCTCGAGGACGCGGCGCGGCAGGGCGGTGAGGACACCGGCGTCGGCAGGGTGATCTTCCTGCTGCTTGGTCTCGGCGGCGCCGCTGCCCTTCTGGTGGGGATGGATGGCGCGTGGCGCAACCGGTTCCGCGCCGTGCGCGGCCCCCTCGTGGAAGAGGCGGGCTTCGGACGCGGACCGACTCGCGGAGGCAATCAATGAAGAACGGCGAGATCACCTGGATCAAAGACGAGACCAACGCCGGCCTGCGCAAGTGGGAGGAGTTCTACCGTAACCGCTGGCAGCACGACAAGATCGTCCGCAGCACGCACGGCGTGAACTGCACGGGCGGCTGCAGCTGGCAGATCTACGTCAAGAACGGGATCGTGACGTGGGAAATGCAGGCGCTCGACTACCCGTTGCTTGAGGCGGGGCTGCCGCCGTACGAACCGCGGGGATGCCAGCGCGGCATTTCCTACTCGTGGTACCTCTACAGCCCGCTGCGCGTGAAGTATCCCTACGCCCGCGGACCGCTGCTCGACCTGTGGCGCGAGGCGCGCGCGGCTCACGAAGACCCGGTCGAGGCGTGGCGGTCGCTCGTGGAGAACCCCGAGGCGCGACAGCGCTGGCAGCGCGCTCGCGGCAAGGGCGGCTTCCGGCGCGCCGACTGGAGCACGGTGCTCGAGCTCATCAGCGCATCGCTGCTCTACACCGCCAAGAAGCACGGCCCCGACCGCATCGCCGGCTTCTCACCGATTCCGGCGATGTCGATGATCAGCTACGCCGCCGGATCGCGGTTCCTGCAGCTCATGGGCGGGCTGTCATTGTCGTTCTACGACTGGTATTGCGACCTGCCGGTGGCCTCGCCCGAGACCTGGGGCGAGCAGACCGACGTGCACGAGTCGGCGGACTGGTATAACGCGAAGATGCTGGCGGTGATGGGGTCGAACCTCAACATGACCCGCACGCCCGACTGCCACTTCGCCGCTGAATCGCGTCACAACGGCACCAAGATGTGGGTGTTCGCGCCCGACTTCAACCAGGTGGCCAAGTACGCCGACGAGTGGGTGCCGCTCAACGCCGGGCAGGACGGCGCCTGGTGGATGGCGGTCAACCACGTGCTGCTCAAGGAGTTCCACCACGACCGGCAGGTGCCCTACTTCGTTGACTACTGCAAGCGGTACACCGACTCGCCCCTGCTGGTTGAGCTCGAGCCGAAGGGCGACGGCCAGCACCGGCCAGGGCAGTTGTTGCGGGCCAACCGGCTGGCCGGCTACGCCGGCGTGGAGAACGGCGACTGGCAGTTCCTGATGTGGGATGAGGCGGCGCGGCGGCCCAAGATGCCGATGGGCAGCGTCGGCTTCCGCTGGGCGAAGCAGGACAAGGGCAAGTGGAACCTGCTGCTCAAGGACGGCATCGACGGCAGCGAGATCGCGCCCGTCCTGACGCTGTTGAACGACTCGGACGAGGTAGTGCAGGCGCAACTGGACGACTTCGGCCAGGGCCAGACCATCGTCCGCGGGGTGCCGGCCAAGCGGCTGGCGCTCGCCGACGGATCGACGGTGCTCGTGGCCACGATCTACGACATCCTCATGGCGCAGTACGGCGTGCCGCGCGGCCTGCCGGGCGCTTATCCATCGAGCTATGACGACGACATGCCGTACACGCCGGCGTGGTCCGAGAAGTACACGGGCATGGGGCGCGACACGCTGCTGCGCTTTGCCCGCGAGTGGGGCTCGACGGCGGAGCACACCAACGGCAAGAACATCATCATCATCGGCGCCGGCATCAACCACTGGTACCACGGCAACCTGATGTACCGCGCCGGCATCAACGCGCTGATGTTCTGCGGGTGCGTCGGCGTGAGCGGCGGCGGGCTGGCGCACTACGTCGGCCAGGAGAAGCTGGCCCCCGGCGAGTCGTGGTCGTCGATCGCCATGGGCAAGGACTGGATTCCGGCTTCGCGCCTGCAGAACGCGCCCAGCTGGCACTACGTCAACTCCGACCAGTGGCGCTACGAGAAGTCGTTCACCGACTACCACACGGTGCCGCCCAACCAGCCGCCCGGATCGCTGGCCCAGGGCCACACCATGGACGTGCAGGTGAAGGCCGTGCGCAACGGCTGGCTGCCGTTCTATCCCCAGTTCAACAAGAACCCGATCGAGCTGGTGAAGGAGGCGCAGGCGGCCGGCGCGGGCACCGAGGCGGAGATCGTCGCGTACGTGGTCGATCAGCTGAAGGCGCGCAAGCTGCGCTTCTCGGTGGAGGATCCGGACGGCCCGGAGAACTGGCCGCGCGTGTGGTTCATCTGGCGCGGCAACGCGCTGATGTCGAGCGCCAAGGGCCACGAGTACTTCCTGCACCACTACCTGGGTACCCATTCCAACAAGGTGGCGCAGGAGCTGGCTGAAGACTCGGTGAAGGAAGTCGTGTGGCACGAAACGGCGCCGCAAGGCAAGATGGACCTGGTCGTCGACATCAACTTCCGGATGGACACCTCCGCGCTCTACTCGGATATCGTGCTGCCGACGGCGACCTTCTACGAGAAGGCCGACATCAACTCGACCGACCTGCACAGCTTCCTTCACCCGTTGTCGCCTGCGGTGCCGCCGTGCTGGGAATCCAAGAGCGACTGGCAGATTTTCCAGTCGATTGCCAAAGCGTTCTCGGAGATGGCGCCCCGCCACTTCCCGGCGCCGGTGCAAGACATCGTGGCGACGCCCCTGGCGCACGACACCGAGGCGGAGATCGCGCAGCCAGCGATGAAGGACTGGATCACCGGGGAGATCGAGGCCATCCCGGGCAAGACCATGCCGGCGCTGAAGGTGGTGACGCGCGACTACGCGAACCTCTACAACCAGTTCCGCTCGTTCGGCCGGCTGGCACGCGACAAGGGCCTGGGCGCCCACGGCACGCACTACGCCGTGGACGACGTCTACGACGAGTCGGTGAAGACGGGGCCGACGGTGACATGGGACGGGGTGTGCTATCCGTCGCTCGCCGCCGACGAGGAGGTGTGCAACACCATCATCAAGTTCGCGTCGGTGACCAACGGCGAGCTCGCCTACCGCTCGTACAAGAACATGGAAGAGAAGGTGGGCCTGCCGCTGGCGCACCTGGTGGAGCAGGATCGCGGGTTCCGCACGAGCTACAAGGACATCCAGTCGCAGCCGCGCCGGTTCATCAACAGCCCGATGTGGTCGGGGCTGAGCGCCAACGGCCGCGCCTACTCGCCGTTCACCTACAACGTCGAGCAGATGGTGCCGTGGCGGACGCTGACCGGGCGCCAGCATTTCTATCTGGACCATCCGGGCTACCTGCAGTTCGGCGAACACGTCCCGACCTACAAGCCCAAGCCGGCGCCTACTCAGTACGCCGACCTCCGCTTCCAGAAGGAGGTGGGGCTGTCGAAGATGCTCAACTACCTGACGCCGCACGGCAAGTGGCACATCCACTCGACCTACGGCGACAACCAGCGGATGACGACGCTGTCACGCGGGGTGGAGCCGTTCTGGATCAACGACCACGACGCGGCTGAGATCGGCGTCCAGGACAACGACTGGGTAGAGGTCTACAACGACCATGGCGTGGTGGTGACGCGGGCGGTGGTGAGCGCCCGCATTCCCCCCGGCGTGTGCATCCAGTACCACTCGCCCGAGCGGACGTTCTCGGTGCCGAAGTCGCCGCTGCGGGACTACCGCCGCGCCGGCGGCCACAACAGCCTGACCCGCACGCGGCTGAAGCCCAGCATGATGGTCGGCGGGTACGGGCAGTTCACGTTTCACTTCAACTACTGGGGCCCGGTCGGCAGCAATCGCGACACGCACATCCTGGTGCGGAAGCTGCCAGACCTGAAGTGGTAATCCCGGTATCGCGCGCGTAGTCGGAAGGCGAAAGGAGCACGCCCGTGGAGGTTCGTTCGCAAATAGCGATGGTGTTTCATCTCGACAAGTGCATCGGTTGTCACACTTGCAGTATCGCGTGCAAGAACATCTGGACCGATCGCAAGGGCACCGAGTACATGTGGTGGAACAACGTCGAGACCAAGCCCGGTACTGGGTTTCCGACGCAGTGGGAAAACCAGGACAAGTATCAGGGCGGCTGGACGCGCACCGAGGGCGGCGACCTGCGGCTGAAGTCGACCGACAAGGCCAAGGTGGTGACCAATATTTTCCACCACCCGAACCAGCCGAGCATGGACGACTACTACGAGCCCTGGACCTACGACTACCAGAACCTGTTCAACGCCCCCGAGGGTCAGGACCAGCCGACGGCCATCCCGATCTCGCTGGTCACGGGCAAGTACATCGACATCAAGGCGGGGCCGAACTGGGATGACGACCTCAGCGGCTCGCCGGTCTACGCGGAAAACGACCCGAACCTCAAGGGGCTCAGCGACGAGCAGAAGGACCAGTTATCGGCCATCGAGCGCCTGGTGTTCTTCTATTTTCCGCGCATCTGCAACCACTGCCTGAACCCGGCGTGCGTGGCGGCGTGCCCATCGGGCGCCCTCTACAAGCGCGGCGAGGACGGCATCGTGCTGCTGGACCAGACCCGGTGCCGTGGCTGGCGCTCGTGCATCGCGGCGTGTCCGTACAAGAAGGTCTATTACAACTGGTCCACCGGCAAGTCGGAGAAGTGCATTCTGTGCTTCCCACGCCTCGAGACCGGGCAGGCGCCGGCGTGCTTCCACTCGTGCGTGGGCCGCATCCGTTACCTGGGCGTCCTGCTCTACGACGCCTCACGGCTCGAAGAAGCCGCCAAGAGCAATCCCGAGGACCTCGTGGAGGCCCAGCGGTCGCTCATCCTGGATCCCAACGACCCGGCGGTCGTCGAGGCCGCGCTGGCGAGCGGCGTGCACGAGTCGGTGATCGCCTCGGCCCAGAAGTCGCCCGTCTACCAGTTCGTGAAGGTCTGGAAGATGGCGCTGCCGCCGCACGTCGAGTGGCGCACGATGCCGATGCTCTTCTACGTGCCGCCGATGGCGCCCGTGATGGCCCAGCGCACGGGCGGGACGGGCGACCGGGGTGGCACCGTCGACGGCATCTCCGACGACCTGTTCCACGACATTGAGGACGCGCGGGTGCCCATGAAGTTCCTGGCCAACCTCTTCGGCGCGGGACACGAAGGGCCCGTGCGCTATGCGCTGCGGAAGCAGAAGGCCGTGCGCTGGTATCGGCGCATGCTGACGGTGGGCGACGTCGACGCGGCGACGGCGGAGCGGATGCTGCGCGAGGCGGACTGCACTCCCGAAGAGGCCGATGCCATCTACCGGCTCACCTCGCTCTGCACGTTCGACGACCGCTTCGTGATTCCGCCGATGCATCGGGAGGAAGCCATCGAGATGCTCGAGGATCCGATGGAGCACAAACAGGGGGCCGGGTTCGGGTTCATCACCCGGCCGAAGCGGGGGGAGTGATGGCTCTGAATCCCGCGCTGCTCGATCTACTGGCCCGCGCCCTCACCTATCCCGGCGCGGCCACGTCGGCGTTGCTCGCCGAGTGCCAGGCCGCCGGCGGCTGGGCCGACCCCGCCGCGGCCGAGCCGCTCGGCCGGTTTGCGGCCGCGGTGGCCGGCGACAGCGTCGATGCGATGCAGGAGCGCTTCACCGGCGCGTTCGACTTCGACCCCAAGTGCAGCCTGGACATCGGCTGGCACCTGTACGGAGAGAACTACGACCGCGGCGACTTTCTCGTGCGGATGCGCGGGGAGCTTGCCGCGCACGGCGTCGACGAGGGCGTGGACCTGCCCGACCACCTGCCGCAGGTGCTGCACCTGCTGGCCAAGATGCCCCCTGACGCCGCCGCGGAGCTTGGGCGCGCCTCGGTGATCCCGGCGCTCGACAAGATTCTCGCCGGCCTCGACGGTCGTGAGACGCCGTACGAGCATGTCGTGCGGTCCGTTCACGCAGCGGTGTCCGGTTTCGCGCCCGCCACCATCGGAGACGCCACCCATGTCTAGCGCCACCTTTGACCTGTTGCTGTTCGCAATCCTGCCGTATGTCACCCTCGTGGTGTTTTTCCTGGCCACGGTGGGGCGGTACTGGAACCGGCCGTTCTCCTACTCGAGCTACTCGTCGCAGTTCCTCGAGAACCGGTTTCATTTCTGGGCACTGGTGCCGTTCCATTACGGCATCCTGACGGTCTTTGCGGGCCATCTCATCGCTTTCCTGGTGCCGCGCAGCATCCTGCTGTGGAACAGTCAGCCACTGCGGCTCTATATCCTCGAAGCCACCGGGCTGGCGGCGGGCCTGCTCACATTGGTGGGGTTGGTAGGCATCACGCTGCGGCGTCTCAACGATCCGAAGGTCAAAGTGGTCACCAGCCGGATGGACTGGACCGTGTACGGGTTGCTGCTGCTGCAGGTGGTGACCGGCGTGCTGGTGGCGATCTTCAACCCGTGGGGGGCGTCGTGGTTCGCTGCCGTCGCGGCGCCCTACCTGTGGTCGTTGCTGACCTTCAGCCCCGACCTGCAGTTCATCGCCGCCTTGCCGTGGCTGGTGAAGCTGCACATCGTCGGCGCCTTCGCGCTGTTCGCGGTGTTTCCGTTCAGCCGGCTCGTGCACATCCTGGTGGTTCCCAACCCCTACCTGTGGCGGCGGCCGCAGGTGGTGCGGTGGTATCGGCCGCGGCCGACTCGGCAGGGGGCGTAGCCTCCGTTCGCTACGAGCAAGATGTCTTCGCTATGAGCGACAAGGGCCGCGCTCTCACCGTGCTGACTGTCAACACCGTCGCGTTTACGGTGTGCTTTGCGGCGTGGACCCTAAACGGCGTCCTGGTGACCTACCTGGTTGAGCGCGGGGTCTTCCAGTGGAACGAGGCGCAGATGGGCTGGCTGATCGGGCTGCCGATACTGACCGGGTCGCTCTCGCGCCTGCCGCTCGGGATGCTGACCGACCGGTTCGGCGGGCGAAAGGTCTTCGGCCTGCTCCTGTTCCTGTCGGCGGTGCCGATGTACTTCCTGAGCTACGCGACCACATACGCGCACTTCGTCTTGGGGTCGCTCGGCTTCGGCCTGTCCGGTGGCTCGTTCGCCGTCGGCATCGCCTACACCTCGGTGTGGTTCAGCCGTCACCGCCAAGGCACGGCGCTCGGCATCTTTGGCGCCGGCAACGCCGGGTCGGCGGTCACCAGCATGGGCGCGCCGGCGCTGCTGGCCATGCTCACGCTGAACCACGTCGATCTCGAGGGGTGGCGCATGTTGCCGCGCCTCTACGCGGCGGCCCTGGCGGCCACCGGCGTGCTGTTCTTCCTGCTCACGCACGAGAGGAAGGCAGAGACCGGTCACATGCTGACGCTCCGCGATCGCCTGGCGCCGCTCGGCAACATGCGAGTGTGGCGCTTCGGCGCCTACTACCTGCTGGTCTTCGGCGCCTACGTCGGCCTGGCGCAGTGGCTCATTCCGTACTACGTCAACGTCTACGGCATGAGCGTGGCCACGGCCGGCCTGATGGCCGCGATATTCAGCCTGCCGGGCGGCGTCATCCGGGGGCTCGGCGGCTGGATGTCAGACCATTTTGGCGCGCGTCGGGTCATGTACTGGGTGCTCGGCGGCTGCACCGTCTGCTGCGCGCTGCTGATCGTCCCGCGCATGGACATCCAGTCGCCCGGCAGCGGCGTGATGGCGGTGCGCGAAGGGATGGTGGGCGCCGTCTCCGACGCGCAGGTGGTGGTCGACGGGCGTATCTACCCGCTGCGTCCGAAGCCCGTGGGCTGGGACCGAGAGACGGAAGAAAGCACGCTGGTGTTTCCGACCAGGGCCTTCTGGCACGAGCCCACAGTCAAGGTCGGCGACCAGGTGATGAAGCGGCAACTACTTGCCAAGGGCATCACCCACGTCTACTTCCAGGCCAACGTCTGGATCTTCTCGGCGATCGTGCTGGTCGTCGGGTTCCTGATGGGAATTGGGAAGGCCGCTGTCTACCGCCACATTCCCGATTATTTCCCGCGCGACGTCGGCGTGGTCGGCGGGATGGTGGGAGTCATCGGCGGCCTCGGCGGGTTCTTCTTCCCGATCCTCTTCGGCTACCTGCTGCGCGGCACGGGCATTTGGACGACCAGTTGGATCGTGTTGACTGTGTTCTCGGCGGCGTGCCTGGTGTGGATGCACGTGGTCGTGCAGCGCCTGCAGCGGGAGCAGCAGCCGGACTTGATGCGGCAGATGGAGCGCGGCCACGGGCCGCTGGCAGGCGGGGTAACCACGTGAGCCTGGGGCACACCATGGCACGACGGGCAGGCGTGGAGGCGTGGGCGCCCGAAGACGCGACCTTCTGGACCGCGACGGGCAAGCGCGTGGCCAGCCGCAACCTCTGGCTGTCGATGCCCGCCCTGTTCTGCGGGTTCGCGGTGTGGATGATCTGGTCCATCATCACGGTGCAGATGCAAACGCTGGGCTTCCCGTTTCGGGCCGACCAGCTCTACACCCTCACGGCCATCGCCGGACTGAGCGGCGCGACGCTCCGCATCCCGCACTCGTTCCTGATTGCCTTGGCCAACGGCCGCAACAGCGTGGCCGTGACCACCGGGCTGCTGCTGCTGCCGTGCCTGGGCGCCGGCGTGGCACTGCGCGACGCGGCCACGCCCTACTGGGTGTTTGCGGCCCTGGCGGCGCTGTCGGGCGTCGGCGGGGGCGCGTTCGCCTCGTCGATGTCTAACATCTCGTTCTTCTTCCCGAAGCGCGTCCAGGGCACCGCGCTCGGCCTCAACGCGGGCATCGGCAACCTGGGTGTCAGCGCGATGCAGGTGCTGCTGCCCTTCGTGATGGGGTTCGCGCTGTTCGGCACGCTCGGCGGCGAGGGATTGACGCGGCCCGAGGTGGCCGGCCAGGCCGCGGCCGCCCCCATCTTTATCCAGAACGGCGGTTTGGTGTGGGTGCCCATCCTGCTGGTCGTCTCGATCGCGGCGTGGTTCGGCATGGACAACCTGCCGCTGCACAACACCGGCAGCACGGCGGCGGCCGTGGGCAAGGTGCTGTGGCTCAACCTGCTCGGGTTGGCGGGCGCCGGCGCGGGTCTCTACCTGCTGGTGGGGCTCGGCTGGTCGATGTGGGCGGTGCTGCCCGTGACGGTGGTGTTGACCCTGGTGATGCTGCGCGTCTTCACGCCGAAGGGCGCCCGCGCGCTGTTGCGGAAACAGTACGCGATCTTCTCCGACACGCACTGCTGGACGATGACGTGGCTGTACATCATGACCTTCGGATCGTTCATCGGGTTCGCGGCGGCGTTCCCGAAGCTGATCCAGGACGTCTTCGGCAGCCTGCCGGATGGGTCGCTCAACCCGAACGCGCCGAACCCGCTGGCCTATGCCTGGCTGGGGCCGCTCGTGGGCTCGCTCGTGCGGCCCATCGGGGGCTGGCTCTCCGACAAGGTGGGCGGCGCGCGCGTGACCCACTGGGACACGGTGCTGATGATCGTGTCCGCGCTCGGCGCCGCGGCGCTCATCAAGGCGGCGAGCGCCGCCGCGGCCCCGGAGGAGTACTTCCTGCCGTTCTTGCTGGTGTTCCTGCTGCTGTTTGTGGCCACGGGCATCGGCAACGGCTCGACCTTCCGCATGATTCCCGTGATCTTCGAGCCGGCCAAGGCCGGCCCGGTGCTGGGCTGGACGTCGGCCGTGGGCGCCTACGGCTCGTTCATCATCCCCAAGGTATTCGGCGACCAGATCCAGGCCGGGCATCCGGAGTACGCGCTGTACGGGTTCGTGGCCTTCTACGTCTCGTGCCTCGCGGTGAACTGGTGGTTCTACGCCAGAAAGGGTGCCCCCCTCCCATGCTGAGCATGCTCGCTTTCCAGGTGACGACATGAGTGGACGCATCGTAACCATCGTGCTGCTTGTTGCGACGCTGCTCGCGGCGACGCTGCTCGCCACGCGGCTGGGCGCGATCAGAATTCCCGGCAATCACCAGGGCTACGAGCCCGGGCAGCCCCTCGCGTTCTCGCACCGGCTGCATGCGGGCGAACTGCAGGTGCAATGCCTCTACTGCCACTCGGGCGCCGAGCGGAGCCGCCATGCCGGCATCCCGGCGGCCAGCACGTGCATGAATTGCCACCTCACGGTCACCGCGCCTTTTGGCGCCGTGCGCGCGGAGGACGATCTGGCAAAGCAGGAAAAGCGCAAGCCGGTCCTGATTGTCTCGCCCGAGCTGCAGAAGTTGTACGACGCACTGGCTGTCAGTCCCGCCACGATGAAGACGCTGCCCGACCGCAAGCCCACGCCGATTACGTGGACGAAGATCCACAACGTGCCCGACTTCGTCTACTTCGACCATCGCGGGCATGTGGCCGCGGGCGTCACCTGCCAGCAGTGTCACGGGCCGGTGGAGACGATGGAGCGCGTGAGGCAGATGGAGACGTTGGAGATGGGCTGGTGCGTGAACTGTCATCGCCAGGTCAACCAGACCGGCGTGGCGGGCAAGGCCGTCCACGCGTCGCTCGATTGCGTGACGTGTCATTACTGATACTGGCGAGCCGGACGCGCGCGGGCCGACACGCCCTCGCACGCCGATGACAGGGTGGATTCCGTGATGCCGAAGGACGAGAAGCGCTACTGGAAGAGCCTCGAGAGCCGCGACCGCGCGGCC
The DNA here is from genome assembly GCA_964355095.1 of uncultured Acidobacterium sp. Lineage (GTDB taxonomy): Bacteria > Acidobacteriota > Vicinamibacteria > Vicinamibacterales > UBA2999 > 12-FULL-67-14b. Next base: position 25,649 of record CAYHCX010000003.1, read on the forward strand.
ACGGACGCCGAGTTTTTCGAGGTGCCCTCGGCCGCCGACCTGCTGACCTCGCGGCGCGGCTTTCTGGCGGCGGCCGGCTTCGGCCTGGCCGGGACGGCGTTGGCGAGCTGTTCGCGCGCCCCCGTGGAGCAGGCCGTTCCGTTCCTGACGCAGTTGGAGGCGGTGACCCCAGGCCGGGCGTCGTTCTACGCCTCGACGTGCGCCGCCTGCGCGGCCGGCTGCGGCCTGATCGTGAAGACCCGTGACGGGCGGCCGATCAAGCTTGAGGGCAACCCCGATCACCCGATCTCGCGCGGCGGCCTGTGCGCCGTCGGCCAGGCGTCCATTCTGGGCCTCTACGACAGCCATCGGCTCGATGCGCCCATGCAGCAGGGACAGCGCACGTCGTGGGCCGAAGTCGACCGCGCCATCGTCGCGGCGCTCGCCGTGGCCAGGAACGACCGCCGCGCCGTCCGCCTGCTCACGGGCACGATCACCAGCCCCACGACGCGGGCGGCGATCGACCAGTTCCTGGCGTCGTTCCCCGACGCCCGGCAGGTGACCTACGACGGGCTCTCGGTATCGGCGGTGCTCGACGCTCACGCTCGCACGCACGGCGCGCGCGTGCTGCCTCGCTACCGCTTCGACCGCGCCGACGTGATCGTGAGTCTTGATGCCGACTTCCTGGGCACGTGGATCTCGCCGGTGGAGTACACGGCGGGCTACTCCGTGGGCCGCACGCTGGCCGGCTCGCCCGCGCGGTTGTCGTTTCACGCGCAGATCGAGTCGCGGATGTCGCTGACCGGCGCCAGGGCCGATCTCCGGGTGGTGGTGGCCCCCGGCGACTACTACCGGCTGATGGCGCATGTCGGCAACCGCGTGGCACGGTTGGCCGGCGTCGCGCCGCTCGTCGAGTCGCCGGGCGACCCGCCCGCGCCTGCCGCGGTGGTGGACGACATCGCCGAGCGACTGTGGCACGCCCGCGAAAGAGGCCTGGTGGTGTGCGGCAGTCATGACGTTGCGCTGCAGGTTCTGGGCAACACCATCAATCACTTGTTGGGCGCCTACGGCTCGACCATCGACGTCGAGCGGCCGTCGTTCCAGCGCCAGGGTAACGACCGCGAACTCGAGCAGCTGCTCGCGGAGCTTTCTGGCGGATCCGTCGGTGCGCTGCTGATCGCTGGAGTCAACCCGGTATTCGAACTGCCCGGCGGCGCGGCCATGGCCGAACTCCTGAAGAAGGTGCCGCTCGTGATCAGCTGTGCCGGTCATCTCGACGAGACCGCCTCGCTCGCGCACTTCGTGTGTCCGGATCGGCACCCGCTCGAGTCGTGGGCTGACGCCGAGCCGGTGGCAGGTCTCGTGTCGATGATGCAGCCCGCCGTATCGCCGCTCGGCGGCACTCGGCAGCTGGTGGAATCGCTATCGGTCTGGACGGGCACGCCCCGCCCGGCGTACGACCTGCTGCGCGAGAGCTGGCAGATGCGCGTGTATCCGCGGCGGCTGGTGGTCGATCAGGACTTTGGCGCCTTCTGGGATCGCGCCGTGCACGACGGGTTGGCCGAGGTGTCGGCCGCCCCGGCCGCCCGCGCGTTTGTGGCCGTGCCCCTCTCCACGCCGCCCGCGGCCGTGCCCCCCGTGGTTGAGGGCGCACTCGCCTTGGTGCTCTATCCAAAGGTGGCCATGCTCGACGGTCGCGGCGGGCTCAACCCGTGGCTGCATGAGTTGCCCGATCCGATTAGCAAGGCGACCTGGGACAACTACGCCTGTCTCTCGCCGGCGACGGCCGCCAGGCTGAACGTCGGCGACGGCGACATCGTGCGCATCGAGGCCGGGGAGGCCGGCGCGCTCGAGTTGTCCGTGTGTCTGCAGCCGGGCCAGCACGACGGCGTGGTGGCGGTCGCGCTGGGGTACGGTCGTCTGGGCTCCGAGCGCTTCGCCAACGTCGGTCCGCGCTGGCTCGAGTCGCGGCCGACGGTGGGTGACGACGGCCGGGTGGGCCGCAACGCCGCCCCCCTGGCGTCGCTGGTCAACGGCGAGTGGCGCTACAGCGGCGCGCCGGTCCGCGTCACGCCGACGGGGGGCCGCCGGCCGCTCGCCCAGACGCAATCGCACCATGAGATCGCGGTGCCGGCGCACCTGGCGCCCCCGGGGGGCGCCCGCCGCCCCATCGTGCAGGAGACGACGCTGCCGGCCTACGTGAAAGATCCGTTGGCCGGATCGCACCACCCGCACGGCGAGGCGGCCGCGGACTTGTGGCCCGCCGATCACACCTACACGGGACATCGCTGGCGGATGGTGATCGACCTGACGGCCTGCACGGGTTGCTCGGCGTGCGTGATGGCCTGCCAGGCCGAGAACAACGTGCCGGTGGTGGGGCGCGACGAGGTGCTGCGCCACCGCGAGATGCACTGGATGCGAATCGATCGCTATTACGCCAACCGTCCCGACGGCGGCGTCGATGTCATCCAGCAGCCGATGCTGTGTCAGCACTGCGAGAACGCGTCGTGCGAAACGGTGTGCCCGGTACTGGCCACCGTGCACAGTGAGGAAGGCCTGAACCAGCAGGTCTACAACCGCTGCGTCGGCACGCGCTACTGCGCCAACAACTGCGCCTACAAGGTGCGCCGGTTCAACTGGTTTGAGTATCCGCGCGAAGACCGGCTGCAGAACCTGGTGCTCAACCCCGACGTCGTCGTGCGCTCGCGCGGCGTGATGGAGAAGTGCAGCATGTGCGTGCAGCGGATCCAGGACGCCAAGGTCGAGGCCCGGCGGACGGGCACGCCGCTGGCCGCCGGCGCGGTCGAGACGGCCTGCCAGCAATCGTGCCCGGCCAGGGCCATCACGTTCGGCGATGCTAACAACCCGGACAGCCGCGTGGCGCACCTGATGCGCGACCCGCGGCACTTCCGCGTCCTCGAGGAGCTCAATGTGAAACCGTCAGTGGGGTACCTGACGATGGTCCGTAACCGGGCCGAGGGTGACGGTGAGGGTGGGGGAGAGACGGGCCATGAGTGAGCACGCCGTGTCGCTTCGGACGCCGCTGATCACTGGCGAGCGGACGATCGGGCAGGTCACCGAGGATGTTTGCGCGCCGATGGAGGGGCGGCCGACCGCTCTCTGGTGGGGAGCCTTCTTCGTGTCGTTCGCGGTGCTGTTGCTGGGCGTCGTGGCGGTGTCGTACCAGGTCGCCACTGGCATCGGCACGTGGGGCCTCAACCGCACCGTCGGCTGGGCGTTTGACATCACCAACTTCGTGTTCTGGATCGGCATCGGCCACGCCGGCACGCTCATCTCGGCCATCCTGTTTCTGCTGCGGCAGCGATGGCGCACGTCGGTCAATAGGGCCGCCGAGGCGATGACCATCTTCGCCGTGCTCTGCGCCGCGATCTTCCCGCTCATCCACATGGGCCGGCCGTGGTTCGCTTATTGGGTGTTTCCGCTGCCCAACACGCGCGGCTCGCTCTGGGTGAACTTCCGATCGCCGTTGCTGTGGGACGTCTTCGCGATCAGCACGTATTTCACGATCTCCGCAATCTTCTGGTACGTGGGCCTGCTGCCCGACCTGGCGACCGTGCGCGACCGCCTCAAGCACGGTTTGCGCCGCCGGCTCTTCGGGTTTTTCAGCCTGGGCTGGAACGGGTCGTACCGGACGTGGCACCACTACGAGGCGGTCTACCTGCTGCTGGCGGCGCTCGGCACGCCCCTGGTCGTGTCGGTGCACTCGATCGTCAGCTTCGACTTCGCGACGTCGCTCATTCCCGGGTGGCACACCACGATCTTCCCGCCGTACTTCGTGGCCGGCGCCATCTTCTCCGGCATGGCGATGGTGCTCACGCTGATGATCATCGCCCGCAAGACGATGCGGCTCGAGAACTACATCACCGTGCGCCACGTCGACATCATGGCGAAGCTGGTGCTCACCACCGGCAGCATCGTCGGTTTCGCCTATGCAACCGAGTTCTTCATCGCGGCCTTCTCGAACAACCCCTACGAGCAGTTCACCTTCCTCAACCGCATGTTCGGGCCGATGGCCTGGGCCTACTGGATCATGGTGAGCTGCAACGTGATCACGCCGCAGCTGTTCTGGTTCAAGCGCGTGCGCTCGAACCTGGCGGTGGTGTTCGTGCTGTCGCTCTTCGTGAACGTAGGCATGTGGTTCGAGCGCTTCGTCATCATTGTGACCTCGCTGCACCGCGACTACCTGCCGTCGAGCTGGGCCGACTACGCGCCGACCAGCGTGGAACTGGCGACCCTCGCCGGCAGCTTCGGGCTGTTCTTTACGTGCTTCCTGCTGTTCTGCCGCTTCCTGCCGGTGATCGCCATGGGCGAGGTGAAGGCGGTCGTGGCGCACGATCGGCGCACGACGGGAGGCGAACGATGAGCCGGCGGGTCTTCGTGGGCGTGTTCGATGACGAGGCCGACGTGATTGCGGCCGCTGGCGCGTCGCGCGCGCGGGGATTCGACATCGTCGATGCCTTCACACCCTACGCGGTGCACGGGCTCGACCGCGCCATGGGCCTCAAGCCCTCGTGGCTGCCGTGGGCCTGCGCCGTCCTGGGCGCCGCCGGCCTGGCGTTTGCCACGTGGTTCCAGTTCTGGACGACCGCGCGGGCGTGGCCCATCAACGTCGGCGGCCGGCCGTGGAACTCGCTGCCGGCCTTCGTGCCGGTGATGTTCGAACTGATGGTGCTCTGCGCCGGCGTCGGCGTGGTCGTGACGTTCCTGATCGCGCGCCGGCTGGGCCCGTGGCACGTGCCCGACATCGTCGATCCGCGTGCCACTCACGACCGCTTCGTGCTGGTGCTCGATGCCGGAGCATCGGATCCGCGCGCGGTGCAGCGGCTGTTCGCCGATTGCGGCGCGGTGTCGTTCGAAGAGCGTGACGTGGAGGGACGGTTATGAGGGGCGGTGTCAACCTGCTGCTGGCCGTGGTACTTGTGGCCATCGTGGGCGCCTACGTGGGCCTTGGCGCTGACCCGACCGTGCCCAACTGGGAGTTCCTGCCCAACATGGTGCGATCGGTGGCGGCCGATACGTTCGCCCCCATGCCACTGCTGCCCGGCGGCCAGACCCTGCAGCCGCCGCCGCCGGGTACCATCCCGCGCGGGTTGCTGCCCCTGCACTACGCCGCCACGCCCGAAGACGCCGTGCGGGCGGCATCGGAACTCACCAACCCGTACGCCGCCGACGATGCCGTGGCGCTGGCGCGCGGTGCCGTCGTGTTCGGCTCCAATTGCGCCGTGTGCCACGGTGGCGGCGGTCAAGGCGATGGCCCGGTGACGCTGCGGGGCGTGCCGCCGCCGCCGTCGTTCTTCGCCGACAACGCGCTGAAGTTGAAAGACGGGCAGATGTTTCACATCGTGACCTACGGTCAGAAGAATATGGCGTCGTACGCTTCGCAGGTTCCTAGGGAGGATCGATGGAAGGCTATCTTGCACATCCGGGGGCTGCAGCGGAAGGCGGCCGCTCAGGCCGCGACGCAAGCGGCGGCTCAGGCGGCTCAGGCGGCGAAGCCGACGCCACCACCCGAGCCGGCACCGCCGCCGCGCTAGAAGGCGTGGGCCGCCTCCATGCCGCCCAGCGGCTGGGTCTGTGGATGGCCGTCGCGGGTGCGGCAGTGCTCGCCGTCGGCGTGGTGTTGTCACCCGACCGCGCCTGGGCCAACCTGCTGCTGGCCGGGTGGGCGCTCACCGGCCTGGGCCTGGCCGGCGCGTTCTTCGTGGCGCTGGGCTACGTCACCGACGCCACCTGGATCGCGGCGTTTCGCCGCGTGCCCGAGTCGATGACCCGGTTGCTGCCGGCTGCCGCCTTGGTGCTGGCGCTGGTCTTCGTGTTCAGGCCGTCGCTCTACCCCTGGACGGGAGAGCCGGTCGGTGCGCCGGGCAGCTTCAGCCGCCTGTGGCTGTCGACGCCGTTCTTCCTGGCCCGCGCAGCGGCGTACTTCGCCGCGTGGATTCTGTTCGCGGCGGCGCTGGTTCGTTATTCACGCCGGCAGGACGCGGACGGCGACCTCGCCTGGACGCGCAAGAACATCAAGCTATCGGCCGCGTTCCTGGTGGTGTTCTCGCTGACGTGCTTCCTGGCCAGCGTGGACTGGATCATGTCGCTGACACCGCACTGGTACAGCACCATGTTCGGGGTGTACAACTTCGCGGGCCTGTTCCAGTCTGGCCTTGCCGCGATGCTGATCCTCGTCATCTGGCTGCGCGGCGCAGGCCCCCTGCGGCACGTCGTGAGCGACGAGCACTTGCACGACCTGGGCAAGCTGCTGTTCGCTTTCAGCACGTTCTGGATGTACATCTGGTTCAGCCAGTACATGTTGATCTGGTACGCCAACCTCGCCGAGGAGACCGTCTACTTCATCCCGCGGATGCGCGGCGCGTGGCTCCCGCTGGTGATGGTCAACATCGCGCTCAACTGGGTGGTGCCGTTCCTGGCCATCATGAACCGGCCCCTCAAGCGGCACCCGGGCACGCTGGTGAAGGTGGCCGCGTGCGTGCTCGTGGGCCGCTGGCTTGATCTCTACCTGATGATTTTGCCGTCGGTCTCGCCAGAAGCGCCGCCCTTCGGCGCGTGGGAGGCCGCGGGCGCGCTGCTGGTGGCGGGCGTCTTCATCCACGTGTTTACTCGAATGTTCCGGCAGGCCGCGCCGGTGCCGGCGCGAGACCCTTTCCTGTCAGAGAGCCTGCATTACCACTCGTAGGGCGATGCGGCGCTCGGCCTTCGGGCACCCGCGGTACAGACGTGGGCCGCGTCCCCCGGCGTGAGCCGCGCGTCCAACCAGGGGTCGAGACCATGCACCCGGCGATCACTGCCTATCTCGAACACCGGCCGATCGCGGAGGCGCATGCCCCGGGCGGCGAGCGCGGCGGGCACCGCGTCGGCGCGTTCGAGCGTGACGAGGGCGCCGGCACCCGCCAGGCACGCACTCGCGGAAGACTTCCAGTCAGCAACCGACGGCGACACGACGAACAGCACGACGTCGGGCCGGACGAACCGGGTGATGCGATTCGACTCGACGATGACGTTGGTGCCGTCGGCGAGGAGGCTGTGCAGAAAGGCGGCCGTGTCCGCGAGGCGCGCGTCGGGCGTGCGGCACAGGAAGGCTCGGCCCGCTCCGGCCTCGAGGTATCGACCGGTCTGCGTGGTCGGGGACGCGTAGTCGGCTTCTTCCACGAGGGGCGCCGCGCCGCTCGCGCTGGCGTGGCGGTGAGCCGAGATCTTGACGGCGATCCACTGCTCGCCCTGCCTGGCGCGCAGGACATGTTCGATGGTCGAGGTCTTGCCCACCGCCCGGCTTTGCCCCCCGACCACGATGAGGGTTGCCGGCCGCACGGACGCGAGTGGAAGTCCAGTCATGGGTCGTCTCGGCGGGCCGATCCGCGATCGTGGGATCAGGCTGCCAGAATCCCGGGAGGACTCATATGACCGGCGTCATATTCTCCATCGGGCGGACGACGTCGCCGCGGTCTGCTCCGATCCGTTACGACCGGACGGTGGCGGCGTGGCTGTTGATCTGCGCCTCGCTGGTGCTCGTCGTCGTGGTGGTCGGGGGGGTCACCCGCCTCACCCACTCGGGCCTCTCCATCGTGGAGTGGGAGCCCATCCTGGGTGCGATCCCACCGATCAGCTCTTCACAGTGGACCGGCGCCTTCGAGAAGTACCAACGCACCCCGGAGTACCTGGCGGTCAACCGGGGCATGTCGATCGAGGCCTTCAAGCGCATCTTCTGGGTGGAATGGCTGCACCGCCTGCTGGGACGGCTGATCGGCGTGGTGTTTCTCGGGCCATTCCTCTATTGGCGAGCGCGTGGACGCCTGCCCCGCGCCTTGGTGCCGAGGCTGGCGGGTATCTTCGTGCTGGGCGCGCTGCAGGGTGCGCTTGGCTGGTACATGGTGGCCAGCGGGCTCGTCGATGTGCCGCGGGTCAGCCCCTATCGGCTTGCGGCACATCTCAGCCTCGCCGCCGTGATCTTCGGTGCGTTGCTCTGGACCGCACTTGACATGTTGCGGCCTCTGCCGTCAGCCGTTCCCATCCCTGCCCGCCTGCGGCAATTGTCCACGGCGGTCGTGATCCTGGTGCTGCTGACGATTGTGTCGGGTGGCCTTGTCGCCGGTACGCGGGCAGGATTCGCGTTCAACACGTTCCCGCTGATGGGCGGGCACGTCTTCCCGGACGGCCTGTATGCGAGTCGGCCGGTCTGGCCCAGCCTCTTCGAAGAGATCGTCACGGTACAGTTCAACCATCGGCTGTTGGCCACGTTGCTAGGAGTGGCGGTGGCGCTACTCTGGTGGCACATGACGCGACCGGCGCGACCGGCGGCCACGCGCGCGGCGGCACACCTTCTGTTGGGGTGGCTGTGCATTCAAGTTACGCTGGGCATTCTCACGCTCCTGTACGTGGTGCCCGTGCCGCTTGCCGTGGCCCATCAGGGCAGCGCGATCGTGTTGCTCGGTCTGGCCGTGCTCGTTCGGCACCGCGTCCGCCCCGCGCCGGATGACCGCGGACCGTTTTCTGGCCGTCGCAGGGACACACCGAGCGGCCCTCTCGGGGCGCGTTAGTTAAGTTACGTGGCCGTCCACGAGAACCGGCGCCCTGTCGAGCGGGGGGATTTGGCGCATCGCGTGAAGACGTTCGGCACGACACCGGCGCGCAGCCGGATGAGCCGGTAATGGAAAGGAAAATGGTACCAGTGGTGCACCAGACAACCGGCTTCATCAGGTCCAGCCTCGCGAGGAAGATCGGGCTGATCCAGCTCGTGCCTCTGTGCGGGGCGATTCTGGCGGCACTGCTGTTTGGGCTCTTTCTCGCGCAGAGCGCCCCCGTCCCGACGCATGTCAACTTAGCCGGACGCCAACGGATGCTTGCGGTCCAGCTTGGCGACTGGGCGCGCATGGTCGTCGGCGGCCAGGACGAGGACCGTCCGAGGCTCCGACAGCTTGTCGCCAGCTACGATCGCTCACTGGCGGCCTTGGAAGGCGGCGGCGAGATCGATGGTCTCGACGTCGTCCCGCTGACCGACGCCGTGCGAGCTGAGCTGTCGAGGCTTCGGACTCAGTGGGACCGGGTCCGGCCCCGACTTCTCGTCATCGCTGGCCGCCAGGCGGAAAGTCCCGAGGTCGACCGCGCGGCGAGCGATCTGGCGTCGGACATCGATACCCTGCGGGCATCTGCTGAGGAGCTGACGGCCGCCCTGGTGGCCAGGGCGCAGACGCTGCGGCGCCGGATGCTCGCTCTATTTACCGCCGGCATCGGGCTCAACCTCGTCCTCGCCGTGTTGGGTTTCTGGTACTCGCGCCGGTACATCGTCGGTCCCCTCCTGCAGCTGGACGCGGCCGCCAGGCGCATCTCCGAGGGTGATTACTCGGTTCGCGTGGTCTGCACGACGCGCGACGAGCTGTGCCGGTTGGCCGGGACCTTCAACGAGATGGCGGCCCGGATGCACGAGACCGTGGCGGCGGTTGAGTACCGCCGCCGGCAAGCGGAGAGCTTCATCGAGAATCTTCCCTTCGGCGCGTTGCTGATGGATGCCAACATGCAGGTGGTGCGCACGAACCGCGCGTGCCGCACGATGCTCGGCCTTTCGGAGGACCTCGCCCAGGGGCGCCCGTTGGTGGAGATCTGTCCGCACCCCGCGTTGCGGGACCGACTGCGCGCCGCCCTGGAAGGCCGCGATGCGATCCATGGTCTGAGGATCGACATCGAGACGCCCGCGGGCGTGTCCCCGCTCCGGGTCACGGCCGTGTCTTCCCGCCTTCTGGACGAGGACAACCAGCTGGTCGTCATCGCCGAGAACCTCACCGAGGAGGAACACCTTCGCGCGCGGGCACAGGCCTCCGAGCTGAGCTTCCGCACGCTCATCGAGCAGGCTCCCGACAGCATCGCGGTGCATCGCGACGGCCGCTTCGTCTACGTCAACCCCGCCATGGTGCGGCGGCTCGGCTACCAGTCGGAGGCCGACCTTGTGGGCCAGCCGGTGTTGATGACGGTGCACCCTGACGACCGGGAGGTCGTGGCCGAACGCATCCGCGTCATGAGGGTCATGAGCGATCTCGCACCGCCCAAGGAGATGCGCCTCCTGTGCAGGGACGGCTCGACCGTCCACGCCGAAGTCGCGGCCATGCCGCTGGAGTTCGAGGGTCAGCCCGCCATCGTCGTCATTGGCCGCGACCTCACCGAGCGCAGGCAGCTCACCGCGAAACTGATGGAGATGGACCGGATAATCGCGATCGGCACCCTGGCGGCCGGCGTGGGCCATGAGATCAACAACCCGCTGTCCTACGTGATCGGCAATCTCGACCTGCTCGCCGAGGCGCGTCCTGGCGTGGCGGGATTCGCGGCCGGGAGGCCGGACGAGTTGGTCCGGCTGCTCAACGACGCCCGTGAGGGCGCGGCGCGGATTCGCGACATCGTACGGGACCTCAAGACCTTTTCTCGAGTAGGCACACAGGACCGCGCCCCGCTGGACGTGCGGCGCCTGCTCGAGTTGTCCATCAAGTTGACCTACAACGAGATTCGCCACCGGGCGCGGCTGGTGGAGGACTACGGCGATGTTCCCGCGGTCGAGGCGAACGAGGCCCGGCTGGCGCAGGTGTTCGTGAACCTGCTCGTCAACGCCGCGCAGGCAATCCCGGAGGGCGCCGCGGACGCGAACGCGATTCGCGTGCGCACCCGGACCGACGGAGATCGGGTGATCGTCGAGGTGGAAGACACGGGGGGCGGCATCCCCGAGGAACACCTCGGCCGGCTGTTCGATCCCTTCTTCACCACGAAGCCAGCCGGCCAGGGAACGGGTCTCGGGCTGGCCATCTGCAGGGAGACCGTCGCGTCCCTCGGCGGGGAGATCGCCGTCGACAGCCAGGTCGGTCGCGGCACTACGTTCAGAATCACACTACCTGCCACCCGCGCCACCGAGCGGGTCGCCCCGGCACCGCTTCTGGCGGCGGCTGGCGCGACCTCACGCCGCGGACGGATCCTCGTCGTGGACGACGAGCCGATGCTCGCCGAGACCATGCGCCGCGCCCTGTCGGCGAACCACGACGTCGTGGCGCTCACGAGCGCCCGCGCCGCGCTGGACCTGCTCTCTTCAAATGAACGGTTCGACATCTTCTTCTGTGACCTGATGATGCCGGAGATGACCGGGATGGAACTGTACGCCCGGGTGTTGGAGGCGATGCCCGAGCAGGCCGGGAAGATGATCTTCCTGACCGGAGGAGCGTTCACCCCACGGGCGCGCGAGTTCCTCGACGCCGTGCCGAACCAGCGCCTCGACAAGCCCTTCGACCTGAAGAACCTGCGGGAGCTGGTGCGGAATCTATTGAAATGAGCCGATCGACGGCTCGGCCGCGGCGCCGCCACAAGCAGTGGCTCAGCACGATGGTTCTGGGCCAAGATACCACCCACCCCACGAGCGCGGGACGCCCTCGCCAGATTAGAACGCCATCATCCGCGTGAACTTCACCACGAGGCCGCGGCCCGGCGCGATGGCCGGGTTGTTGGTGATCTGCTGCTCGTTGAACACGACGAACAGATCGCTGAGCGGCCGGTGGATGAAGTTGAACCGCAGGTTGGCGTTGAAGCGGTGCCGGTCCTGGTCGTACTGCAGCAGCGAGTCGAGGAACATGTTGGTCGAGAACGAGTAGTTCGCCCTCGCCGTCCAGACCGCCGTCACAAACTCGGTGCCCGGCGCGCCCAGGTCGGCACTGGTCCGGTTGAGGTTTGCGGTCATCCTGAGGCGGTAGGTCGGGCGCCACGTCAAGCCGGCCGTCACCGTGCGCTGGCGGCCGCTCCAGAGCCCGCCGGCGACGCCGGTGAAGGTGAACGACAGCGAGCGGCTCGGGTCGCTGCTGAAGCGGAGCTGCCACTCGCTCCACGCATACGTGCCCGGCGCAACCGGCCGCACGTTCGACGCGAGCCTGAGCGGCGCGGTGATCTCGTTGAACTCAGGATTCCACGACAACTCCGTGTAGCCGCCGTTGTTGAAGAACACCGTCACGCCGTTGTGGTGCCGTTTGCCGACCATGCGGCCGCCCATGTCGGTGTAGTAGTTCCACAGGACGTGGGGGTGGAACTCACGCACGCCGCGCCGCTGCCACCACGCCGGCCGCGGGCGGATGCCCGTGTCGAGGAACCACTTCCGCGCGCCGACCCGGCGGTAGTAGCCCATCTCGTCGTTGAAACCCTCGCCGACCGACATGATGCCGCCCTTGCCGTGGAAGAAGTTGCTCTCCCGGTTCAGCGACGTGCGCCAGGCATACTGGCCCGCGTTGACACCGGGTGTGTCGGTCCGGATCGCGTACGAGTTCCAGTCCGTCGTCCCGAGGAACCGGATGTTCGCGTCGACGCCGTACACCCGGTTGTAGTCGCGGCCCGATTCGGCCGACTGGCGGCTCATGAAGATGGCCCCGAGGTCGGAGCCCGGCCGCAGGTTCCGCCGCGCCCTGAGCACCGTGTAGTTGTTGCCCGGCGTCGTGGCGGTCGGCTGTACCTGCAGGCTGAGGAGCCCGAGCTCGAAGGCGCCGGCGCGGCCCGTCAGCCGTGCGCCGCCGTAGATGGGAATGGGCGTGCCGTCGGCCCCCAGGCCGATGCGCCGGCTGTGGAAGAGCAGGAGATCCTCGTCGGGCGTGGGCGTGGTCGTGACGCGGTTGTTGCGCGCCGCGTCGCCCATATAGAACGTGCCCGAGTTCTCGATGAAGAAGTCGCGCTTCTCGGGATGGAACGTGCTGAACTGCGTGAGGTTCACCGTCAGCTCGTCGGCCTCCACTTGAGCGAAGTCGGGATTGACCGCGAGATCGAGCGTAAGGGCGGAGGTGACTCCCCACTTCACATCGAGCCCGACGCTGGCGTCCTGGTCGAACGTGGTGGCGAGCCCGGTGGGCCGCACCGCCTTGCCGAGCAGGTAGGGCTTCACCTTCAGATTGCGCCCGGGCGACACCGAGGGCAGGCCGGACAGGTTGCCCGCCAGCGACACGCGGGCCAGGTTGTAGGCCCGTGGCACGGGCGACCAGAAGTCCACCTCGTTCTTCCGCCGGATGCGGCGGCTGAAGTTGATGCCCCACACGTCCTGGAGGCCCCGCTCGAAGCGAAGCGATCGGAACGGCACGGCCATCTCCACCGTCCAGCCGTCGCCGCCCTGCCGCGTGCGGACAAACCACACGGCATCCCAGCTCGCGTTGATCTCGCGCCCCTCGTTGGCCACCTGCTGATCGGCGCGCGCCCCCTCGCGGTTGGTGATGAACACGAAGCCGTTTCGCCGGTCCGCGAACGGGTCGATGATCACTTCGAAGGTGTCCTGATCGGTGCCGCGGAAGTCTTTGCGGATCTCGTTGACCATGCCGAGGCCGGGCTCGCTCTCGTGGAGCGTGGCGGCGATGTAGAGGTGGTCGTGGTCGTACGCCAGCCGGACCTCGCTGCGCTCGGTCGCCGGCTGCCCGTCCCGCGGCTCGCTTTGCACGAACGAGCCCACCGGCTCCGCCCGCTGCCACACCTCCTCGTCGAGCGCGCCGTCCACGATCACAGGCGTCGTGGCCTCGATCGCCACGACCAGCAGCCGGCCGTCCGGAGAGCGCGTGGCGGCCGACGCGGGCACCGCGGCTCCTTCCCGCGTGTCCGCCGACTGAGCGAGGGCGTTCGAGGCGACGACATGCGACACGAGCAGGGCGGCGAACAGGGTGATGCTGGTGGCGTGCGCCAAGGATTTTCTCAAGTAGATCGCCACGGGGGTTGGACAGATTGTACCGCGAGGCGTGCCCGCCTGCGATCGGTCATACTGAAGTAGCGCCCGGCCACGGCCGAATCCGTCTTGGGGATGCTTATGCCGTTTCGTCAAGTCTCTCGTTTCGCGCTCATCCTTGTCTTCGCGATTGCCGCGGCGATTCCGCTCCAGCCGCTACGCTGCGAATGGACGTTATGATCGAGTGGGCGCTGGCGCTATTCAGGCGGTCGGATCTCGCGGACCTGCCCCGGCATCTGCGGTTCGAGACGGCACCTCACGGCCGGCAGGGCGCGCAGCAGGCCGAAGCGCGCGCGGCCGCCATCGAGGCCTTCGGTCCGCCGGTCTGGAAGCGCCTGTACTTCGGCCACGAGTTCTGCGAGCGCCGGGCGCCGGCGGCGGACGACGTGCGCCGCGCCTACGAGGCGGCGTCCTCGGCCGGCCTCGCCTTCTCGCTGCTTACCGGGTATGTCACCGACCAGGGCCTGGATCGGCTTCGACCTGTCCTCGCGTGGCTGGCCGGGCTCGACGATCCGCGCGTCGAGATCGTGGTCAACGACTGGGGTGTCGTGCGGGTGGTGACGGGTGACCACGCCGCGCTGCGGCCGGTGCTCGGGCGGCTCATGAACCGCATGCTCCGCGACCCGCGCATCATGCCAGCGTTTGCCGGCGCGCCCGCCGACGCGCTGGCGGCCGTGCGCCAGTCGTCGATCTCCGCGCCGGTGTTCCGCCGCCTGCTCGCCCGGCTGGGCGTGGAGCGCGTGGAGTTCGACAACCTGATCCAGGGACTGGACATGGACTTCGCCGGCCTCGGCGTTGCCGCGTCGGTCTACGTGCCCTATGGCTATGTCGTGACCGGGCGTGTATGCGCCATCGGGTCGTTGGGCCGGCCGGCGTCGGACCGGTTTCACGTGGGCGCAGACTGCCGCCGCGAATGCCAGCGCTACACGATCACGCGGCAGGCGTCGGCGTCCCCCTTCGACGGCGGCCATCGGGAGTATCAGGAGCGCGGCAATACCTGCTGTTACTACCAGGACCGTTCGGCCATCGCCTCGGCGGGGGAGATGGCGCAACAGGCCGGCGTCAACCGCGTCGTCTACCAGACCGATCTACCCGTATGAGCACGATGAAGATTCTCTCGCCCGTGAGCAGCCTCGACGAAGTGGACATGCTGGTGGAGAACGGCGCCGGCGAGCTGTACTGCGGCCTCGTGCCTCAGGACTGGACCAGCGCCTACTCGGGCGCGTTGTGGATGAACCGGCGCAGTCCAGCCGGCGCCAACCTGGCGACCTACGAGGCCCTCGGCGCCCTCGTGGCGCACGCGCACGCCCAGGGCGTACCCGTGTTCCTGACGCTCAACGCACCGGTCTACGTGGAGCGGCAGCTGCCGTACCTGGCTGACCTGGCGCGCCGGGCGATCGACGAGTGCGAGGTCGACGCCCTGATCGTCTCCGACACCGCGCTGCTGCTGACGCTGGCCGAGATGGGCCTCGGCGGCAGGGTCCACGTCAGCTCGGTGGCCAGCGCACTGAACACCGAGGCGGTTCGGTTCTACCAGGATCTGGGTGTCGGCCGCGTGATCCTGCCGCGCGGCCTCAGCCTCCCGGAGATTGGCCGGATCAGCGCCGGCGTGGCCGGCGCCGTGCCGCTCGAGGTCTTCGTCCTCAACGACGGCTGCGCCTTCGAGGAAGGGTTGTGTCACACGCTCCACCACCACCGCGTTGGCGCCTTCTGCGTGGACATGGCGGGGTGGAAACAGGAGATCGAGCGGACCGACGGCCGGCCGATCGGCGAAGCCGAGTCGGCGCGGCTTGAGGCCCACTTCCAAAGCCATCGCGAGTGGATCTGGCACCTCAACGCCTGCGGATCCACGGTGTCGTCGGGAGGCGTGCCGCTCGGCGCGTGCGGGGTCTGCGCCATTCCAGCGTTTCACCGGTTCGGCATCCGCTCGGTGAAGATCGCCGGCCGCCAGGCATCGCCGCTCCGCAAGCTGCTCGGCCTGCGCCTGGTCCACGCCGTGCTCGCGCGCGTGGAGAGTGGCGCGAGTCCCGAGGAGGTAGTGGAGTGGGCGATCCGGGCCCGCGGGGTGCGGGCCACCTGCGAGTCGGGCGTCATGTGCTACTACCGCGGGCCGTTCACCGTGGAGGGCGCAAGCCCGAGCCATGAAGCCGGCGGCGGCTAGGACTCGGCCGGAACCGCGTCTGCCGGCCGGGGGCCTACAATGCACTGCAGCGATGCAGGCTCCGCCAGTCGACGCCACCAGCGGCTTCTCGGCCCGCCGCCGCGCCCTCGTTCCCGCGGCGACGCTGCCCCTCGCCTACTTCGCGGCCGCGCACCTGGCGCTGATCGCTGCGCTCCTCGCCCTCGTGGCCGACCCGCACCTGCCGGCGGTCTTCGACGGCCGCCCGCGCCTGATCGCGCTCGTGCATCTGATCACGCTCGGATGGATCTCGGGGTCGATCCTCGGCGCGCTCTACATCGTTGGGCCGCTGGCGCTCGATGTGCCGCTTCCCGCAACCAAGGCGGATGTCATGGCGTGCGTCTCGTTCTGGATCGGCACTTCCGGCATGGCCGCGGGGTTCTGGACGAACCGGTTTCACACGGTTGGCACGGCCTCGGTGTTCGTGCTGGGCGCCATCGTCTTTGTGGGTGTGCGCACGATGCGAGGCCTGTCGCGGTCACGCGTGCCGCGCGGCGTTACCTTGCATGTGGGGCTTGCGTTCGCCAATGCCGCCCTCGCCGGGCTGGCTGGGCTCCTCCTGACCCTGGGCCACCTGCGTAGCGGCCTGCCATGGTCGTCGCTATCGCTGGCCGTGGCTCACGCCCACCTGGCCGTGCTCGGGTGGGCGATCATGATGATCTTCGGAGTGGCTTACCGGCTGATCCCGATGGTGCTGCCCACCGCGATGCCGGCGGGTCCGACCCTGGCGATCAGCGCCGTGCTGCTTCAAGCGGGCACACTCGGTCTGAGCGGGTCGCTGGCGGTTGGATGGGATGTCCGACTCTGGGTGCTCATCGTAATCGCTGCGTTTGCGAGCTTCTTCGCGCAGGTTTACCGCATGCTTCGCCTGCGCCGCCCGCGGGCCGTCGAATTGCCGGCTCCCGACTGGTCGACGTGTCACACCGGCCTGGCCCTGCTCTACGGGTTCGTGGCGGCTGGCCTCGGAACGTGGCTGGTGTTCGGCAGCGCGCCGCCCGATGTCGGTTGGGTGTACGGTGCCGCGGGCCTCCTCGGCTTCGTGTCGCAGATGGTCGTCGGCATCCAGGGGCGGCTTTTTCCGCTGCAGGCGTGGTTCCGGGCGATGGTGCAGAACGAGGGGGCGCCGCCCGCGCGGTCTTCGCATGCCCTGGTCGATTCGCGGCTCGCGCTGACCGTGCTTCTGTTGTGGCTGCCGGGGCTGCCCCTGCTGATCGCCGGCATAGCCGGTCAGCGGGCACACCTCGTGGCCACCGGGGCTGCCCTGCTTCTCGGCGGGACGCTGGCCAACGCCTGGCATGGATGCATCATGATCGCGCGCGCCCGGCGCTAGGGCGCGAGCCTTGCGATCCGCCACCCTGCCTCGTCACGAGTGTACAAGAACCGATCGTGAAGCCGATGCGGGCCGCCCTGCCAGAATTCGATTGTCTTTGGCGCCACGCGATAGCCGCCCCAGAAGGACGGCACGGGGATCTCGCCCTCGCCAAACTTGCGCAGCATCTCCTCGAACTTCATCTCGAGGAGTCGCCGCGCGTCGATGACGCGGCTCTGCGGCGAGACCCACGCGGCGATCCGGCTCTCGCGCGGACGCGAGAGGAAGTAACGCGCCACCTCGGTCATCGGCACGCGCGCCGCCGTGCCGTTGATGATCACTTGACGCTCCAGCGTAATCCACGGGAACAACAACGAGACGTGTGGGTTCTCCGCGATCTGCTTCGCCTTCGTGCTCTCCAGGTTCGTGAAGAACAGGAAGCCCTCGTCGCTGTAGCCCTTGAGGAGCACGGTGCGCAGCGTGGTCTCACCGGAAGACGTGGCGGTGGCCAGGCTCATCGCATTGGGTTCGACGACGCCTTCGGCCACCGCCTCGTCGAACCAGTGCTTGAATTGGGCAATCGGGTCAGGCGCCAAATCCTCAACCCGGAGTTGCCCGCGCTCGTAGTGCCGCCGGAGGCCGCCGATGTCGTCAGTCATGTTCCATTATAGAGGCACAACCCCCGAGCGCGTATGATGGCCGCCATGAGCATGACGATGCGGTTAGTGCGAGGTGCGGCGGCCCTGACACTGGCTGCGGCCACGTCTTCGCTTGCCTTGTCGGCCCAGACACCGGTACCGCCGGCGCCGCAGGTGCCGCGCGATTTCTGGATCTACGCGTGGCGCGCCCCGAACATCGATGGGACCGAGGCTCGTGCGCGGGCCATGGCCGCGGCGGGCTTCACCGTCA
>CAYHCX010000003.1:43859-54555 GCA_964355095.1 uncultured Acidobacterium sp.
ATCGATGGGACCGAGGCTCGTGCGCGGGCCATGGCCGCGGCGGGCTTCACCGTCATCGACGCCACGGAAGGCGAACTCGCCACGGTCGCGCGCCACGGGCTGAAGGCCATGGTGCCTGCCAAAGACCCGGCCGTTGCGGCGCGTCTGGCGGCGAATCCGGTCGTCTGGGGTTACCACCTCGGCGACGAGCCTTTCCCCGAAGCCGTGTTCGCGGGAATCGGCGGCCAATTCCGGCAATTCGAGCAGGCCGCACCGCGGCAGGTGCCGTTCGTCAACATGCTCTCGACGACGGGCGAGTTCCTGCGGGCGTACATGACCGCCGCCCGCCCGCCGCTCCTCAGCTTCGACTATTACCAGTGGTGGTGGGGCAGCGATCGCTACTTCGAGAAGCTCGAGCAGTTCCGCGAGGCCGCCGTCCGGGCGGGCGTGCCTTTGGCCGCCTGTTTCGAAGCGTCGGCCAATCCCGGCGTCGAGTGGGGCGACCAGACGCGCCTGCCCGACAACGACCAGCGTTTGCGCCAGAGCGTCTACACGTCGCTGGCGTACGGCGTCACCGGCATCGAGTGGTTCCACGCCGATATGGTGTTCAGCCCGGGCGCCGGCGCGCTAACCGCCGTTGGCCTCGACGTAGCCGCCATCAACCGGGAGGTGGCGCCGGTCGGACGAGTGCTCGCGGGGCTCCGCTCGGTGGATGTGTTCCACACCGCGCCGTTGCCAGCCGGCACGCGCAGCCTCCCGAAGGAGCACTGGGTGCAGGCCATTCCCGAAGAGCGAGGCGCGGGCGTGGTGCTGGGGATGTTCCGCGACACCGAGGGCCGCGACTACGCGATGCTGGCCAATCGCGACTACCGCGACTCGCAGACCGTTGTCGTCAAGCTGCAGTCGAAATGGCTGGGCATTGCGCCATGGTACACGCCCAAGCAGTACAAGTACGCCGTGGACCGGTTTGACCGCGCGACCGGCGCCTGGTCGGCGGTGGCCAGCTCCTCGTCCGTGGGCTTCTCGTCCGTGATTCCCGCCGCCGGGGCGGAGCTGTTCCGGGTGACCACCATGGTGACCACCGACGGCACGGCCCCGGCGTGGCCCGTGCCGCCGCGGCGGCCGTGAGCGTGCCGGGGCCCGTCGGATCCCAGCCACCGACGCCGGTCGATCAGGTGTAGAGCTCGGGGTCGTCCGGGTCGAGGTCCATGCCCGCGTTGAGATACATGAACGACCCGACCAGCCAGAGCAGCGTCCCGAACCCGATGACGCCGAGCATCGGCCCGGCCAGCCATCCCGGGCTCTGCAGCAGCGCGGTGCCCAGATCCTGGCTCATGGCCGCGCCAAGGCAGGCGACGCAGTAGGCCACGATGCCGACCACCGCCACGACGAACCCACCGATCACGAGGCGCTGGCCCCGGCGCATGCGCTGGGCCGCATCCGTCTGCCGGGCCAGGTCTGCGCGCGCAGGCGCAGCCGCGGCGTGCAGGTAGCCGGCCATGCTAAACGGGTTGGTGCGGGCGGGTGTTTCCGGTGTGACGTTCATGACGCAATCCCTCCTGTTGTCCATGCCTCGACGGCGGTCCGGCCGTCGCGCGCTTCACTTATTGCTTTGGGTGTCTTTCGCACTCCGAGCAGCACCGCATATACCCCGTGCCGCGCCAGCCCCAGGAACGTGAGCAGCCATACGGCCGTCGCGGCGATCACGAAGCCCCGCGCAACCCACAGCAGGAACGGCGCGTGCAGCACGTCGGCCAGCCGGAAGGTGCACGTTGCATACATGCCCACGGGAAACACGAGGCCCCAATAGAGCGGATCGTACGAGAGCCTGACCGCCCGCACGCGGTGCCGCCAGACACCGAGCACGAGCAGCATCGGGATCCACCAGGTGGCCGTCGCCCAGAACATCACCGTGAGTCCGAGGATGAAGGGGCGCATGGGCGCCAGCAAAGGCGACCGTTCGGCGGCGGCCGCCAGCAGGGCGCCGGCGAGCGTCGAGATGGCCACCGCCCCCATGTTGATCCAGTACGGCGGCAGCAGGTCGCGCGGCGAAAAGGGGAAGAACATGTAGCGGTAGAAGATGAGGCCGATGATCCACAGGTAGAGCATCCCTCCGCCCAGCCAGAAGCACATCAGCACGAACAACGCCAGGTCACGGTCGGCCAGGACCGCGCCGTCGAGCGTGGCCCCGAGAACCGCCACGGCCTGGGTGGCCACCACCGCCACCAGCCACCCGCCGTTGATCCCCTCGGCCAGGGAGGGCTTCTTGTCGCCAATCGTCAGGAGCGCGAAGATCGTGTAGGTGCAGGTCGCCCACAGCGCCACCGATACCCACCACAGGATGGTGGCCGCAACGACCTGTCCGTGCAGCAGCACGGCCTGCGTGCCCAGGACACCGGTGGCCGCGACCATGGTGAAGTAGCCCGGCGCCCGCGCGTGGTCGTGCAGGTCGGCGGCGACGCGCTCCGGGAACATCGCCGCGCGGGCGATGAACAGCACCCAGAGCGTCGGATACGCGCAGAGGTTGATGCCCGACAGCACGGCCGCCAGCTCGCGAAGCCCGAACAGGTGACACGCGATTGCCACGACGCCGGTGGCCATGGCCATCGCGAAATAGGCGGGGTGCATCAGGGCCAGGCGCGCCTTGAGGTGCGCGCGCAGCGGCGACCCGGGTCGCGGTGAAGCCAGCGAGCGTGGCGGGGCGAGACTCACGCGCTGAGGATAGGACGGGACCTGGCGGCGGGGTATCCGCCGGCGTCCGAATCCTCTGTGGGATGATCGGCGGCTGGGCTGTCGGTGTCCGTCCTACACCGGCCCGCTGGCCAGCCCGTGCTGCATCGCGTACCGCATGAGCTGGGCGTTGGAGCTCATCCCCATCTTCTCGAGAATCCGGGTCCGGTAGGTGCTGACGGTCTTGACGCTCAGGTCGAGCCGCGCCGCCACCGCAGAGACCGATTGCGCCGACGCCAGCAGGACGAACACCTCGTACTCCCGCGGCGACAGCAGTTCGTGAGGCGGCTCGGATCCGGCACCGGCCACGGCCACATGGTCGGCCAGTTCACGGGCCACCGTCTGGCTCAAATACCGCCTGCCCTGGAGCACGGTGCGAATCGCCTCCAGCAGCTCCTCCGGCGCCCGATCCTTGGTCAGGTAGCCCGACACACCGGCACGCAGCGCCCGCACGACGAATTGCCGTTCCCCGTACATGCTCAAGACGATGATGGGCATGCCCGGCCGCATCGCTTTCAGCTCGGGCACCAGGTCCAGGCTGTTCCGGTCCTCGAGCGCGATGTCGAGGACGAGCATCGACCAGCTCGACTCCCGGACCATGTCGCGCAGCTCCCGGCACGAGCCGACCTCGCCAACCACGCTGCCGGGGAACGCGTCGGCCACGATGCGGCGCAGCCCCGACCGCACGATGGCGTGATCGTCAGCGAGCAGGATGCGCATCAGCCTCCCTCGGGGCAGGCGGCAGCGGAACGGTCACCCGGACGGTGGTGCCCCCTCCAGGCGCTCCCGTGATCGACACCCGCCCATTGACGAGAATGGCCCGCTCGCGCATCCCGATGAGGCCGAGCGACTCGCGGCTGTCGGCCTTGCCGCTCTCGATGCCCACCCCATCGTCGTGCACGGTGAGCACGGCCTCGGTGGGCGTGGTGACGAGGCCGATCTCGACGAGGCGGGCCCGGGCATGGCGCACCACGTTGGTGAGTGCCTCCTGCGCGATGCGGAACAGCGTCACGGCCACCTCGTCGTCCAGGGTCACGTCGGCGCAGTCGGCTTCCACCTGGACGACCAGGTCGGTGCGAGCCTCGATCTCGTGGGCCTGCCACTGAAGGGCGGCCGTCAGGCCGAGCTTGTCCAGCACGCCCGGACGAAGCTCCGAGGCGATGCGCCGGACGAAGCCCACGGCGGCGTCGACCTGGCGGGTGGCAGCGGCCACCTGGCGGTTGAGCGCCTCCGCGCAGGGCGGCGTCAAGGCACCGCTGGCGCAGCAGGCCTGCAGCCGCGACAGGTCCATCTTGAGCGAGGTGAGCACCTGGCCGATCTCATCGTGGAGCTCGCGGGAGATTCGCGCCGCTTCCGTTTCGCGCACGAGGTGAAGCCGGCTGGCGAGCGCCCGCAGCCGCGCCTGGGCCTCGAGGGCCTCGCGGTGTCGGTCCGCCAGGGCGTCGGCCATCGTATTGAACGAGGCGGCCAGCGAGGCAAACTCGGTATGGCCGCGGGGCGCTTTTGCCCTCGCCTGGAGGTCACCCGCGCCGAAGCGCTGGGCCGCGTGCGCCAGCGAGCGCACGCCGCGGAGGATGCCGAGCTCCGCGGCCACAAACACGGCGGTGATGGTGAACAGGGTCAGCACACCGAGCGCCGCCAGCGTGCGCAAGAAGGCCGCGTTGGTGTCGTGGATGACGCGGTCGTAGGGCAGGCCCACGGCCACGAACAGACCCGGGGCTTCCTCCAGGGGCTCGGCGACCAGATAGCGGCGGATGCCCGGTGACAGATCGAGCATCCGCCCGCGCCGCCGTTTGGCGATCTCGGCGATGCCCGGAACGCGGAGGTCGCCGGGGGCGGCGCCAGGAGCGCTATCGAGGCCGGCGGACGCGAGGACGCGCCCCTCCCGGTCGGCAATCAACAGGGAGAAGGCTTCGGGAAGCCCGCTCTGACTCGCCATGCGCGAGAGCCAGTCCAGATCGAGGCCGTTGAACAGCACGGCGATAACGGCCCCGGTCGCGTCGCGGACGGCGTAGGCGTGATTGAGGGTGGGACGCTCGAAGATCGGCGAGATCAGGTAGGTGCCAACCGCCACGTCGTGAGAGTAGAGCGCGGCGCGATAGGCCGGATTGTCGCGCCAGCTCCGGTAGTTCGCGAGCGGATGGGCGCTGACCAGCACGCGGCCATCGGGCGAGAGCAGCCCGATGTTGGCGAGCTGCGGGTGACCGGACAGCAGCGCCTGGAGGAACCCGGGGTCCGCGAGGAAGGGAGACTGCACACCGTCCCGTGACACCTTTGCCCCCAACCACGCCAGCAACTCGCGGGCTCCGCGAATCTGGTGGGCGTGCTGGCGGCTGGCCAGGCCAGCCAGGTGCAAGGCATCGCGTTCGGTTCGCGCCAGCGCGGCGGCCCGCTCGGTGTCGGCCGCCACGAACGTGAAGAGAATGGCCGGCAGGGTGGCGAGGCAGATCAGGAATAACAGCCGGCCACGCAGCGAAAAGAGCGAGGCCAACACCCGCTTCTGCCGGCTCATGCCACCCTCCACTGGAATCCCGAGACCGACCAACTCAGCCTACATCATCGGGAACCGGGACGCACGCGGCAACCGCGCCCGTACCGGGTCAGGCCGAGCCGACCAACTGCGCCACGCGCGGAAACAGGATGTGGTTCTCGAGGTGCACGTGCACGTGCATGTCCTGCTCGAGTTGGGCGAGCCCGAAGTACAGGCCACGGAACGTCGGGCAGGCACCCTCGGGCGGCGCATACCCTCGCGTGATCGCCCGCATCGCCGCCAGGTCTGCCCCGGCGGCGGCGTGTTCGGCCACCAACACCTCGACGGGCTCCTCGACCCAGCGCCATTCGGCGCCACGACTGGATCGGACCGCTTCGACGATGGCCGGGAAGAGCACCTCGTCCTCGCGCAGCATGTGATCCATCAGGTCGCCTGAAAAACGGCCGTACGTGGCCTGCAGCGGGCGCAGAAGGTCGGGCAGACTGTCGCCGTGACGGCTGACGACCTTGTCAAGCATCGCCGCGAGTCGAGGTAGTTCGGCGCGGAGCGGTTCGTGGTAACGGGCCTGGATGTGCGCAACCAGGTCGGCGATGGGCGCGTGCCACCAGTCTGATTCGGGTGCGGCGCCGGCGTGCGCGGTCTGCAGGTCGGCCAGCAGCGCCTGGGGATCGACCCCGTGCTGCGCGCAGGCCGCGGCCAGGGAAATCCGGCCGCCGCAGCAGAAATCAATGTGGTACTGCTGGAAGACCTTGATGGTGGCCGGCATGCCGACGGCGATGTCGGCCACCTGGCTGTTGAGTGTGATGTCGATGGGTGCGTCCGTGGGCGTGGAGACATGCATGACAGCCAGTGTAGGCGACGATACCGCGCAGGTCGTTGTCCTGGCGCAACAGTGCGGCCCGCGGGGCGAACGGCGCGGGGGACGCTACAATGCCACGATCATGTCACCCACGCCGGACAGCAGCCGTTCGCGCATTTTCGATGGCCTGACCGACGGCGAGCGACAGCACTGGCTGGCCGCGGCCTCGGCCCGGAGCCTGCGCAAGGGCCACGTCCTGGCGCGGCAGGGTGACGCGGCGCAGGGGCTGTACCTGGTCGAGACGGGGCTGCTGAAGCTTGTCCAGACCACGGCCGATGGCCAGTCGCTGATCGTGCGATTCGTGGGGCCGTGTGAGCCGTTTGGGGGCATCGCCGCGATCGAGGGCGCCCGGTATCCGGTGACCGCGCTGGCGGTTGACTCGATGCGGCTGCTGGCGTGGAGCCCCGACGCGGTGGCGCGCCTGCTCGCCGGGTTTCCACAAGTGCGGCAGAACCTCATGCGCGAGATGGCCGCGCACATGTCCGACGCCCTCACCCGCGCACGGGAACTGGCCACCGAGCGGGTCGGGCCACGACTGGCCCACACCCTGCTGCGCCTGATGCGGCAATGCGGACAGCCCACCGCCAACGGCGTGCTGCTGGGCCACGTGCTCACCCGCCAGGAGTTCGCGGAACTGGCGGGCACCACGTTGTACACCGCGAGCCGCACCCTGTCTCGCTGGGAGGCCGCCGGCATCCTGAGCACGAGGGGTCGGCGGCTCGTCATTGTCGCGCCGGAGCGGCTCGAGTCGGTGGTCCTCGGTGCCGAAGGCTGACCGCGCAGCCGCACGACTTCAGGCCGTCGACAGCACGCGGTCGGCGAGCGCGGACACGTCCTGCCCGGTGGGTTCGGGCGCCTGTTTGCGGATGCCGTAGTCGCGCAGCCGGATGTGCCGCGACACCGGGCGGGCTGCCTGATCAAACACCCCGCGCGCGCACTCGATCGGGCAGCCGTCGATGATCCAGGCGTCGCGCCCGGTGAGCTTGCCGAGAAAGACCGGCAGCTTCGCGCCGACGCCGGCCAGGCACGACATCTCGGCCGCGCCCCGGCGGTCCAGCTCGCGCGCAAGCTCGTACGACAGCTTGCCAGCCGACGAGCAGCCGGCGCATGCGTACACCAGCGGTGGACGGCCCTTCTCCATCACGTCAGCCTATCCCGGCTGGCTGAGGCCGGTGTTGCGCCAGCGCAACTTCGGCCCAGGCTCCGCTTCGGCAGTGTGGCCAGGCAAGCCCGGCCGTGGCTCCAACCTGCTCCACGTATGACGCCGGTCATGGACGCGGACGCGCGCCGCGTCGACCATGAATGGCAGGTCGCGACCAACCAGGCGACCGAAGGAGCCAGGCGCCATGTCCGATTCCACCTTCGACGAAGCCGTCCGCGCGTGTGACGCGCTGCAGCCGGGACAGGCCTACGAGTTGGCCACCGCCGTGGATCCGCACCCGCTGCTGGCGCGCCTTCAGCACGAGCGGCCGCGTCAGTTCGACTGGAGTGTGCTCGAAGCCGGGCCTGCGCGCCACCGGGTGGCGATCACGCGGCGGCCAACCGACGGGGCACGCAGCGTGTCGGACTATCTCGGATGGGACCACGCGAGGCTCGATGACATCCTCAACGGCGTATCCAGGCTCGTCGGCCAGAAGGCCTACGTGGATGCCTCTCGGGCCTTCGCCGAGTTTGCGTGCGGTCTCAACTGGCACATCGAGGCCGAAGAGGCCACGCTGTTCCCCGCCTTCGAGGAGAAGACGGGCATCGTGCAGGGGCCGACGGTCGTGCTGCGGGAAGAGCACCGGGTGATCCAGCGGTGCATCGTCGAGGTCACGGCCGCCCTGGCCACGGCCAACGCCGGCCCGATCGAGCGCGCCATCAACTTCCTGCGGGAGACGCTCGGCGATCACAACATCAAGGAAGAGCAGGTGCTGTATCCGATGACCGACCGGGCCATGACCGACGAGCGCGAGCGGGACGCCCTGGTCAACCGGATCCAGATCACCTGATAACGGTCATCACCCAGGAGTAACAGGCCATGTACGCCGCGACCACGCGAATCGACTTCTGCTACGGGCACCGGCTGCTCGACTACGAGGGCGTCTGCCAGCACCCGCACGGGCACAACGCCGTGGCCGAAGTCGAGGTTCGGACCGACGTCCTCGACGGGCGGGGCATGGTGGTGGACTTCGCCGACGTCGATCGGATCGTCAAGGGCTGGATCGACCGCGAGATCGATCACAAGATGATCCTGCGGCACGACGATCCGCTCGTGCCCCTTCTGTCCGCGCTCGGCGAACCGATCTACCTTGTGGAGAGCAACCCCACCGTCGAGCGCCTGGCACGGCTCATCTTCGAAGTAGCCGCCGAGGGCGGGCTGCCGGTGGGGCGGGTCACGGTGTGGGAGACCGCCACGTCGTTTGCCACCTATACCGACGCGCCCAGGGCGTCGGCGGGATGACGAGGATGACGCCGAACGCACGCGGCCACGGTTCCGTGTCCAGTCCGTGGCTAGATATCCGCGCGCGAGAGCGCGCGAACGGCCACCACCAGCGGCGCGATCAGCCAGGCCGCCAGTGACATCGCCACCAACGCCGCCGCCATGCCGGCGCCACCCGTGAAGCGCAGCAGCGCCAGCGACGCCGCACCGAACGCGGCGGTGCCTTCGATGGCGAGCAACGAGCCGGTGCGGGCCGCGTCCACCGGGTTGATCAGCGTGGCGGTGATCAACAGGCGCGACGCCGAGCCCGATCGCAGCAGCGACGCGATGCCGAGTACGGCCACGTCGAACATCACCACCGTGATGAACCAGACCACCAGGGCGGCGGCCAGCACGCGCGTGCGGCGGCCGGCGTTGATGCTGGCCAGCAGGGTGGCGATGGCGAGGAACACCCCGGTGATCGCCACGGCGGTCACCACCAGCGCGCCATAGCGCGCCAGCCCGTCCGGCCCGGCCTGGTATTGCATGAACACGCCGGCGATGCCGAAGCCGATGGCCTCGGCCGCGGCCAGCGCCAGCCACACGCCCAGCATTCGCCCCAGCAGGATGGCGCCTCGAGAGACTGGTTGCGAGTACAGCAGTTCCGCGGCGCCGCGTTCGGGCGTGAGGGCCAGTCCGCCAAACACCAGCGCGGCCAGCGGCACCAGCAACAACACGATCTGGACCAGCGACACGGCGGTCCGGGAGAAGTCCTGGACGCCGTGACCGCCGGAAAGGATGTAGCCGGCGCCCGACACGGCCAGCGCCAGAGCCGCGAAGACCACGGCGAACAACTGCAGCCAGCGCGATCGCACGGCCAGCACGAGTTCGTACCGCGCGCAAATCCAGAGTACCGATCTCAACGAGGTCATGGGATCACCGTTGCCGGGCTGCCGCCGGCCGCGGCCGGGTCGGCGTCTCGAGATGTCGAGTCGGCATGGGCGAGCAGGCCCGAGGCCATGGGTGTGGACGTGGTCGTCTTGGTAAACACCGCCGCGCGCGCGTTCACCCACTCGCCCGTGCGATGGTCGGCGACGTAGACCACGGCGTCGCCGGGCAGCGGTTGTTGGCGCAGGTAGTCGCGCAGGCAACCGAGGTCGTCGAAGAACACCGGCTCGTCGCCGGCGCGGACGAGCTGCGCGGCCGTCGCGCGCGACACGATCGTCATGCGGCAGGAAGCGCAGGCGTCTTCGCCCAGTCCGACTGCGGCCGGTCCCGGCGGACCTCCGGCACACGCGCTCATGGCCATTGTCGCCGCCAGCACCCACTTGGTCATGACGGCACTCCAATCAGCTCGCGATAGAACTCATCGAGCCGGCCCTCTTCCGCCGTGAGGCCGCGAATCTCTGCGCCGGCCTCGCGAACCAGGTCGAGGACCAGCGGCCGCAGCGCGGCCGAGCCAGGCACGATCAGCTCGTCGCCGTCCCACCGGACCCCGGGCGCGCGCTCGCGGACGCGCTCGAGCAGCCCGGCGATGGGCGCCGCCAGCCGCACGCGCATGACGCCCCGGTCCGCCAGCCGCGCGGCCAGGTCGCGTTCGGTGAACTGCGCCATGAGCTTGCCGGCGACCATCACCGCGACGACGTCGGCGAGGCGTTCGATGTCGCCGAGCTGGTGCGAGCTGAAGAAGACGGTGCCGCCACACCGCCGGCGCGTCTCGACCAGTTCGTAGAAGGCGGTGAGGCCTTCCGGATCGAGCGCGGCGGTGGGCTCGTCGAGCAGCAGCACTTCCGTCGTGCCGAGCGTTGCCACCGCCAGTCCGAGCCGCTGCACCATGCCGCCGGAGTAGGTGCCGACGGCCCGTGCCCCGGCGCCGTTGAGGGATGCGAACTTCAAGACCCGCTCGGTGGCGCCAACCGGTGCTTCGCGCAGGCGCCGGTAGAACTCGACGACCTCGCGGCCGGTGAGCGTGTCGGGAAACGACACTCGCTGCGGCAGGAACGAGCACGACCGGCGTCCGCGAGGGTCGAGGGCGCTGATGCGATCGTGGCCCAGCATCACCTCGCCGGCGTCGGGCCGAATCAGGCCGGCCGCCGCCTTGATCGACGTGGTCTTGCCGGATCCGTTCGGGCCGAGCAGTGCCACCACCGATCCGGACGGCACGACCAGCGTCAGGGCCTCAACCGCCGTCCTGCCGTCGTAGCGTTTCGTGAAGGCGCGGTACTCGATCACGACG
>CAYHCX010000003.1:54655-67737 GCA_964355095.1 uncultured Acidobacterium sp.
AACCGCCGTCCTGCCGTCGTAGCGTTTCGTGAAGGCGCGGTACTCGATCACGACGCCCGCCTTGGCCCGCCGAAGCCTGGGCGGAGGCGGCCCGTTGCGAGCACGCCGCCGCCGACCAGGAGGAGCAGCAGGGGCGGGGCGGTGCTGGCGACCGATTGCGACGAGGCGACCGACGCCGGCATCGGCACCGCGTCGAGGACCGGAGGACGCGCCAGCGGATGCGCGTCGATCACCGGAATGGGGTCGAGGATGGGGAAGGCCCGTTCCGCCGCGCCCAACGCCGACGCCGCGATACTGCGCGAGAACAAGTCGGCGGCGGTCAGGTTGCCACGCAGGTGATCGAAGACATTCGACAACCGGTACGGCCGGTCGCTCACGCCGTCACCATCGAGATCGGGCACGCCATGATCGGACCAGTAGTTGCCGTCGAAGACGGTGTCGGTGCGCTTGCCCGACAGCGACAGCGGCGTCAGGTTGCCGATGAACACGTTGCCCTCGAACAGGTTGCCGCCGCTCGAGTCGTAGATCACCAGCGCCATGTCCGACATCGCCACCAGGTTGCGACGGAACTGATTCCGGTATGAGCCTTCGAGAAAGATCCCGCGCGCGTTGTCGGCGATCAGGTTGTCTTCGGCCACCACGTCGTCACACGCCTTGAGGAGCAGGCCGACCGAGGCGAAACCGCGGTTGTTGACGAAGCGGTTGCGGCGGAAGACCATGCGGTTGGAATACATCAGCGCCGCGCCGGCGGCGCCGCGCTCGAACACGTTGTCTTCGAACAGGTTGTCGTCCGAGAACATGTAGTGGAGGCCGTAACGCAGATCGCTGGCGCGGTTGCCGCGCACCAGGCCGTGCGATGACGACTGGATGTAGAAGCCGTCGCGGACCCCGACGATGGTGTTGCCAAGCAGGCGGAAGCGCTGGCTGTTCCAGACGTGAATGCCGCTGCCGTTCTCGCCGGGATCGCGGCCGGGAATGCCGGTCACCGTGGTGGCCTCGACCACCGCGTCATCCGCCTCGCGCAGGTAGACGCCGAACAACGACTGGCGAATGCGGCAATCACGGATCGTGGCGCGCGCCGCGGCGACGTGAATGCCCGAGGTGTCGCGGCCGAGGTCGCCCTGGCCGCGCCCGTCGATGTCGAAGCCCTCGATGATGACGCCGGCGGCACGCACGCGGACCACGCTGCCGGTGCCCGATCCGCGCAGGGTCGGACGACCCATGCCGCTCAGGGTGATCGGACGATCGATCAGCAGATCCCCGTCGTACGTGCCCGCCGGCACCACCACGCGGTCGCCGGGTTGAGCCCGGTCGACCAGCGCCTGGAGGGGCGAGGCGTGCTCCGCGGCCGGCCGCCCCTCGACGTCCGCGCCAGGCGGCAAGGCATCGGTCACTGCCCCTTGCAGCAGGCTCACCAGCAGGAGCAACGTGCCGGGAGTCATCGTGCTATCCGCGGTCCGCGGCCACGGGGGGCACGCGGTGGCGGGCTTGCCACCACGTCCAGAGCAACGCGCCGAGCAGGAGCACCACCACGCCGGCCATCGCGTACGATGCCGGCCGTGGATACGAATAGACCTCGAAGTTCGCGATCTGCCGGTAGCCGAACATCGGCGGCATGAACGGCGGCACCTGCACCGCCGCCTCGGGCGCGAGGTCGTGGCCGTAGCGATACAGCTTGTAGCCGAACGACCACAGCGAGAACGCGCCGAAGTACATGAACAGCATCGTCACATCGACCAGCGCGACGACGGTGCCATGGGCGGCGGCCCGCAGCACCAGCAGTCCCAGGGCGCCGATCACGAACGGCATCCACTGGAACTCGGCGAACGATTCGTTCACCAGGTCGTGCATGCCGATGTAGTGGTTGAGCACGTTGATTTCCTTGACGTCCTGGCCGTTGTTGCCGCCGACCAGGGTGTAGGAGTAGATGTCGAGGCGAAGCCCCTCTGGATACTGCGGTGCGAACATCGTCAGGTTCCAGAGGGGAAAGAAATAGGTGGCCACCAGCAAAACCGCCGCGGCGAGAAGCATTAATCGCGCCGCACGGCCGATCGGCTCGTCGAGAAACCAATGCGCGGGTTGGAGGAACGCTTGCATCTGTGGTCACCTCAGAAGAAAGTCAGAAGTCAGAAGTTAGAAGTTAGAAGTTAGAAGGGAAAAGGGAAAACTTCTCACTTCTCACTTGTCACTTCACGATCATGTAGCCCTGCATCTCCTGGTGTAGCGCCGAACAGAAGTTGGTGCAGTAGTAGGCGAACACGCCGCTCTTCTTGGCGGTGAAGGTCACCGTCTTGGTCTCGCCCGGGTCGATCACGAGGTTGATGTTGTAGTCGAGCAGCCCGAAGCCGTGCAGCTCGTCGGTGGTCTGCTCGATGTTGGTGACCGCGATGGTCACCTCGTCGCCCGCGGCAATCTCGAATGACGTCGGCGTCAGCGTCGACCGCACCGCGATCATCTTGACCAGCACCTTCTTGCCGTTGCGCGTCACGCCGGCGTCCTTGAGATCCCAGATCGCCATCGGGTGTTTGTTCTCTTCTTTCGGATACACCTCGATCGCATGGATCTTGTCGGCCTTGATGATCTGCGCGTAGTGCGGCTCGGGCTCGGTGAAGGCGTCGTAGAGCAGCTTCATCTTCTCTTCGGTGATGTCGAGCAGCTGTGACGATTCGGGCTGCGACGGCCCGACGCTGAGGTGGCGGCCGTGCGACAGCTTGTTGAGGCCGACCAGGTAGTTGCCGTCGGGGCTGACGGTGTCGCCTTCGGCGGCGGCCAGGTGGCCGATCGAGTACGACATCGGCGCCTTGTCAACGACTTCCCACGTGCCGAGCTTCCACTTCGCGACCGCGCTGTCGACGAACAGCGAGGTGTAGGCCCAGCCGTCGGTGCCGAACTGCGTGTGCAGGGGGCCCAGGCCGACCGCGACCTCGGCGTCCTTGATCGACTCGTACTTCAGCACCGGGATGCCGTCTTCCTCGCCGGTGAAGTCCTTGTTGCGAATCGCGGTCTGGATTTTCTCGAAGTTGAACGCCGTGGTGACGCCCTGGAGCTTGCCCGAACCGATGATCCACTTGCCGTCGGGCGACACGTCGACCCCGTGCGGCGACTTGCCGCACGGCATCAGGTAGACGATGCCGGGCACCTTCTTGGGATCGATCACCTTGACGCCGGCGATGGTGTCGAACTTGCCGTCGGCGATCGCCTTCTCCGCGGCGCGCCAGTCGACCGCAACAATGTAGTCCTGGTCGCGTTGCGATGCGGTCACCTCGAGCTTGCCGGTGGCGCGCTCGGAGTTGTACGAGGTCAAGAACATCCAGCCATCGGAAACCAGCTTGCCGGCGTCGCCGAGGTCGTAGTCAAACGGCGGCATCAGGATCTGCCAGCCGAGTGACATCTCGC
This sequence comes from uncultured Acidobacterium sp., assembly GCA_964355095.1. Taxonomy (GTDB): domain Bacteria; phylum Acidobacteriota; class Vicinamibacteria; order Vicinamibacterales; family UBA2999; genus 12-FULL-67-14b. The sequence goes on from CAYHCX010000003.1 coordinate 58,052, forward strand.
CAGACGTGGGGTCGATCTTGACGCCGGCGATGATGCCCTTGTACTCGGTGGCGTACTTGTCGACGCCGATCACCCGGTTCGGCACGGGGCGGGAGAAGCGGCTGGCCATCATCGCGTACTCGGTGTTCGGGGTGACGAACGACGAGGCGTGGTTGCCGTGCAGGTTGGGCACCGGCCCGAGGATCTGCTTGGTCTTGAAGTCGCGCAGATCGATGCGCGCGATGCGCCCGTTCATCTCGTTGATGAACAGCCAGCGGCCGTCGTAGTCGCCCTTGGTCTCCGACAGGGCAGGGTGATGCGCATCGCCCCAGGTCAACTCGCCGAGCATCTTCTTGGAATCGTCATCGAAGCCGTAGCCGGTGGCTGGGTAGGGCGTGTAGACCGGGATGGTCGAGAGGTGCCGCATCGACGGCAGCCCGTAGACGTAGACCTGGCCGGAGTGCCCGCCCGACGAGAACATGTAGTACTCGTCGAGGTCGCCCGGCGCCACGTAGGTCTTCTGCGCGGCTACCGCGGCGTCCGACTGCACGCCGCCGCCGGCGCGCCGTGACTCGGGCTGGCTGGGCGTGCACTGGCTGGCGATCAGGGCCAGCACCATCAGGGCGGATGCCCTCGACCACGCCACACGATTGTTTCGATCCATATGAATGCCTCCTCTTACTTGGGAACCACGGTGCCGGGCGTTTCGCGTTGGCGTTGGTACTCGGCAAACGCCTCGCGCAATTTCTGAATCGCCACTTGCTTCTGCTCGGGTGTCAGGATGATCTGGCGCGACAGCACCACGCTCATCGTGCCGGTGGGGTTGGCGATGAACGCGTCGATGGTCACGCCGAACCGGCTTTGCACGTCCTCGACCGCGTTCGACAGGTCGGGTCCGATCTGGGCGGGGCTCCTGACCCCCAGCGCCGAGATCGAGTGGCACACGAAGCAGCCGGTCTGCACGAACCAGCCGCCAGGGCCGGTCTTCATGGCCTCCTCGGCCTTCAGTTCCTCGGCGCTGCGCGGGTCAGTGCGGGGCGCGCCGGCGACGAACAGTGCCGGTATTTCGTGCCGCCGCCACGACAGCATCAGCATCGACAGCGCCTGCGCCTGCTCGGTGCTGAAGTTGAAGTTGGGCATCACCGTGCCCTCGCTCAGCGCGCGCGGGTCCTTGAAGTGCGCCATGTGCCACGCAAACGCAGTGCGCTGGCCCGACAACCGGCTCATGTCGTACTGCTCGGGCGCCTTCTCGCCGACGGTGGTGAGGTCGGGGCCAATCGTGCCGCCGAACCCGTTGATTACGTGACAGGCGCGGCAGCCCTTGTCGTTGATCAGCCGCTTGGCCAGATTGATGGCCTCGGCGCCCTTGGTCTCGCGGTCGTAGCGGTGGCAGGTGTTGCAGTTCATCTGCATCAACGCGTTCTTGTTGCCGGCGAGCGTGTATTCCTCTCCCAGCGTCCGGCTCAGCAGCGGCTCTTCCCAGTGCGCGACCTCGCCGTGCGCCGCCGCCGTGTCGATGGCCCAGCCCTGGCCGCCGTGGCACGAGGTGCAGCCGTAATCCTCGAGCGGGTGGGTTTGCAGCGGTTCGACCGGATGCGTGCGAAACGGGTGTTCCGCCTGCTCGAAGCCCTTGTAGTTCACGGCCTGGTGGCAGGTGACGCAGCGGTCGGCCCGCGACAGGTCGGCGGCCCAGATCTGCTGCACGCCGCCCGGGAGGATCGCCGCCTTGTCGTCACCGAACTTCTCGGCCACCATCTGACGGAACTCGGCCTGGTAGTAACGCCAGTCGTGGGCGCGGTCGCTCCACATGAACAGGCCGGTGCCAATCACGAGGATCACGCCGACGATCGCCAGCACCAGCCGGTCGACGCGCGGATACGGAGATGAGGTGCGTTTCTCCATCTCAGATTCTCCCCGGAATCTCGGGCCAGGCTTCCCACGGCCAGTAAAAGTACCAATACGGTCCGCGTAAGACCATGCCGACAAACGTCAGCGCCAGCACGAACAGCACGATCAACAGGAACACGATGTTCTGCCGGCGGCGGTCGCTCGGCAGCCAGACGCCGGCGGCCAGGTTGGGCGAGCGATCGAGCCACGGCCAGAACGTCATCAACCCGACCAGCAGGCCCGGCAGAATCACGCCGCCGACGAACGCGCCGTTCAGCGTGAACGAGCCGATGCGGATGGTGGTGTCGGTGACGATTTCCTGCAGCCACAGGAAGTACCACGGCGCCTTCGCCGGGTTCGGCGTCACCAGGGCGTTGGCCGGCTCTTCGAGCGGCGAGGCAAGGAACACCGACATGATGCTGACGACGGCAATGGTCCCGAGGACGGCAATCAGCGCGCGACGGGTCAGGTCCGGCACCGCATTGACGGTGGTGTCCGCCGCCTCGAGCGTCCGCGCGGTCACGGTCGGCGCCGTGCCGCGAGCGACGCCCAGCAACGTGTAGGTCTTGGTCGACACCGCGTCGGTGGTGCGCGGCGCTTCCAGCACGGTCTCGTGGTCGGCACGGGCCAGGCCGCCGTCCTTCCGAACGCGCCACATGTGATACGCGAACAGCACAGCCAGCAGGCCGGGCAGGAAGACGACGTGCAGCACGTAGAAGCGAATCAAAGTGGCCTGGTCGATATTGCGGCCGCCGATCAGCAGCTCGCGCACGCTCGGCCCGATGGCGGGAATGGACGAAGCGATGTTGGTGCCGACCGTGACCGCCCAGAACGCCAGCTGATCCCAGGGCAACAGGTAGCCGGTGAACGAGAGGAACAGCGTGACCAGGAACATCACGACGCCGATCACCCAGTTAATCTCGCGTTGCTGCCCGCGGCCGATGCCGTTCTTGTAGGCGCCGGTCAGGAACACGCGCATCAGGTGCAGGGCGACGACGATCACCATCAGGTGCGCCGAGATGCGATGCACGGCACGAATCCACGATCCAAACGTGATCACGAACTCGATGTCTTTGACCGACTGGTAGGCGCGCTCCACCGACGGCACATAGAGAAAGAGCAGCGGCAGGCCCGAGAGAATCGTCAGGAAGAAGAGCGCCGCGGAAATGGTGCCGAGCCAGAACGAGTAGTTCCAGGCCATCGAGGCCTTGCTGATCTTGGCTGGGAACCAGTGCAGCATGAAGTTCGAGACCACGGCGTCGCCGGCCTCGCGGTCCGACTGTGGGCGCAAACTCCACAGCGGCTCGGCGTGCACGCCCGGAGCCTCGGGCTTGGTGCGGTTCAGGGAAGGCAGACGCATCACAATCACCCCACCGTCAGGCGGAAATCGCGGCCGACTTCGTCCGCGAGGTCGATCACCAGTTGCCCATCGTCGGGCGCCAGCAGCAGGCGGAACCAGGCCAGCGGCTTCGGCGCGGGGCCGGACACGTTGGTGCCGTCGCCCTTGTATTCGGAGCCGTGGCAGGGGCAGAGAAAGCGATGGGTCAGCCGCAGCGCGGCGCCGTCGGCTTCGGTGGTCTGCGGGTTAGGCAGCGCCTCGGCGCGCACGGTGCAGCCGAGGTGCGTGCACACCGCCGAGATGGCGTGGAAGGTGTTGCCCTCGCGGAACACGAGCACGCGCTCGTCGGGAAGGAACTTGAGGCCGTCGGGGAAGTCCGCGGGCGGCCCCAGCTTCACGGTCGTCGGCGAGTCGTACGAGACGTTCGGCACCAGCGAGCGCAGGGACGCCGCGGCCTGGATGGTGATGGCGGTGACGCCGGCGCCGGCGCCCAGCGTGAGCAGAAAGTCGCGTCGATCGGTTGGCTTGTGGTCGTGGCTCATGACGCCGTACTCCCGTTCCAGCGTTCGGTAATGGTGAAGCGCTCCATGGTCATGGCCTCGGTAGGGCACCGGATGGCGCACAGGCCACAACGAATGCAGCGGTCGTCGTCTTTGATCAACGCGGCGAGGGGAAAGCCGTCCGCCTTCGCCCGATCTTCAACGGCGGCCCGTTGCTCGGCTGGCAGGTCGAGCGCGTCGATCGGCACGAACGCCAGGCAGTACTCGGGACAGATATCGACACAGCGGTTGCACAGCACGCACTTTTCCGGGTCGTAGATGGTCTGCACGTGGCAGACCAGGCACCGCGCCGCCTGGACGCGCGCGGCGTCGACGCCGTAGCCGGTCTCGACCTCGGTGATGCCGGTGCGGCGGCCGACGTCGAGCGTGGGCGGCGCCTCGCGGTCGAAGTGCTCGAAGCCCGCCACCATCCGGTAGCGCGACGTCACCAGCGTCTCGACCTCGAGGTGCGTGTCGATGCGGGCATCCTGTCCCGCGAGAAATTCGTGGATCGAGCGAGCGGCGCGCTTGCCGTTGGCAACCGCCTCGATCAGGTTGCGGGGACCGAAGGCGACGTCGCCGCCGGCATAAATGCCGGGCGCGGCGGTGGCCAGCGTCGCCGGATCGATCTTGATGGTGCCGCCGGGCGTCAGCGTCACGCCATCAGCCGCGGTGAGGAACGACAGGTCGGCTTTCTGGCCAATCGCGAGCACGCAGGCGTCGGCCTCGATGTTGAGCACGTCGTCATCCACGAACTGCGGCGCGAAGCGGCCGTTGGCGTCGAACACCGAGGTGACGGCGCGGAGGGCGATGGTCTCGAGGCGCGCTGTCCCCTTGAACTCCTTGGGTCCGCGGCGGGTGATGAAGCGGACGCCCTCGCGCTTGGCTTCCTCGAATTCCTCATGGCCCTGCGTGGTCCGCAGCACGGGCATCTCCGAAAAGTCTTCGAGCGAGACGACGGTGACCTCGGTGGCGCCGCCGCGGATGGCGGCGCGTGCCGAATCCAGCGCTTCCTTCACGCGGGCATCGGTTTCGGCGTGATCGGCGGGCGCCTCTTCGTCGCGGCCGGCGCGCAGGGCGGTGCGGGCCGCGTCGAAGGCGACAAAGCCGCCGCCGATGACGACCACGCGCCTGCCCAGGTCCACGCGATAACCGCGATTGACGTTGAGCAGGTAGTCCACGGCCTTGATCACGCCGTCGAGCTCAACCCCGGGCGCCTGCAGGTCGCGGCCGCGCGACACGCCCACCGACAAGAACACCGCTTCGAAGCCCTGCGCGCGCAGCTGGGCAATCCCGAATTCCGGCGACAGCGGCGTGTTCAGCCGCAGGTCCACGCCGAGCGAGACGATGCGGTCGATTTCGGCGCGCAGCAGCGTGCGCGGCAGCCGGTACTCGGGAATGCCGAATCGCATCATGCCGCCGGGTTCGGCCGCGGCCTCGAACACCGTGACGTCGTAGTGGAGCAGCGCCAGGTCGTGCGCGGCGGCCATGCCCGCCGGACCGGCGCCGATCACCGCGACCCGCCGCTTGCGCGTTCGGAGGGCCGGGACTTTAGTCCCGGCCGCCACGGTGTCAGCACGGAGGGCCGGGACTTTAGTCCCGGCCGCCACAGCCTCAGCGGATCTGTAGAAGGGCAGCGGCAGGTGGCCGGTGTAGCGATTGCCCTCGGCGATGCCCTCAGTGAGCAGCCGGGCTTGGGTGTCCGGCCGGATCGACTCGACGCCGAACTGTTCCGTGACGTGGCGCTTGAGCGCGCGAATCGACACCGGCGCGTCGATCGTGCCGCGGCGGCACGCGTCTTCACACGGCGCGGCGCAGACGCGTCCGCACACCGAGGCAAAGGGGTTGGGCGCACGCGCCACCAGAAAGGCCTCTTCGGGCCGGCCGTCGGCGATGAGCTGGACGTAACGGCCGGCGTCGGTGGCGACTGGACACCCGGCCTGGCACTTGACCTGGGCCTTCCAGTGCGCGAGATCCGGCAGTTCCGTACGAATGCCCATCAGCCCCTCTTCTTAAATGCAGCGTGTGCGAGTTAGTCGGCCCGCGCTATGACCTGTATCATATGGCGGCCGGCCCACGGCGCGGAAATCGACCCGACTCCACTTGCTGAGCAAGAGACGTGCCCAGCGAGAGGGGTCAGGGTATTGCCGCTTTCCGCGGAATCCGGAGCGGCGATTCGTGTTTTTCCCCGCCCCGCGGAATACTCCGCACGACGGATCCACCAACTAATACAGAACCCTTACAGTCACCGCCGGCGCGGCTCCCTATGATCGGGAACAGGAGGCCTGTTCATGAAGCCACATCCGAAAGGCACGCGCGCCCGCGTCCTGCTGTCGTCGGTCTTCAAGCCGTTTGCGCAAGATGACGAGTACGGCAGCCGGGCCATCAACCCGGTCGAGCTTTACCACAACCAGGTCACACGCGAGCAGGGGCCGTTTTCGCTCCGCATGTTCCATCGCACGTGGAGCCTGATGCTGCTGCAGCAGAACATCTCGGCACCGTGCACGGTGCTCGATTTCCCCACCCGCGAGGACTTCGTGCGCGAGTTGACCGCGCACCACTACGACGTGGTCGGGCTCACCGGCATCATCGTCAATGTCGGCAAGATTCGCGAGATGTGCCGGCTGGTCCGCGAGCACTCTCCGCACTCAACCCTGATCGTGGGCGGTCACGTCACCGCGATTCCCGGCATCGAGCAGACGATCGACGCCGATCACATCGTCAAGGGCGAGGGCGTCGCGTGGCTGCGGGCCTTTCTCGGCGAGGACGGCGAACACCGGATCGCGCATCCCTTGATTCCCTCGTCGTTCAGCTTCCGGCTGATGGGCCTGCCGGCGCCTCGCGGCGGCGGCAACGCCGCGGCCACCATCATCCCGTCGGTCGGGTGTCCGATGGGCTGCAACTTCTGCACGACCTCCGAGTTCTTCGGCGGCAAGGGCAAGATGGTGACGTTCCTCGAACGCGGGGAAGACGTGTTCCGCGTGATGTGCGAGGCGGAACGGCACCTGGGCGCCCGCGCGTTCTTCATGATGGACGAGAATTTCCTCCTCTATAAGAAGCGCGCCCTCGAGCTGCTCGATCTGATGAAGGCCCACGGCAAGTCGTGGTCGCTGTATGTGTTCTCGTCGGCGAACGCCATCCGCAAGTACGAGGTGCGCCAGCTCGTGGAGCTGGGCGTGGAGTGGATCTGGCTCGGGCTGGAATCCGCCGGCAGCCAGTACCAAAAACTCAAGGGCGCCGACACGCAGGCGCTGGCGCGCGAGCTCCAGTCGCACGGCATTCGCGTGCACGGCTCCACCATCATCGGCCTCGAACACCACACGCCCGGCAACATCGACGCCGTCATCGACCATGCCGTGACGCACGAAACGGTGTTTCACCAGTTCATGCTCTACACGCCGGTGCCGGGCACGCCGCTCTACCGCGAGGTCGAAGCGGAGGGTCGGCTCCTGGACGGCGTCGACCTGGCCGACATCCACGGCCAGTTCAAGTTCAACTTCCGGCACGCCGCGATCTCCCGCGATCAGTCGAAGACCTTTCTCGACCGCGCGTTCCGCCGCGACTTCGAGCTGAACGGTCCGAGCCTGTATCGGCTCATCTCCAGCATGCTGACCGGCTGGCGCCGCTACCGCGACGACCCCGACCCCCGCGTGCGGGCGCGCGTGCGAGGGGAGGCCGCGCAGTTGCGACTGGGATACGGGGCGGCGCTCTGGGCGATGGAGAAGTACCTGAGGGAGTCGAACCGCGTGGTCAGCGACCGGATCGCCGACTTGCGGGTGCAAATCGAACGCGAGGTCGGCGGGTTGGCGCCGGTGATCGACCGGCTGGTGGGTCCGATGCTCTTGTGGAGCGCCCGCCGCGACGCCCGTCTCGCCCCGGCCGGCCGTGTGCTGGAGCCCCGGACCTTCGTGGATCGACGAAACTGGGGCCGATGATCAGGCCCCGGTCCCGGGGTGAGCAGCTCACGGCAACTTGGGCATCAGCACGGTATCGATGACGTGAATCACGCCATTGCTGGCGGGGACGTCGGCCTTGACGATGGTGGCGTTGTTGATCTTGAGTACCGCGCCGGCACTCGAAATCTGGATGCGCTGGCCCTGCACCGTGCCGAAGTCCTTCATCATCTTCAGATCGGCGGCGGCGACGTTACCGGTGAGGACGTGGTATTGCAGCACCGCGGCCAGCTTGACCTTGTCTTTCATCAGCGCATCGAGGTCGGCCTTGGGGATCTTCGCGAAGGCCTCATCCGTGGGGGCGAGCACGGTGAGTGGGCCGGGGCGCTTGAGCACGTCCACCAGGTTGGCGGCCTGGACGGCGGCCACCAGCGTCTTGAACGAGCCGGCGGCGACCGCGACGTCGACGATGTCTTTCGACCCCTGCGCGCGGACGGGAACCAGTGCCAGCAGACCAACCAGCGCCGCGGTTCCGAGGAGAACGCTCGTACGTGTTTGTGGCTGCCTCATGGCTCGCCTCCTTCAATGGGGCAGCGTAAGCAATCGGCGGCGCCGGCGATATGACCGGTGTCATACGCCAGGTGTCGGCGGCCCGATATCGTCGATCCGGAGACAAGGCCGCATGGCCCGAGCCTACGAGAAGCGTCCGGTTGAGCAAACTGCACTGATTCGCCGCGGTGTTCAGGCGGCATTCCTGCTGCTGAACCTCTGGATTGGCGTCCAGTTCTACTACTGGGTCCGCTTCTTCGAAACGGCTGGCGCCACACCCTACGTATCGCGCCCGCCGGGCGTCGAGGGCTGGCTGCCGGTCGCCGCCCTGATGAACCTCAAGTACCTGGTCCTGACCGCCAGCGTCCCCGAGGTTCACCCCGCCGGTCTGTTTCTGCTCATCGCCTTCCTGGCGATGTCGGTCGTGTTCCGCAAGTCGTTCTGCGGCTGGCTGTGTCCCATCGGCACGATCTCCGAGTGGCTATGGCAGGGCGGACGCGAGCTGGTCGGCCGCAACTTCGCGCTGCCGCGGTGGGCCGACGTGCCGCTACGAAGCCTGAAATACATCCTGCTGGGACTGTTCGCGTATGCCGTGGTCAGCATGCCGGTACCGGAACTGCGCGCATTCCTGTCGAGTCCGTACGGGCTGGTCGCCGACGTCAAGATGCTCGACTTCTTCCGTGACGCCGGCCGCCTCACCATCCAGGTCTGCCTGGCGCTGGTGATTCTGTCGGTGTTCACGAAGAACTTCTGGTGCCGCTATCTCTGCCCGTACGGCGCGCTGATGGGACTGGTGTCGATGCTGAGCCCCACGCGCATCACGCGCGACCCGATCTCGTGCATCGACTGCGGCAAGTGCGCCCAGGCGTGCCCATCATTGATCCCGGTGGACCGGCTGATGACCGTGCGCACGCCGGAATGCAACGGCTGCCTCACCTGCGTGACGGTATGCCCGGTGAAAGACGCGTTGGAGATGCGAACGCTGGTCGGTCGCCGCCGGGTGACGGCGCCGCGGATTGCGATCGGCGTCGCGGCGATCCTGTTCGTCGTGATCGGTTACGCCAGGGTGTCCGGCCACTGGCAGGGAAACACGCCCGAACATCTGTTCTTCCAGCTCATCCCCAACGCCTCAACCTTCAGCCACCCCTAGGTCAGTCGCGGGTCGTTGTCGGATGTGCGAGGTCAGCTGCTTGCGTCCACCAAGGCTCGCTCGATCAGGTCGCCGACGCCGAGGGCGGCCGACCAGCGCCGCAGATACACCCGATCGGCATCGTCACCGACCTTCAGCGGCGGGCCGTCAGCATTTCGTAGAGCACGACCCCGAAGGCCCAGATGTCGGCACGCTTGTCGACGACGCGCCCTCGCGCCTGCTCGGGAGACATGTAGGCTGCCGTTCCCAGGATCACGCCCGCACGCGTCATCGCCGGTGTCGTGATCGTCGGGAGGGCGGAGGCTTCAGCCTCCGCCTGGCGACGGCTAAAGCCGTCGCCCTCCATGGTG